>CALMOM010000001.1 GCA_937873305.1 uncultured Terriglobus sp.
GTGGAAACACCGCTCATCCACCTGCGTAAGCGCGAGATTGTGCGGCTTGGTGTTGAACTTGGTGCGCCATTACATGTAAGTTGGTCATGCTATTCAGGCGAAACTGTCGCCTGTGGTGTATGTGAAAGCTGCGTCCTGCGGCTGCGGGCATTCCAGGGGGCGGGGTATACCGATCCGATTCCGTATGCGGCAGCCAACGCCCCAGATGACGCAACTATCTCATAGCGAAAAGTTGGTATTCGTGCGCTGGACAACGTGCCGGCGTGCAAGGAGCTTGCAATGAACCTTCGCAATCTGTCCCAGGCCGCAGTTATGGTCATGCTTTCTCCCCTCGCCCTGCTGGCTCAGGCACCCGCACCTGGCAGTATCCATGGTCACGTGCAGAATGCCGCAGGCGTCGCTCAGGCGGGTGAAATTAAGCTGTCAACGGACCGTACCAGCGACGAAAAAAATCGCAAGTACCAGTACACCTTCCCGGTCAGCGCGTCTGGCGATTACACCGGTACCGGCATCGCGCCGGGTAAGTACATCCTCTTTTTCGTTCTGAACGGCAAGACCGTCGATTACGTGGACAACGTCGAGATCAAGTCCGGCGTGGACTTGGCACAGAACGATGACATGACGCGTGAAGAGTTCCTAAAAAACATGACCCCGGAACAGCGCAAACAGATCGAAGACTTCAAAAAGCAAAATGCAGCAACCATGGCCGCCAACAAGACTGTCGGGAACCTGAATACGCTGCTGACCCAGGCCCGTGACAATGAGAAGGCGGGCAAGTACGATGACGCCGTCAGCGAGATGCAGCAGGCGACCACCCAAAAGCCGGATGAGGCAATCCTGTGGCTGGAACTCGGCAACTCGCAGGTGGGAGCAAAGAAATACGACGATGCTGTGACCTCGTTCCAGAAAGCAGCCGACCTTAACGCGAGTGCGAAAAAGCCTAATGCGGCCATCCCAGGCAGCGCCTTCAACAACATGGGCCAGGCCTATGCCAAGCTGAACAAGCCGCAGGATGCGTTGGCGGCCTATGACAAGGCTGCACAGGCTGAACCGGCAAAGGCCGGTGTCTACTACTTTAATGAAGCCGTGGTGCTCTACAACAGCGGTGCACATACTGAATCAGCGACGGCTGCGGACAAGGCCATTGCTGCTGATCCAACCAAAGCGGATGCCTACTACATCAAGGGTCAGTCGCTAATCGACAAGGCAACCATCGACTCCAAGACGCAGAAGATGCAGGCTCCTGCAGGCTGCCTGGAAGCGTATCTGAAGTACTTGGAACTCGCTCCCACTGGCGCCCATGCCGAGGACGTCAAGGGTATTGTTTCGGCGTTTGACGAAAAGCAGGTCGCTGCCTTCAAGTCAAATAGCAAGAAGAAGTAGCCATCTCTCTTTCAACGCGAGAAGGCCTCGGATCCGTCTGAGGCCTTCTCGTTGAGGGGCAGGTCGCCCGGCAGTGCCACCTGCGCGGGCGTTGTGGGCATTTGCTCGTGTCGTTCGCGCTAAATGCAGCGTGGCCACATCGTGGAAGTCGCCAGAAGACGTCAGTCGCTATCCGGCGTGAGGCGTTCGCAGATGCTTGGTAGACACTTTGCGCATGGATGGGAAAAGCGAGTCCGTAGCCATTGAGTCAGTTGAACTGCTGACTCCGACGACAGTTCTGATCACCTTTCAACCCAACCGGGCGATCGTGTTCGACTCGGACAGCCTGGAGGCCCTTGCACAGGAGTGTCATCTGCCAGCTCTTGTTGAGCAGGATGAGACACCACACTGACCCTGTGCGTGGGGCGGTCAACTGCCCTAAGCAACAACGTCTAACGCTTGTAGATGGTGGTCAGAGACGCACTCCCAATCAAGTGCTTTACTCAGAGTGCGCACGATTTGCTTGTAACTTACGCGCAATCCTGCCCGCATTAAGCCCCGGACCCGGCTCGGAGAGTTATTCGCTTCAACTCTCGATCTAATTCAAAGCTCAGCCTGTCTTACAGCAAATCAAGCAATCTGATCGCGATAAAGAGCAACGACCAGATCATCTCTTGCGACTTCCTACAGAGACCTTTCAATGGGTTTCCGTCGACCAGCAGACCGAAATCCTCTCGAGCTCGTTTATGTAATCCATGAGCACTCTAGCGGACGCAGGAGGAGGCGAACTGTGTCCTGTGTAGTTTCTGCGGATTATCCTACGTTGTTCAGGAAGAGCCAAATCGGCTAGGGGGAGATATGGATGTCTGATCCAATCTTGAGATTGCCTGAAGTCAAGAAAGTTAACTGGCCTGAGCCGAAGCAGCATTTACTTGCGGGTGGCGGAACGTGCGTTCCCGGCGCCAGTTGCTCTTGGTACTCGTGCCGTGGGATGGCGCCCCACCATTTGTGCCGACATTGTTGAGGCTGACCTTGTCGTCAGCTTGCCCGTCCTATCGTTTGCGATAATCATCCCTCTGATTGACTGAGTTCTTTGAAGAAAGCCTCGAGGGAACGGGGCTCACGACCCAACACTGCCCGCAGTACGAGCGCGTTGCCACCCGCAAAGCCATACTTTGCGTAGACGGCATACATGCGTTGCATGCCTTCATGGAACGAACCTTCGGGTATGTGGGCCTGTTCGACCCATTCTTCGAAGGTCACTTCGCCGGGAGGAGGGGGGTAATAGTCCGGCCAAGCGCTTGGGACATGATCTTTGCCAACTGCACTCGATCCACCATGCCGGGTGCGCATAGCTCGAAGGTCCCATAGTTGAGCTTGTCGCTTGTCAAAGCAGTTGCGGCTGCTTCAGCCACGTTGCGATAGTCCACATAGCTGGCACGCTTGGAGTTAGGGTAGGGCAGTGAGAACGTGCCGCGTTCTGTGACCTCTTTTCATCCGTTGGCGATCGTTAAACTCTCCTCGTCCCTGAGGTCCCCAACCGCGACTTCATCTGCTCCGTGGGTCAGGGCTTCTTCGCGCTTATCTTCGCGAGTGACAAGAGCTCTCATCACCCCGCCATGCGCTTTCAACGCGGGCAAGACATAGTGAGCGTACTTTCCGCTGCCACCTACCCTCAAGTTTTTCATTGTTGTCTCCAATCGGGTCTGGGCGAATGTCGCATTGCTTAACATTGTGCGGCGGGTTCAGGCTGTGTCCAGCAACTCAGTGCGGTAGCGCAGAGCGATACTCGCAGCCTTCTGTGCGAAGGCTTTCTGCTAATCCTGGTGTGTTCGGCTGGCGAACTGGAGCGAACAGACCGGCGTGGAAGTTCTCGATGGCGATACGTCCCTTCGCCGTCATTCCTATGGGGTTGGTAAATTCGCCATCTTCGGTGAAGCATGCGGCAAGCGCCTTGGCGTCCTTGGTGTTCACAGCCTGGGAGAAGCAATCAACAAGCGCCTGAAGTCCGACGCGGTTCGAGGGGGATGTATGCGTCTTGCGTCCGGGCGCACCCGTGTCTTGGGCTAGAGACAGCGCGTGCGGCGAGACAGTACAGGCGAGGAGAGTGGCAAGGAAGACAGGTCGAATCGTCATGGGAGCACTTTGGCATGGGCGTGGCCAGAGCGCGCCATAACGAAACCTTGACAGGTAGACTGGCCGCACGGTACAGAGGGCAAATGCGAAAGAACTTCGGGGAATTCGCCGTCGACAACCAGGCAGAACGCTTGTGGAAAACGGCCGAGAAGTCGAATTGCGTGACCAGCCGCTGCAGGTACTCCTCTCGCTGCTCCGCGCTGGAGGGCAGGTGGTATCGCGGGAGGCCTTGCGACAACAACTCTGGGGCGACGGTACCTATGTCGCCTTCGACAATGGTGTGAACACGGCGATCAGCCGCCTGCGTGACGTTCTGAATGACGATCCCCGCGCATCCCCGCTGGATCGAGCGCGTGCCGAAGCGGGGGTATCGTTTCATCGGTCAACTGCCGAAACGGCAGCGACCGCAGCTTACGTAAAAGGGCACCATGTGATCTCGCCTCACAGTCCCGAATCGATGCTGAAAGCTACGGCATTCCTCGAGCAAGCGATGGCACTTGACCCGTCATACCCGCTTCCGTATCACGGGGCTGCACTGGCCTGCATTTTGCGATGCCTCCTGGACGACATGCCACCAACGGAAGCGCTGCCCAAGGCCGATGCGTATCTACAACGGGGTCTCTCATGCGCCCAGAAAGACGCCATGGTGTACAACACGCTCGCCATGTTGCGGACCTTTGAGCGACGCTGGGCGGAGGCAGATAATGCCAGTCGGGAGGCTCTTACCTATGAGCCGGAGAACCCGCATGTGCGCATGATTCGTGCGCAGCTGCTGACCTGCCTTGGGCAGCACGACGCGGCTATCAAAGAAGCTAAGAACGCCATGGATCTAGATCCTGTGCATATCAGAGCCAACATGCATCTGACGATGGCCCTTTACTATGCTCGAAGGTGGGAAGAATGCGTGCAAGCGGGCATGGCAGGACTGGAGGTTTGCCCTGATCCTTACATCGGCATCTACGTTTCTCTGGCTCTGATTGAGCTCGGCAGAACGGAAGAAGCGTTTGACCTCAATCGGCAGACCCGGCGTCCTGGTCCGCTGCAGGCGGTGGAGCTCGCCTACAACGCATACATCGCCGCGAGGGCCGGAGCCGTTGAGGAAGCAATGTCGGCGTTGAGTCGCTATAGCAGGCGCGCAAGCACCACTATGTTAAGGCTATTACACTCTGCTGGCTGGCGCTTGCGCGGGGCCGCGATGATGCGGTCGAGGAGTGGCTGAGCCTTGCTGCCTCAGACGCCGAACCCTACCTCGCTTGGGTCCATCTCTCTCCCATGTACGACAGCCTGCGAGCGCGTCCCAGTGCGAGCTATGTCAAAGATCTTCTGGAGGCAAGCCCTCCGATGACAAAGCAACGCTGAATGGAATAAGTCCGGATATGTCGGCTTGTCGTCAGCGATCCTCAGGCAGCCGTGAAAATGCCCTGTCCATGCAAAGCGTGGAACGGTGAATCTGTCCCACTCTTCGCACCGCCCGTTGGACCTTGCCCTGGTCTTTTAGCTTTCTCATAGAGCTTTCGGTTTTCCCGGCCCGAAATCCTTCCACGGCTTGCCGCAGCTCGCTTTTCACCTCGGCCCGCTTGCCGCCCGCAGGATTTAACTCCAGGTACAAAGCATTCTCATCTGCGACGTTGCGTGCCTTTTCCGGCGGCTTTCAGCTGTCGGATCGCTGTATTGGTCAGCGCCATAAATCCAACCTGGGGCATGCACTTCACTAAGCCTTTGCATGCTCCCCACCATGCCTCCAGTTGGATCTGGAGCTCAAGGATCTGCTTGGACGTCTTGAACTTCAAACAGAAAAGTTTTGTGTTTATGCGGCGATATGGAGCTACTGGGAAGTTCTAAAACTTCGGAGTGGTGGCCAGAGACGGGATCGAACCGCCGACGCCGGCCTTTTCAGGGCCGCGCTCTACCACTGAGCTATCTGGCCTTGGGAGTGGTTGCTGCTGCGGTCCCTTGGTGCCGCGTGCTGCCGGGAGGCAACTTCACGAGTATAGCAATCCCCGGTGGAAGCGCCAACCTTCAGGCTGTGCGATGGCGGCTCGTTACGCCAGGGCAGTGGGTCTGCCTCGTACGGCTGGCTTTCTGGTTCGGCTGGCTTTAAGAAGGCGCGTGACAGGGAAGGCACTCCGCCGCGCCCTTCGCGTGGCAGGTGCGTGACTAGAAGAGGCACTCCTTCGCGTGCACTTCGTTCGCGTCCTCTGCGTTCTGCTTTTCCCAAAGATCACACGAAGTCTGCGCAGTCAATTGTGAGATATGCGACCTGCTGTCGCGCTTCCGCTATGCTTAGCTATTCACTTCGGCAAGCGTTTTCAGCGTGCCCGCATGGAGTACAGCATCATCATGAACCGGTTCGTTCGTGCATCGGCCATGCTGGCGATCGCCGCACCGTGCCTGTGTGTGCAGGGGCGGCCGCAGAAAGCGCCAGCTGCAAACGCGGATGAGCGGCGCACGGCGGAGCAGATGGAGCAGTCGCGCGCCAACCCACCTGCGCTGCACGCGTTTCTGCTGCGCATGCCCAAGGGTGGCGATCTGCACATGCACCTGTCCGGCGCGGTGTACGCTGAAACGTTTATTCAGGACGCGGCGGAAGACGGCCTGTGCGCCGATCCAGTCAAGCTGGTGCTGCTGCCCAACCGCGGCACGGACAAGGGGGTGCCCACGTGTGCGGAAGGCACCGTAGCGGCGGCGTCCGCGCTGAAAAACCAGAAGTTGTACGACGCGCTGGTGGACGGCTTTTCCATGCGTGGCTTTGTGCCGTACGCGGGATGGAACGGCCACGATCAGTTCTTTGCGACTTTTGCGCGCTTCGGTGGCATTAACAAGTCGCACCTCGGTGAGTGGGTGGACGAGGTGGCCACCCGCGCCGCCGCGCAGAACGAGCAGTACCTGGAGTTGATGCATACACCGGACTTCAGTGTGGCCGCGCGGCTGGCTGGGCAGCACCCATGGACAGGTAACCCTGCCGCGCTGCGCGAAGCGTTGCTTTCAGCCGGATTGCGCGACAACATCGCCGCGGACCGCGCGGAGTTGGACAGCATGGAGTTGGGGCGCAACCAGCGCGAGCACTGCGGCACTCCGCAGGCCGTGCCTGCGTGCAACGTGCAGGTGCGCTACCTGTACCAGGTGCTGCGCTCCGCCGAGCCTGCGCGTGTGTTTGCGCAGACGCTGCTGGGGTTTGAGTTGGCCAGCGTAGACCCGCGCGTCGTCGGTATCAACTTTGTGCAGCCAGAGGATGCATACCTGGCCATGACCCAGTACCGGACGCAGATGGCCATGCTGCACTACCTGCGCGGCGTGTACCCAAAGGTGCACCTGAGCCTGCATGCCGGTGAGCTTTCGCCAGGCATGGTGCCGCCGGAGGGGCTGCGCTTTCACATCCGTGAGGCGGTGGAGGAGGCGGGCGCGGAGCGCATTGGCCACGGCGTGGACGTGCTCTACGAGACGGACCCCGCGAACCTGCTGCAGACCATGGCGCAGCGGCACGTGATGGTAGAGGTCAACCTGACCAGCAATGATGTGATCCTGGGCATTCGCGGCAAGGATCACTCGCTGGGCAGCTACCTGGCCGCAGGTGTGCCGGTGGCGCTGTCGACGGACGATGAGGGCGTCAGCCGCATCGACTTGACGCACGAATACGAGCGCGCTGTGCTGGAACAGGGCCTGACCTATGCGCAACTGAAAGCGTCGGCACGCACCTCGCTGGAGCACGCATTCCTGCCGGGCGAAAGCCTATGGGCCGCGCCGGATGAGTTCACGGCGATGCGTGGCGGCTGCACCATTGGTGCTGCGCCCAGCCAGCCTTGTGCGGCGTTTCTGACGGGTAGCGAGCGGGCTCAGCAGCAGTGGGAGTTGGAACGGCGCTTCCACGTCTTTGAGACAACCACGCCCAAGCCGCAGGTAAGCGCAAAGGGAGAGGCTAAGTGAAGCAGGTGATGGCAGTCGTTTGGCAGGCTGTGGTGTTGTACGCGGCTGCGTTCGCCGGCTTTCTGGTGGGGCTGGCTGTGCCTGCGCTGCGGGTGTCGCGGATGCTGAGCCACACGGCCACCACCGTGCGCACGTATGACTTCGACTGGCTGATCGCGGTGGCCGTGGTGTACGTGCTGCTGCTAGGTGTGGCGTCGCTCCGAGGACGCGTTCGGCAGGCGTGGATACCCACCACGGTTGCACTCGTCCTTGTGCTGATTCTGGTGGTGATGTTTACGCAATTAGGCGTGAAAGAAGCAGCACTTTAGCCACTTGGAATGCACTAAAGCGTGTTTGCAGGAGGCGCTTTCCGTCAGTTTTGCGCGTTCGGAAGCCACTCCAGCGGCGTTATAAAGCGGTAATGTGCACGTTGCAGAAGCCTTTTGGTCACCACGAGGGTGTCTGCGCGGGAGAGCGGCGCTTCCTTGTCGAGCTGCGAGCCATCGTGCAGCAAAACAGTGGAGGCCCGCCCAGCCTCCCTATTGATTTGAAGACCCTGATCCACATTCGCCAGCATGGCATCCGCGCCTATGTCGAGCCAGTCCTGAGCGGCGGCGTTCCACAGCACGGGCGTAAGGCCCATGCGGCAGGCCGCGCGCGTGACGTCTGGCCGGCGAGCGCCGTACGGTGGCCTGAACAGCACGGGCGAAACGCCCAGCAGGTCTTCGATGGTTTTCTGGCATTGCTCTAGCTCGCGCCGCACGCGGCCCGGCAGGCACCGCGCCAGATTGGGATGGGTCATGGTGTGATTGCCTATGACATGTCCGGCAGCCACCACCCGCCGCGCCAGCGCGGTATGCCTGCGGACATGGTCGCCCACCAGGAAAAAGGTGGCATGCACCTGGTGCTCGGCCAATAGATCCAGCAGGGCCGGGGTGTTGCGCACGCTGGGGCCATCGTCGTAGGTGAGGGCGAGCGTTGGTGTTTCGGGCGTTTCTTCCGCACCGGCGATGACCGATGCGCCGAAGAGTTCGGAGGTCGACGCCATGGAACCGTACACATACCCGGCCAGCAGCGCACCACCCGCAGCCAGGGCCGCGCCCGTTACAAGCAGCTTCTTCATGGGTTCAGTCTAGATGGATCGCCGTTCGCGGAGAGTACGGACACCATAGACCAGTAGGCCGCTGAGGAGCACAAACAGCACGGGCCGCAGCTCGAGCAGCAGCCGTGGGCGCGACAGCAGGATGTACACGAATCCGGTCATCGCCAGCAGCGTCGGCAACGGATACAGCGGCATGCGGAAAACTCCGGCCGCCCGACGCGCGGCGCGATGGCGCGGCAGCATGACCGCCACGCCCTGCAGCAGAAATTGGAAGACGATGCGCACCACCACCAGCGAGGCAATCACCTCCTGCAGGCGGAACAGGCAGCACAGCAGAGTGACACCGCACAGCGTCAGCAGGCTGACGGTGGGTACGTGATGGCGTGGGTGCAGCTGCGCGAAGACAGCAGGAAAGTTGCCGTCCTGCGCCGCGGCGAAGGGGATCCGCGAGTAGCCAAGCAGCAGCGCGTATACCGACGCCAACGCCGTGAGCGCGATGAGCAACACGGCCACGCTGCCCGCCGCATGTGACCACGTGCGGTCGGCGAAGGCGGTCTGCGCGAACACGGCGATGCTGTACTGCCGCGAAGCCGCGTTCTCCCGCGCCAGGGTTTGCCAAGGCAGCACTCCCAGCACGGCGGTGTTCATCAGCAGGTACAGCGTTCCCACGATGGCGATGGACCCGAGCACCGCGCGCGGAATGGTGCGGCTGGGGTCACGCACCTCGGCACCCAGGAAGCACACGTTGTAGTAGCCCCAGTAGTCGTACGCGGAGATCAGCAGGCCACTACCCAGACCCAGCAGAAATGCGCCGTCCACATGGAACGCACCCGATGGAAATGAAAAGGCCAGCGCCGGCGAAAAGTGCGCAAAGCCAACTGCAATGACCGTTAACAAGATGAACAATACCGCCCCGCCCAGCAGCCGCGTGGCCTCGCCTATGCGCTGCACGGGTTGCAGCAATAGCACCGTGCACAGCACGCACACCAACATGGCGATGCCGGTCAGAAAGGTGTGCGACCGGCCGGGAAAAAACCAGCTGCTGTACTGCGCAAAGCCGATGCAGCCGCTGGCGATGGACAGCGGCGCGGAAAACAGTAATTGCCACGCATACAGGAACGAAGCCATGCGTTCCCATGGCGCGGGAAACGTCCGCTGCAGGTACGCGTAAGAGCCGCCCGCCTCAGGGTAGGCCGTCCCCAGTTCGCTCCAGGTACAGCCATCCAGCAGCGACAACACCGCGCCCAGCAGCCAGCCCAGCATGGCCTGCGGCCCACCCATGGCCGCGACGATCAGCGGCAGTGTCAGGAACGGGCCGACGCCCACCATGTCGATGATGTTTGCCCCTAGCGCACCCGCCGTGCCCAGGCCGCGTTGCAGGCCTTGCTCACCAGTGACGTGCGATGTGGAAGAAGCAGGCATGCGCCTGATGGTACCGCGTGACGGTGGAACCGCTGTATGAGCGTGGCGAGTCCTATTATTACTGAAAGGACACCCGCACTAAGCATTACTTCTGCAGCCGCTGAGGAGCCGTCTTTGAACCTATCGCATCTGAAGCACGTGGTTTTCAAACCCTCCTCCTGCGCAGTATTAGCTTGCGTCGCCGTGCTGGCTGCTCCGGCCCAACGAGTTGCAGAGGCACCTGCGGGCACCCTGCCGAATCGTCCCGTGCCAGCATGGTCCGCGCCGCTGCCGTTCGACCGTGGTGCGGCAGGGCTGGCGCAGAGCCTGCGCAGGCTGGCAACGCGCGCCAGCATGTTGCAGATCAATGCGCATCCCGATGACGAGGATGGGGGCACGCTCGCATATGTAAGCCGGGCTGTGGGCGCGGAGGTTTCGCTGCTGAGCCTGAACCGCGGCGAGGGCGGACAGAACGTTATGACCAACGAGTTCTGGGATGGTCTCGGCATTCTGCGCACGGAAGAGCACCTTGCCGCCAACCACTATTACGGCGTGCACCTGTATTACACGCGCGTAGCCGATTTCGGCTTTTCAAAGACGCGTCAAGAGACCCTGCAGCAGTGGACCCATGAACGCGTGCTGGCCGACACCGTGCGCGTGGTGCGTGAAACGCGGCCCATGGTGCTGACCAGCGTGTTCGCGGGCAACGTGAGTGATGGCCACGGCCACCACCAGGCCGCGGGCGTTTTAACACAGGAGGTGTACACCGCCGCCGCCGACCCAAAGATGTTTCCGGAGCAATTGAAAGAGGGGCTGCGGCCCTGGGCTCCGTTAAAGGTGTATGCCCGCACGCCGTTCGCACAGGTGACGAAGGAGGGCATCTTCGACTACGCCACCGGCAAGGTGGAGCCGCTGCTCTACAAAAATTACGTCACCGGCGAGGAGATGCACCAGGTGCCGTCCGCCACCGTGACGGTGCCGGACGGCGACTACAACGCCCTGTTCGGCGAGAGCTACGCACAAGTGGCGCGCGAGGGACTGAATCAGCAGAAATCGCAGAACGGCGGTGTGCCGCTGCCACAGCCTGGCCCGGCGGATGCCACGTACCACCTGTATGCATCGCGCGTCGGCAGTGGACCGCCTCCCTTGAAAGAGACCGGATTTTTCCAGGCGATTGACACGTCGCTGCCCGGTATTGCCGGGTATTTGCCCGCAGCAGCGCAGGCCGATGCACGTGCGAAGCTCACGGTCATTGCTGCGACTGTTAAGGAAGCTACTGATCGATATGACGCGAACGATCCTGCAAAGAGTGCACCCGCGCTGGCCCGTGGACTGGACGCGACCCGCGCGCTCATCGCTGCGCTGGACAAGGCGAAGCTGCCAGACGATGCGCGCTACAACGCCGTCTTCGAATTGCGGGTCAAGGAAGGGCAGTTCAACACGGCATTGTCGCAAGCGCTGGGCATGAGCCTGATGGCCACGGTGGCCAGCGGACCACCGCAACCCGCGCGCGGTCCCGGTCAGGGTGGACCGCCGGAAATCATCTCGCAAACCGTGGTGGGCGGCCAGACGTTTGGTGTGGACGTACACGTGACCGACCAGGGTAGCGCGCCAGTGACGGTGGACGGCATCACGCTGCAACCCGCGCTGGGCGGTGACTGGCACGTGCGCACACCGCCTCTCACGCCGAAACCGGCGGATACGGGTGCAGCCATCAACGCACCTGCCACGGCGGGACCACCGGATGGGAACGCCGCGGCGGCACAGGCCACCGGTGGCTCAACAGGCGCAGCGCATGCTGCAGCGGTGTCGCCTGGAACTCAGGCGGAACCGCAGAGCACGGCTGGCAATCGGCAGACGAAAGGTTCAGAGGTGCCGCCCAGTGGATCGCCGGCGCAGGCGCTGCTGCAGCCGGCACCGTCCAAGCCGTTCACGCCCGGCCCGCTTGCCGCCGGTGCAGCGGTGGACGACTACCTGCTGGCCACTGTGCCCGCGAACGCCGCGCCTACCATGCCGTACTTTTCGCGCCCCGCGCTGGAGCAGAGCTACTACGACATCCACGACCCGCGCTGGTTGACGCTGCCGGAGGAGCCATACCCGCTGAACGCGGAGGTGGCCTATACGTTCAACGGCACACACGCGTCGCTGGAGGGCGTGGTGCAGACGCCGCACCGCTACAACGGGCTGGGCACGCTGGATGAGCCGCTGCGCATCGCGCCCGCCATCGGCGTGCAGGTGTCGCCGCCCAGCGGCATTCTGCCGCTCACGGCCACGTCACTGCCGCTGCAGGTCACGGTACACAGCAGTGTGAGTGGGCCAGTGCAGGGCACATTAAAGCTGGACCTGCCGAAGGGCTGGTCTGCTGAACCGGCGAGTGCCACGTTTCAAACGCGACGCGACAACGAGGATGTGGTCCTGCGCTTTCGTGTGAGCACGCCGGGGCTGCTGGCGAAGAGCTACCGCATCACTGCCGTGGCCGAGGTCGCGGGCAAGCGGTACGACACCGGCTTTGTGACCATCGGCTACCCAGGCGTGCGGCCCTACCCGCGCTTTACGCCGGCCACCAGCACCGTGACTGGCGTGGACGTGAAGCTGGCAGGTGCGCCGCGCGTGGGCTACGTGATGGGGTCGGGTGACGACGTGCCGGATAGCCTTCGTCAGCTGGGTGTGAACCCCGTGCTGCTGAGTGACGCGGAGTTGCGCAGCGGCGACCTCCGGCAGTTTGACTACATCGTGTTGGGCGTGCGGACCTACACGGCGCGACCCATTCTGCGCGCGGTAAACAATCGACTGCTGGACTACGTGCGCGCAGGCGGTGTTCTGATCACGCAGTACCAGAGCGCGGAATTCGACCACGACTACGCCCCGTACCCGCTCTCCGTGCCCGGCGACCAGGGCCACACCGTGGTGGAGGAAGACGCAAAGGTCACGCTGCTGAAGCCGGACGATTCGCTGCTGACCTTCCCAAACCGCATCGGTGCGGCGGATTTTAATGGCTGGGTGGAGGAGCGTGGTCACGGTTTTCCGAAGTCGTTCGACGGGAAGTACGCCGCGCCGACCAGCGTGCACGACGCAGGGCAGGATCCGCAGAGCGGCGGCATCCTCTATGCGCAGTACGGCCGTGGCTATTACGTGTACCTGGCGTATGCCTTTTTCCGTGAAATGCCGGAGGGCGTGCCCGGCAGCTTTCGCATCATGGCGAACCTGTTGAGCATCGACAAAAATCCGGGGCTGTCGCATTAGCAGGAGCCACGAAGCCGGCGAATCGCGTGTGACGGCGGGGCTGGGAGCGTAGTCTTATACCTAGCGATGAGCACCGCCACCACAGCCGAACCGGAGGTTCTGACACCGGACACCATCCCCGACCCGGAGCCGGTCTACTCCTGCCCGAACTGCCGTCATTGGATCGCGGAGGGCGTACTGGCGTGCCCCGATTGCGGCACGCTGGTGTACGCGCAGCACTTGAACCGCATTGGCGCGGCAGCTGCCGAGGCGGAGCGCGAAAAGCGCTTTCCGGATGCGCGCGCGCTGTGGGCCACTGCGCTGCCGTGGCTGCCCGACGACTCAGAGCAGGGTGCCAAGATTCGCGAACACATTGCCTCGCTGGACGCGCGGCAGGGACGCATCGACGAAAAGGCGCAGCGCTGGCGTAAGCGCCTGGGGCCACTGGCACCCATTGTGTTCGGCATCGCCAAGTTCAAATCGGCGCTGTTCCTTCTGTTTAAGATGAAGTTTCTGCTCGGCTTTCTGGGCTACTTCGCCATTTACTGGGCGTTATTTGGCTGGAAGTTCGCGCTGGGCTTTACCCTGAGCATCCTGATTCACGAGATGGGGCATTACGTCGCGGTGCGCCGCCGCGGTCTGAAGGCAGACCTGCCCATGTTCCTGCCCGGGCTGGGCGCGTATGTGCGCTGGTACAACCAGGGCATGGACCTGAAGCAGCTGGCTGCCATTGCGCTGGCCGGGCCGCTGTGGGGGCTGTTTGCCGCGGTGGCGTGCGCGGGCATTTACCTGAAAACCGGCAACACGCTGTTTGAGGCGCTGGCTTACACGGGTGCCTGGGTCAATCTCATCAACCTGATTCCGGTGCTGGGCCTGGATGGCGCGCAGGCAACCTACGCTCTTAACCGGCTGGGCCGCGGCCTCATCCTTGCGTCCTGTGGCGTATTGTTTGCGTTGATGCGCGAGGGTGTGTTTCTGTTCATCGGCGCGGGCATGGCGTGGCGCATGTTTACCAACGACGCGCCGGAAGAAAACAGCGTCGGTACGCTGGCCTACTACCTGGGATTGCTGATTGCGCTCGGCGCATTTCTGTTCTTCGTGCATGATCCTGGAAGCATCAGCCGCTGATGCGGTTCTTCTAGCGCACGAGCGGCTCTAGCCCATCCTATGCAGCATCCTCATGCGGGCTAGAGCGGCGGACGCAAGCTCATGCAACACAGCTGTTGAGTTCGCAGCGGAGGCCACTTTGGCGGATACCTTTCAGCTTTCGCGTCGTTCGTTCCTGCGGCAGACCGTTGCATTTTCAGCCGTGCCTGCCTTGCAGCCGGGCCGCATCTTTGCCCAGGGTGCGGACTTTGCCGCGCCCGACCCCAACGCGCAGCACATGTTCATGATCGGCGACTGGGGCACGGACAAGTACATCGACCAGCAAAAGGCCGTTTCCTTTGGCATGCGCACCTGGATGGGAGCGCACCACGTGCAGCCGCAGTCCATGTTCCTGCTGGGCGACAACTGGTACGGCCACCTGCACGAAGGTCTGGACGACGAGCGCTGGCAGGACCAGTTCGAAAACATGTACCCGGCGAACTACTTTCCCGGGCCTGCGTACGCTGTGCTGGGCAACCATGACTACGAAAAGAGCAAGCACGACAAGGTCCAGCTGCAGTTGGACTATCCGAAGCAAAAGAAGACGCGTTGGACCATGCCGGCGAAGTGGTACACCTTCAAGTACCCGGCGCAGAACCCCATTGTCACCTTCATCTGCCTTGACTCGAACCTGCCCGGTACCAAGGCATTCGAGTTCATGCCGGGCAGCTACCTGATGAGCCATGCGGAGGCAGAGGAGCAGGACCAGTGGTTTCAGACCGAGCTTGCGAAGCCACGAACCACGCCGTTCCTCATCGTGACGGCGCACCACCCGCTGTACACCAACGGCATCCACCGCGACAACCACGTGCTCATCCCCCGCTGGGACCGCCTCTTGCGTGACCACAAGGTGGACTTCTACATCACAGGCCACGACCACGACCTGCAGCACATCGAGTTCGATGGGCACCCCACATCGTTTGTCGTCAGCGGTGGCGGCGGGGCGGAATTGGTGAACTGGTCGGTGCCGCCGGAGAGTCGCGGGCCGTTCGGAGGTCGGGTCATCGGCTTTACGCACCTGGAGATGGCGCGTGACGGGCTTACGCTGCGGCACGTGGACTCAAGTGCGAAGCAACTGCACGCGTTCCGCAAGACGCCGGACGGTAAGGTGACGCTGCTGCGGAGCTAAGCACCTTCAACCGTCGTCGTCTCCACTCATTTGTCATCCCTCCGCTGCGCTGCGGGATGACAAGGCGGGCTTACGGATCTACTTCGCCACGCCCGTGTAATAGCCGTTGCGTGCCTGCAGAATGAGCTTTTTCTGCTTGGGGATGTCCACGTCTACGCGGTGAAAGCCATCCTCTGTGTTTACCGGGCTGAAACCGAGCCGGTACTGGCTGCGCAGCTCCTCCGCGATTTCCTTGTAGATGTCGGCAAGCGGCATTTTCTTGGTCACCTCGTAGACGCGGCCGCCGGTCTCGTCGGCCATGCGTTCGAGGATCTTTTTGCCGTCCACGTGGTCGCGCCCGCTGCCGCCGTTGTTGCCACCGCCACCACCGCGTGGGTAGCCGCCGCCACCGCCGCCGGGAAAGCCACCGCCGCGGCCGCCGGGAAAGCCACCACCGCCGCGCCCACCCGGAAAGCCACCACCTCCGCCGCCGTGCGACTCCTCACCCTTGTAGTAGATCGCATAGAGCGTGGCGTCTGTGCGCTGCGCGGCCTCAATGGCCTCTGTCAGCGATTCCTTGCTGCCGCGGTCGTCCCCGTCCGTCAGCAGGATGATGGCCTTGCGCGTCTGGCCGTCTTTGGACGGTGCTTTCTTCAGTACTTCGTCCGAGGAGAGGAAGACCGCGTCGTAGAGCACGGTTCCGCCGCCACCGTAGCTGCCACGCTGGCCTCCCCCGCCGCGTCGTCCGCCGCCACCGTTGCCAGAGCGTCCGCCGCTCTGCGCGCTGCCGTTGTCCTGCCCACTGTCCTGGCCGCCGGTACCGCTCGAGGGATCGCCGGAGGAGCCATTAAAGCTGAGTCGATCCGTGTCGGCGTCGATCTTCTGCAGACCTGCCTGCAGTTTAGGTAGAGACGCTGTGACGTCGGCCAGCAGGTCTGCCGAGTGACCAAACTGCACGATGAACGCACGGTCACGGTCGGGCTTCAACATGCCGTCCAGAAAGGCGGCGGAGGCGGTGCGCTCCGCGTCCAGCACGGTGCGCTGGCTGCCGCTCACGTCGACCAGCAGGCCCACGGTCAGGGGCAGGTCGTCCTCGCGGTCGAAATAGCGAATGGCTTGCGGCTTGCCGTCTACGGAGAGCGTGAAGTCATCGCGCGTCAGCGATCGCACCAGATGTTCTTTGGTGTCGCGCACCGTCACAGGGACGACCACCAGGCTGGCGGAAATACTCAGCGTGGGTGTGGGCGGGGCGGGTGCCTGCCCGGTCAGTGGTCCACAGCAGGAGAAGAGAAGAACGGCTGCAAAGTGCAGGGCAGGGCGCATGCCGTGTTGGACGCGCCTTTATCGCCGGTGACAACGACGTTCGGCCGCAGTGCTTCTACGGAGCGTTGCGCTGCAAGGATGCTGCCGCATGGGACAGAGCTTTCTTCCGGGGGAGGTGAACTTCACGGAACTTTCTCCGTTTCTCCGGTCTGCCGTGTGTAGGATGCAACGTATGCTTTCAGTCCCAGTGACCCGTCTTCGTGCACGTTGCGTTGCGCTTGTGCTTCCTGTGTTGTGGTTCGCGGCTGTGTCGCAGTCGCATGCGGCTTCGTCCACGGTCGTCATCAGCCAGGTGTATACCGCTGGCGGCAACTCCGGCGCGACCTTTAACGCGGACTATGTCGAGCTGTTTAACCTGTCTGGTGCTTCCGTCAACATCACGGGTTGGTCACTGCAGTACTTCTCCGCCACCGCCTCGGCAACATCCACGCCGGTCATCAGTCCGGTGGTGGGTACGGTCATCCTGCAGCCGGGACAGCGCTACCTGATCCAGGCGACGCCGGGAACTGCAGGTACGGGGCTCGCGAACCCGGCGGACCAGACCAGCAGCAACCTGGCCATGGGCGCGGCGGCGGGCCGCATCTATGTGACAAACACGACGGCGGCTCTGTCGAATGCCTCCGGCTGCCCGACGAACTACGTGGACTTTGTCGGCTACGGCACCACGGCTAACTGCTTTGAGACGGCCCGCGCCACCGCGCCCAGCCTGTCGCAGCCGATTGCGCGCACCAACGTCTGCGTAGACGCGGACAACAACGCGAGTGAGTTTGCGCTGACCAGTACCCCGGCGCGTAACTCCTCTGCGGCGGCTACTCCGTGCACGGCGACTGTGATTTCTGCGGCATCGGTAAACCCGAACAGTGTGAACGCCGGGCAGTCCACGCTGCTGACCGCAGTGGGCACGCAGGGTCTGACGGTGACGGCAGACCTGAGCAGCCTGGGCGGCAGCATCACCCAACCGTTGTACGACGACGGCAGCCACGGCGACGTGACGGCCAACGATGGCACCTACAGCTACACCGTGCCTGTGCCGTCCTCCACCGCGCCTGCGTCGTACACGCTCACGGTGAAGGGCACCAACAGCGGCATGATGTCCGGCACTGCCGCCACCACGCTGACGGTGACGGCACCAGTGGCGTTTGTGCCTATCCACAGCATCGAGGGCAACACGCCAGGTACCTCGCCCTACGTGGGCCAGGTGGTCATGACGCACGGCATTGTGACCAGCGTCATCACGGGTGGCTACTACATTCAAGCGCGCGACAGCGAGGCGGATAGTGACCCGCACACCTCCGAGGGTTTAATTGTGTACACCGGCTCCGGCCAGGTGCCTCCGACGGCGACGGTCGGTACGGAAATCCAGATCTCGGGTACGGTACAGCTGTATCCGGCGGCCACGGCCACGGCGCTGCCCGGCCTCGAACTGACGAGGCCCACCGGCTACAGCGTACTCACCACGGGTAACACCCTGCCCACGCCGGTCACGCTGACCACCAGCAATCCCAGTCCGAACGGTGGCATCCAGCAGCTGCTATACCTGCAGGGCATGCGCGTGACGGTGCCCAGCCTGACCGTGACCCAGCCCACGGATGGCAACCTGACCGAGACGAACGAAACCTACACCAGCAACGGCCAGTTTTGGGGCGAGGTGACCGGCGACGCACGGCCCGTGCGCGAGCCGGGTTTGGAGGTGCGTGACCCGTTCACGGCATCGCAGCCGGCGACCATCCCACGCTTCGATGACGATCCGGAGACGTTCCTGGTCGACTCGCTGGCGACTGGAGGAACCGCGCTGAACCTGATTACGGGCGCGGTGTTGAACAACGTAACCGGTGTGGTGGACAGCACCAACTACGCGGGCGAGCCCGCTGTGGTGCTGGACGCAGCCAACCGCCCGAGCATCGTCTCCAACGGCATCACCGCTTCCATGCTGGCTGCCGCAGGCGCTGGGCAGATCACCATTGGCGACCAGAACATGGAGCGCTTCTACAACGCCACCGCCGATACCGCCGGTGCCGTCACGCTGACGCCCGCAGCCTACCAGCTGCGCCTCAGCAAGGCATCGCTCGGCATCCGCAATGTGCTGAACACGCCAGACATCCTCGCACTGGAGGAAATGGAGAACATTCAGACGCTGACCGATCTGAGCAACAAGATCAGCGCGGATGCAGTGGCTGCCGGTCAAGTTGACCCGCAGTACCAGCCGTACCTGGTGCAGGGCAACGATCCCAGCGCCATCAACGTGGCATTTCTGGTGAAGCCATCGAAGGTGGACGTGGTAAGCGTGGACCAGTTCGGCAAGACGGCCACCTACACCGCTCCGGGCGGCACGGCAACGCTGCTGAATGACCGTCCACCGCTGGTTCTGCACGCGGGCATCAAGCGCGCGAACGGCGCGGCGGATTACCCCCTTACGGTAATCGTGAACCACCTGCGATCGCTGCTGAGCATCACCGATCCATCTACGGGTGCCACCGTCCGCGCCAAGCGTGAGGCACAGGCGGAGTACCTGGCGAACCTCGTGCAGGGCTACCAGAGCAACGGTGAGCATGTGGTCGTGGTGGGTGACTTCAACGCCTTCGACGTAAACGACGGCCTGGTGGACAGCATTGGCGTCATCCGCGGCAACCCGGCACCTGCATCGCAGGATGTGCTTGCGGGTGCCAGCGGGCTGGTGAACCCGGTGCTGGTGGATGCGGCTCCGACCGACCTGTCGAAGAATGCCTACTCGTACGTGTTCGATGGATACGCGCAGAGCATCGACCACTTCTTCACCACGCAGGACATCGCGGGCCTGATCTCAACACAACCCGCTCACTGGAATGCCGACTTCCCGGTCATCTTGCGCAACGATGCCACGCGACCCGAGGTTTCGACCGACCACGACGGCATCGTCGGTTACCTGAACGTGCCCGTAGCGGCTACGGGCCAAGCCAAGGCAACAGTCACCTCCACGCTCAGTGAGCAGGCGGACGGGTCTTACCAAATGGCAGTCACGGTCACCAACTCCGGCACGGCAACGGCGCAGGCGGTGCAGGTAACCTCTGCAATCCTGGGTAGCACCGCGACCACCACGGCGCTGCCGCTGCAGTTCGGCGACATCGCTGTCAACGGGTCGAAGACGCTGACGCTGAACTTCCCGGCTTCGTCTGGCACCTCCGGTTCACGCAGCTCGGAGCAGGTGAGCGGTACGTACTCGACGGGTAGCTTTAGCTTGGGTCAGCGCGTGGTTCTGCCGTAGCCCTGCCCGTCACACCTCTGTCCCTCAACATCGCAGGCGGGAGCCAAACCACTCCCGCCTGCTTCGCCACACCGGAGTCCAGGATCTATGCGCTTCTCGTTTGCACCCCTTGCCGCTCTTCTCCTCGCCAGCGTTGCCGCCCATGCGGACAGCGTGACCTTCACGCTGAATAACCCTTCACAGAGCGTTACCGCGGCCGGTGGCACGCTGACTTACAGCGCCACTGTGTTTGCCCCCACAACGAATTCGGGCTCGGAAGATCTCAACGATCTCGTTTTCAACCTCAACCCAGCCAACACCTTCACCATCGACCAGAGTGGCTTCCTTAATACCTTTCCGTTCACGCTGACGCCTGGGCAGAGCTTTACCGGCACACTGTTCACGCTGATGGTGCCCGCAAACAGCAAGAGCAACAGCTACGTGGGAGGTGTGCAGTTGTACGGCGGACCTTCGAACACAATCCTAGGAACACAGACATTTGGCGTGTATGTGGCACCGGCAGCCGTGGCTGTGACACCGGAGCCGTCGTCGCTACTGCTGCTGGGTACCGGCATGGTTGGTGCCGTGGCTGCATTTCGCCGGCGGGTCGTCAGCGTTAGCCGCTAAGCGTCCTGAGTGCATTGAAAGTGCCGGGCTTAGGTCCGGCTCTTTCCGTCTGCGGCGTACCCCCGTCAGACTGTCTTGCGCACCAGGTGCCCGATCTCCTGCATCATGGCGGACCGTTTGCTCTCCGGGCCGGGGCACTGCGTGATGTACACCGCGACCAGGACTGGCGGCTTGTTCGGGGGCCAGAGCACGGCGATGTCGTTTGAGGTGTGCTCTCCGTTGCTGCCGGTGCGGTCTGCCGCTCGCCAGCCCGGCGGCAGGCCTGCGCGCAGGCGTTCCAGGCCAGTTTGGCAAGCTTCCATCCACTCTGTTATCTGCCTGTTAGACTCCGGCAAGAGGCCGTCGCCCAGCAGCACCCGCTGCAGGTCTTGCACGGTGGCGGCGGGCGAGGTGGTGTCGCGCGGGTCGCCCGCGATGGACGTGTTCATCGTCGGCTCGTTGCGGTCCAGCCGGGTAACCGGGTCGTGCAGCGTACGTGCGAACTGTGTGATCGCGGGTGGACCGCCCACCGATTCCAGCAGCACGTTGGCGGCGGTGTTGTCGCTTTGCGTGAGCGCGGCGTGGCACAGCGCGCCCACCGTCATGCTGCCGCCCGCATGCGGTTCCGTCAGCGGCGAGTGCTCCAGCAGTGGCTTGTTGGGCACGTCCACCTGCCGCAAGAGGCTTTCGTTGTTCGTATCCACCCGGCGCAGCACGGCAGCAGCCACCAGCCACTTGAAGACGGAGCACATGGGAAAGCGCTCGTCCAGCCGATAGCCTACGGGCGCGCTCCCTGGCCGCATGACAGCCACGCCGAGGCGTCCGCCGTTCTGCTTCTCCATGGCTGCCACAGACTGCAGTAGGGCGGCGTACCGTGGCGGTGCCGTTACCGCTGGCGCGGCGTGTAGAAGGCCGGGAAGGAAACAGCTGCTTGTAAGAAACTCACGTCGAGTGCGCATGGTTTCTACAGCGAACCATCTCGGGAGCGCCATGGCAAGGTGTAAGGTTAGGTTCGTCCGCTGCGGCGTGGTTGCTGGCGCGGTTTGGGGGCAAAGCATGAGAGCCGTGGGTGTGGGAGTGCTGCTCGTCTGCGTGTCAACCGCCGCGTCTCAGGTACCACAACAAGCCCAGGCTCCAGAGACACCGCTGCAGCACATTGCCCCTTGGCAGCTTCGGCACAGATGCCGCTTGGTATCGTGCTTGGGAGGGATCGTTCCCTCTGCATCGTTAAAACCGAAACTGCGGCCTACAAAAGTGACGAGGTGGATACGAGAGCCGCACTGCTCACAATCGCGCAGCAGTACCAAGTGACAGTCCAAGGCTCCGACC
>CALMOM010000002.1:0-3914 GCA_937873305.1 uncultured Terriglobus sp.
GCCGCACGTTGGCCGCTGCGTGCTCTTCGGCGCTGCTGTGGCGGCCCGGCTCCATGGTCAGCCTGCCGTTGTGCAACTGGTACCGGCCCGCGGTGGCGCTGGCGCTGGGTGCGGCGGCGGGCTCGTACGGGTCATTGTCCGTGCTCATGACGGTGAGCGGCGCCACCAGGTGCTCTGCGGTGCCGCCCTGCCGCGTGACCGGGATTGAAATGCCGTCACGCGCGAATGTCACCGTCTGATTGCGCGGGAAGACGTTGGATGCGGTCATGCTGTGCAACACGATGCCGCCGATAGCATGGTGCAGTGAAGGGATGCCGGGCGGCATGGGGATCTTGATCCACACTCGCGGCTCGTTCAGCAGGCTGGCTGCATCGCGGTTCAGAACGCGTGACAACGCGGGTTCCAGTAGGCGCGGCACACGGCACAGAAATGGCGCGTCCGCCGCTATGGGCGGGAATAAGAATTGCCGCCCTGTATAGAACCCATCCGGGATGGACGGTAGCGGCGAGTCCAGCATGCCAGTGCTGCCGGTCTCGACAGTTTGGAACTGCAGTTGGTAGACGCCTGCATTCGTGCGACGTGGCCGCAAGAGGCCTTCGCCGCCCAAGTCGCCACCCGCGCTGAAGATCCACCACGGCTCGTGGCACAGGGCGTGCTGCACTGGGTACGTGCCCGGGCCAAGTTCGAAAAACATTCCGTGCCGATTGAGCAGTTGCGGCGACAGGTTCTCGACGGCCAGGTAGAGGGCGGGTTGCGGCCCCAGCCCTATGGGCACCGCATCCAGCGATGGCCGCATGGCCTGCACGGTGTCGCTCATCTCCACGCCGCTCAGCAGACGCACCGTCTGATCCTGGTAGGCCAGCGCTAGTGCTATGCGTGCCTTCGAAACCTCGCAGGTGGCGTCAAGGCTAAACACGAGCCGTTCGCCAGTAGCTGCAGTCGCGTTCAACTCCGTGCCCGCACGCAGCACACGCGGCTCCGGCAGGTCGTTGAGCAGGCGCACCGCCGCCTGCGCGGGCGTAGCGAGGTACTGCTGCACCTGCAGGCCCCGCATCAGCTCGTGCAACAGCTCCTGCCGCAGCTTGCCGGTGTCGCTATAGACCTGGTCAATCTGCTGCGCGACCGTGCGGAACAGAACCGCCAGCAGCGGATCTGTGGTTTCCGAGGTGACGCCGAAATCCTTGACGCGGCGGCGAAAGTCGTCACGCAGCTTGCGGTCAATCTCGAGGACGTTGGGAATGTGGGTGCCCATCCGCGTCAGGGCTCCTGCGTGAGAGTGGTGCGTAGCGTTTCTGCCGTGGCCGCGTTTTCCAGCGTGATGCTGTAGGTGTCCATGTCGCGGTTCGCGCTCAATTCGCGGACGACCTCCGCCACGGTGTACTCGGTGATGCCGAGGTCCGCGAAGGTGTGGCGGATGCGCTCTGCCGCCAGCCGTGGAATGTCGGCACGCTGCCGCTGCTCGAACAAATCCCGCAAGCCAAATGTCGCCGACCCGGCCCACGAACCCTGCGGTGTGCGCGCCATCATCTGCAAGAGCGCGAGCATCGACGCCGAGCGGTCGCCCCGGCGCAAGAGGCCGTTTTCCTGAAGCCGCATGGGAAACGCAAGGGACTGCACAGAACTCCTCGGCAGAAGGCAAACAGGACCGGGTGCCTACCCTGCAGCAGGCACCCGCATCGCAAGCGGTACGGTGAGGCTAGTTGCTGAGCGTGATGTCGCGGAAGTTCTGCTGATTCATTTCCGCTTCCAGGTCCAGTACCAGCACGTGGTTTACACCGGCGTGGTCCTCATCCTTCAGCTGGTCGTCGCTCATGTACGGGTTCAGCGTGTGGTAGCCGCTGATCCAGCCGTTAAAGTTGTAGGACACCAATGCGTCCTGGTGCGAGTCGTCTTTCCAGAACTCGAGCTTGATGGGCTTGACCTTGTCGCGCGTCACTACGTTGGACAAGTTGAACAGCGAGCTCATGGTCGAGAATGGGATGTTGGTGTCGTCGTGAAAGTCGACATAGACGCGGATATTGGTGTTGAGCGAGCCCATCTGCGGCATGCCCGCACGGTCCTTGTCGGTGTTGAAGGCGACGGAGATGGAGAGGCAATCAAACTTGTTGCCATCGATGGTGCAGGTGCTGCGGTACGGTGCGGCCATAACCTGATCCTTTCGTTCAGCGCCGGTGCGGCGCGGTTGGTTCTAAACACTGCCCTACATTCAGCAGGGCAAATCGCGCACTTAGTTGCTGAGCTTGACGTCCTGGAAGTTTGCCTGGTTCAACGCGGGCTCAATGTCGAGCACCAGCATGTGGTTCAGCGTGGGGGCGTTGCCCTCGGCCAGCGCGTCCTCGGTGCTGGAGGAAACCTGGCGCGGCAAAAAGTCCAACGGATTTGAGGTCTCAAAGCGGCGGATCCAGCCGTTGAAGCTGTAGGAGATCAGCGCGTCCTGCTGCGAATCGTCTTTCCAGAACTCGATTTTGACCGGCTTGATCTTGTCGCGTGTCACCACGTTGGCCAGGTCGAACAGGCTCTTGATGGTGCTGAAGGGCAGGTTGACATCGTCATGGAGGTCGGCCCAAACGCGGATCTTGGTGGCCAGCGAACCCATCTGCGCGACGCCCGCGCGGTCCTTGTTGGTGTTGAACTTTACGCTGGTGGTGACGGCCTGGAACTTGTTACCGTCGATGGTCACTGTAGTGCGGTATGGATTCGCCATGGAAGCTCCCTTGCTTGTGGCTCAAAATTATTAGAACTTAACTGGGCTTGGTGGAGGAGCCGCCGGGGGAAAATAGCGACTTCGCCAACGATTGGAGACGGGCCACCACGGTTTGGGGCGGCTGGAAGGAGACATGCTCCTCCGCAGGGGCATCGGCAGAAAGTGGTGCAGCCGGGAGCGCTTGGCTTCCGGAAATCATGGGTGGGACGGACAGAGGTTCGCGCCGGACGACCGTTGCAGTCGCCGGTGTCGCCCTGGCGGTGCCTGTCACATCCTCCGCGCTGCGGCCACCCTGCGCGCGCAGCCCAATGGATACGCCGCGTCGTGCGGGTACGCCGTCGAGCCGGTTGCGCTCTTCTGCCGCGCGAGCCGCAGAGCCGCCCTGCGGACGGACCGACTGCACACGCGCCTCACTGCCGTCCTCTACGGAACGGGCAGCCGAACCGCCGCGTGGCACACCGATGTTGAAGCGTATCTGGCTCATCGTTAGTTCTTCGAGGCTTCCTGCCGCGCAAACTCGGGCACGTCGATCTTGAGAACAAACGTTTCCGCCGGGCCCGTTGGCATCACGTTCAGCGTGATGTCGCAGATGCCCTGCATCCGCTTATTACTGTCCTTATCGACAAAGAGGTCGTAGCCCAGAATGGTGCCCTGTTCCACCTGTTCGTCGAGCAGGCGCTTGAGCGGCGTCTCAATCTGCCCGTCCATGAAGTCGCGCGTCAGCACCTGCCCGGCTACCTGCAAGAGGTAGTGGCGGCAGCAGCGCTCCAGGTAGCGCAGGATGCGGTACGACGTAAAGAATTTGAGCACGCCGTATGGATCGTCGGCCTGGGTGCGGCAGCCGAAGAAGCACAGGTGGTTATCCGCATCACGAATGATGGGAATAAGCTGCCGCTCCATGGAGAGATGCTCCATCTGGCCGATCAGCGGCTCGATGCGTGCCTTTGCCGCACCATTCACCCGTCCAAAGCGCGACCCCACCGGCCCCTGCGCCATGCCCTGTGCATCATCCGCGCGTGCCACGGCACCCGCAAACGTCATGGATGGCGGACCATACAGGCCCTCCTTCGCAGCATCGTCTTTTTCGAACCAGTGCGCCGGGCGCATCTGCAGATAACCCATCAGGCAGACGTCGGAAGCGGCGGCGTCTTCGGGCCGCTTCATAAACTCGTACTTGCCGCCGGGCAGGAAGTTGCGCTCCACGTTCTTG
>CALMOM010000002.1:3924-7355 GCA_937873305.1 uncultured Terriglobus sp.
AGCTGCTCCAGCTTTTCGCGGATGGGCTGCGGGTAGTAGCCCGGTACGACCAGGTTGCAGATGTCGTCGCGGAAATTGAAGTTGTCATTCCGGTTGACGACGAAGTTTTCGACCGCGGCCACACTCATGGAGAAGATGTCTTCCATGGCTTTGGGGTCCGCGTTCAGGAGGAACAGTTCGACCGGCTTGCGAACCTTGCCGTCGCCAACCTTTGAGTTCTCGAAGAATAGCTGCACCTGCCGATAGCTCAGCTCCAGTGGCCGAATCTGCTCGAAGACCTGCGCCAGCAGTTCGTCGCGCACGCCCTCGGCGTGGTCGATCTGTCCCTGCAGCTTCTTCACCGTTTGGTCATACGTGTCCTCGGCGCTGATGAGCTGCTCAAAGTTCGTCAGCTGGCCTAAAAACTCTTTCGCGGACTGCGCGGAAAAGATGCTGGCGATGTCGCGCTTCTCGTTGGTCAGACCCGGATGCAGATCCGCGAAGATGTCTTGTAACAGCTCCTTGGCGGGGCTGTTGCCGAGGATTTGCTCCGTGGTGCGGGTTGTCGTAGCTGTTTGGGTGGGTGGCATGGTTTACTTTTCCCCTTCCGCGACGCGCTCGAGTTCGCCACGCAGCTTGCCAAGTGCGTCCACAATTTCCTGCCGCTGGGCTGCGTTGCCCCAGGCGCGGCGCACCGCTGGCAACTTCCAGCGATCCTTCAGGCGATAGAGCAGGTCGATGTTCTGCTTTAGGTCAGCCATGTCGTTGCGCAGGAAGTGGCTTTCCCCGTTCTCATCCTTGACCTCCTGCCGCTTTTGAAGGTTTTCCGGGTCAAAATCCTTGATGGAGCGGAACTCGAAGTCGGCCTTGAACTCTGCCTCGTCCTCTCCGGCATAGCCCTGGAACTTGAGCTTGGGCTGGAACTTGCGGAATGCATCCCCCAGATCCTCGACCTTGGTGAGGTCTTCCGTCTCAGACCCAGCCTCAGAACCAACGCGGTTGAGCGTCATGGGGAGCATGGCCGCAGCAGTAGAGGTCGGCACCTTGCGAACTGCTGCCGTAACACCTTTTCGAACGACTTTGACCAAGGGCATGAGGGTAGTCCTACTTTCCGTCGAAACTGAGTCGAGTCTTGCTGAATTCGCCGCGTGGTTGAATCTGAGTAGTTTGCGCGGCAGAGCGTTGCAAAGGGCTCGCGTGAAGTTCGCCCCCAAATCCCTCCGGTGCCTTGGTGGAACGTACCTGCACACCCGACGCAACTGTGACACCGGGCTTGTCGCTGCTCCAGCGTTCGGTGCGCGCAGGAGCCTGCAGGTTGCTGTCACCCCACACCAGGCGCGGCACCCAGAACCAACACAGTAGCAGTAGCAGTGCCGCCCCAAGATAAAGCAGGGCGTGCAGTAAAACAACCGCCCACCCTGTGCTGGGCTCCGGATGCAGCGCAATGAGGGCGCGTAGTTCCTCCGGTGCGGCCCTGCGGTCGAACACCGGCGCAGCCGCGGCAGGTACCAGCAAGCGCAGCGCATCCCCGGTCAGAACGGTGCCGTCTTCAAGGTGCAGCGTGGGCACCCACTGTTGGTCGCGCCCGGCAAGCGAAACGCGGCTGGCCTCTGGCAGCAGCCAGGTGAGCGCGACGGAGTGGCTGGTGGCGGACCGCGTCACATGCAGCGCGTCCAGCAGCTGCGCCGCATCGCTGGCATAAAAGAAGCGTCCTGGCGAAGACAGCCGCTGCAGCGCTGCCGTGTCGATGGCCGCACGCTCGCCAAACCCGATGCCAACGGTGTCCATGTGCGAAGCCTGCACCTGTGCCGCTGCCTGCTGCAGGCCCAGGTCGCCATTCAGAAGGCCTCCGTCGTCGCCCGCCATGACCTCGTTTTTGCCATCAGTCATCACAATCAGGTGTGGCTGCACGTCGCTGGCACCTGCACCGGCATGGCGCAGGAGATCGACTTCATTGCGCAGGGACTCCTCCCCCGTGAACACCGACTGGTAGAGGGCAGTATTGTTGCGAGCGCCGGGGGACGGCAGGGCCCGGAGTTGGGCCAGAGCATCTGCTTTGCGGGATGTAAATACCGCGGCGTGGATGGTGGAGACTACGTTGTGGCTTTCGAACGGCACGATGGCGACGCGGTCCGCACCTTCCTGCATGCCATCAAGAAACTGCGCAATGGCACCACGTGCTGCTTCAAACCGCGATTGGCCGCCAGCGACGGGCTGATTCATGCTGCCGCTGATGTCGATGACCAGCAGGACTACGTTAATGTGGTCCCCTGCATCCGGGCCGCTGCCTGCCGACGCGTAAAAAGGCGTGATCTCACCCGTGGGTCCAGTAAGGCGAAAGGCCCCCGCCAGCTGCGCTGCAGGTGGCAGCTTGACCGGTGCGGGCAGACCGGCAGCCGTGGCCGGGGTGACAGACGCCGACAGGCAGGGGGTCTGCGACACTGGAGCGCAATCCACCAGCTGCGGCGCTTCCACCTGCAGCAACGTCACCGGCTTCGAGGCGGCCTGCTGTGCCGGTGCCACGATGCTAGCGAAACAGCCCGCGGCGTAGACAGTTTGGACAAACCAGGGCAGACGCATCACTCACCCGGCTTTCTGCTGTCGAATTTCAGCGCGGTACGGCCAATCAGCACGTCGTCTGCGGGCTGCAGCTCCTGCGACGACACCACCGTCTTGCCCTTGACTCTCAACACATAGCGGGCAATCCCCTCTGGACCGCCCGCATCCGGGTGCCGCGCGATAAAGTAACGGCCATCCTTGGTGAACACGACGGCGTGACGCGGTGCAACGGCGCTGTCTGGGATATAGATGTCTGCGCCCTGCTGAAACTTGCCACCGCCCTGCGCGGTTTCTGCGCTGCCCAGCGTGTAGGAATCCTCGGCATCCAGGTCCCACAGCGTCTTGTTCTTGCCCAGTTTGTTTTGCGCGCGGGCGTCGCCCGAACTCACGAAGCGCAAAAGGCCTTCCTTGACCAGGACCGGCGCAATGCCCGAGCCAAAGCCCATGCCCGCGCCTGCCAGCATGAGCCCGCACATGCCCACGCCAGCCGACGCATGCGGCGTAAACAGGACATAGATCACGCCCCCAAGCAGCCCGCCCACCAGGCCTCCGGCGTAGGTGTGCAGCAGCCGCACCGGGTTGCTGCGCGACCAGCGTGCGCCAAGCCCCAGGCCGATGACGGAAAAGCACAGGGCCCAGGCAGCAAGGCGGTACAGCGTGGGCGAGGTCACGGCAACGCCCTTGGCCAGCAGGAAGTTGAGCGCCGCAGCCACCAGGGCCGCAACCCCACCCAGCAGTGCACCCCAGCCCAGCGACGATACACGCACGCGCCCGTGCAGCACCCGGTCAAAATGCAACAGCAGCGCCGCGCAGACCACCACGCCAAAGAGCACAAACGTCAGGGTGTCCGGCAGGAAGCGCGCATGCACGTTGCTCAGCGGCACACCCAACAG
>CALMOM010000003.1 GCA_937873305.1 uncultured Terriglobus sp.
GCGGGCCGGCCCCCCCCGCTTCTTGCTGTAACACCTCATCGAGAGGCTTAGCCGTTGTGGCGATGCCGATGGCCGCGCACCGAACGCGAGTCGTACTGTCGCCCTGCCGGTGCACGGAACTGCCATTGGCGGACCGGGCCCACATCCACATGGACAAAGCCGCTCCTGGGGTAGTAACCGACCCCACCCATCTCCAGGCTCAGCGCGGCGTCACGCAGTGCGCGTGTGCTGACGCCTGGAATGCGGATGTCGATGGCCTTAGACAGCATGTGCTGTGAGTGCTCCGCGACTCCGGTTTCAGCGGAGCGGGTACGCAGGAACGAGTTGGACGCGGGCGTGCGATACCCACACACAATATCAATGGTTGCCGCGGGGCGGTGCAGCTTGGCCAGCAGCGCGTGCAGCAGGTCAAATTCGCGCGGGTCATAGTTACCAACGTCGTTGGTGCGGTGATCGCGTAGAAAATGGTTCAGCATGGCGACGCCCATGCTGGAGTACTGGCCGCCCTGCTTGTACGCCACGTCGATCGACTCGCCCGTGTGCAGGTGGTGCAGCTTCAGCCGCAACGTGTCGAGCACGTTTGACGGTGAAGGTGTCATCGAGGGCAGGCGCGGCAACTCGTCCGCGCGCACGGAATACCCGCAGCAGGTAAGAACAGCAAGCCCGAGGGTACCGGCAGCACGCTTCAAAGGGGTTAAAGGCATCGAGAGCACTCCAGGGATGTGAAGTTGGCCTGAGAAGAGAACCGGCGGCGCATGACTCATGCGTCGTTCCGGTCATGCGTGACTCTCCAACTTTACCGCAAACAGGAAAGTTAACGGCACAGAAACGACCCTTCATGAGTGCCAGAACGCGAAATAATGAGACGGAACTCGCAAAAGTGGGAATGCCGCCAGGGCAGGTGGCGTCAGACGCGGGTGGCACGCGCCATGCACCCCGCTCTCCGCTCCAGTGCTCAAGGGGGTGCCTTAGATCGGCCGTTAGACTCCGGTTTTCAGAAAAGGTTTGCATCGGCTCTTGACAACCTGTGGTAGGCTTGTCGCAATCGTTTGAACTCGATGTAGGTTCTTTGCCAGCCCTGCCCAAACGCACTTGCAAAACCGTATTGAATTCAGCGAAACACTCGTACTTCAAGGCCAGGGACAAGCAATGGAACAGGGAAACGTAAAGTGGTTCAACGATGCCAAGGGCTTCGGCTTCATCTCGCGTGACAACGGTGAGGATGTGTTCGTGCACCACACCGCCATCCAGGCGCAGGGCTTCCGTTCACTACAAGAAGGCCAGCGCGTGACCTTCAATGTGGTGAAGGGACCCAAGGGCTGGCAGGCAGAAAACGTCTCGCCCGCATAAAGAAGCGGCAAAACACAGCAGAACGGGCCGGCTGCTGAGCCGGCCTTTCTCTTTGCACAGCGCCACTTCGGATTGATCTGCCAGTACGCTGTCGTTGGGAGTATGCTTGATGAATACCGGCATGCAGGCTATCGCGTCTTTCGCTTACCGCCAAGCTGCAGCACCTCGTCCCTCGGCGCGATCAGCGCCACTATCCCCAAGTAAGGCCATAGGGCCTGGAGCATCCATCCCCGATGCGTACAGTTGTTCAAGACAAGTATTTTCTGCGCGACCTTCATCGCGAAATCGATCTCTATGATCGCAAACTAATCCACATGCTTAAGCACGAAGCCTTCGCCACGGATGCATTGCGCGACGCGGCCACACGCAAACTGGCCACCAAGCGTGAGGCACTGGCTGCTACCGCAAAGTCGCTGGCTGCCTCAGGCATCGAGTTTCAGGACCATGAGCTGCCGCGCTCTTTTCGCCCGGAAGGCTGGACGGCACCGGACGCTCTTGCCGATGGCGAAGCCTCTGCGGCGCAGGCCGCAGTTGCGGTTACCACGCTGCATCGGTCAGAGCAGCCCTCTGCCTTTGGCGAGCAGATTGCCCGCCTGCAGCGGGAGCGGGTGCTGAGTGAGGAAGAGTCACCGCTGGCCACCGCTCTGGGTTCTTGGCAAGATGATCTCGCAGCATACAAGAAAAAGCGCCAGAAGACCGCCTAGCCGGTAATCTCCTGTTGTTGGGTCGACGTGACGCCGCATGCTCACGGACGATTGATGTTTGCGCCCGCATTCTCCGCGTATCCTACTTACCATGCAAGATGTCTTCGCTCTCCCTCTCGTCCGCATCGACGGCACCGTAGCCACGCTGGCGGACTACCGCGGCAAGGTGTTGCTGATTGTCAACGTCGCCTCAAAATGCGGCCTGACACCGCAGTACGATGCGCTGGAGAAGATCTACGCGCGCTTTCAGGATGCGGGCTTGGAGATTCTTGCCTTTCCTGCGAACGATTTCGCCGGGCAGGAGCCTGGCTCCAACGAGGAAATTGCGCAGTTTTGCCGCAGCACCTTTGGCACCAGCTTTCCCATGTTTTCTAAGATCACGGTCGTGGGCCCGTCGAAACACCCCCTCTATGCCGCGCTCATTGACGTGCTACCGCACTCGGTAGGTGCGGGCAAGCAGGGCATGATCGATGGTCTCCTCAAGTTCGGCGTCACACCAAACCAGGAGCCGGAACTGATGTGGAACTTCGAGAAATTTCTGATTGGCCGCGATGGCAAGCCCATCACCCGATTTTCACCGGATACGCTGCCAGATAGCCCCGCAGTCACAGCGGCTATTGAACAAGCACTTCGCGCCTGAGACGTGCCAAAGGGCGACGGACATGCTGCCGTCCGCCACCCTGCCGCGTTACTAGCGCTGGCGCGACTCGTCGTACCGTTCTGCGTCGTTGTGGCGATGCTGTGCAGCCGCGTTACCTGCAATTGCACCACCACCTGCGCCAATGGCACCGCCGATGAGCGCACCCTTACCGCCGCCCGCCAGTGCACCAATGCCCGCACCGGCACCCCCGCCGATCAGCGCTCCCTTGCCTGCGCCGATGCCGCCGTGGCGCTTGTGCCAGTGGCCATGGCTATCGCGGTAGTACCCGCGGCGAGACTGCGCCGAAGCCGTTGAAACCAGCGGCCCAGCCGTGCCCAGCAGCATCGCTGCGCCCAGCACCGTCCGCGTCACTTTGTTCTGAAACATCCCTTGAAGGTTCATTGCGTTCTCTTCCTCCGCCATCGTGTCTGGCGGTGTAAACCTGTTTGCTGGAAGATAGATGCGGCACGCCACGAGAATGTCCCACAGAGTGTGTGCAGTTTTCAGGCGGCGAATACCACTTTCGAACTGCCTGTGAGACCAGGCTCTCGGCAGGAATTGCACCGTGCAGATGCTACCCTCAACACGACGCATGGCAGACGAGAAGAACAGGCTCTACTACGGCGACGACCTGGACGTGCTGCGGGAGTACGTCGCCACGGAGTCGGTGGACCTTATCTACCTGGATCCGCCCTTCAACTCGCGGCAGGACTACAACGTGCTGTTCGCCGAAAAGGACGGCAACCGCTCCGCCGCCCAGATCACCGCATTCAAAGACACCTGGGAGTGGAACGAGGAAGCAGCCCGCAGCTACCCTGCTTTTTAATGAGCTATGCCCATCCAGTTAACGTATGAGTTGATCTGGCGCGCCGGTATGGACGCGGGCAATCGCTCCATGCAAGTCGATGGGAGAACGGCATGGAACGAGGACGACTATGAAGCAGCCGTAAGCGAATTCAATCGTCTCTGGCGTTCACGTGTCAAAGCTGAAGAAGCTGCCACGTAGACCACACCGGAGTAGGTCCTCCTCAATTTATGACGATGCGCAACGCGCTGCACAAATAGAAGCCATGTCACGGAAGTAATGACCTTCTACCTTGCGTGAAATTCCTGCTTCGCTTAGCCTTGGCTCACTCCAGAACTAGGGTTATCTCATGAAGTCTATTGCTGTGCTGCCTTTGGCAGGCGCTCTTGCGCTTGGCCACGCCTCTGCGCAAACCCAACCTGCCGCACCAACCGCTCCGGCCAAATCGCCAGCGGCAACGGCCACCGCCAAGTCCGCAGAACCCGCACGCACGCCGCTGCCGAACACGCTCATGGACAACACCGCCGTCCCGTTGCGCCTGGGCGAGACCATCTCGTCCGAGGACGCGCATGTGGGCCAGCAGGTGCCGTTCGAGGTGACAGACGATGTCATTGTGCAGGGTGTCACCGTCATCCCGAAGGGCAGCCCTGCGGTAGGCAGCGTCACCCAGGCCGAGCCGAAGAAGCGCATGGGCCGCGGTGGCAAGCTGGACGTGGTCATCGACAGCGTGCGCCTGGCTGACGGCACCAAGGTGCAACTCTCCGCCACCAAGAATACCAAGGGCGGCGGCCACGTGGGTGCCATGACCGGTGCCATGGTTGCCACCAGCATCGTGTTCTTTCCCGCCGCGCCGCTCTTCCTCTTCATGCACGGCAAGGACATCGTCATCCCCAAGGGCACGGCCATCACAGCGTTTGTGCAGGGCGACACCAAGCTCGACATGGTACGCCTGCAGGGCGGCCCCGCTGCTCCCGGCGCACTCGCAACTGCCGGAGCCGCGGGCCTGACGTCCGCCCCAGCGACGGCCAACACCGCCAGCCTGCAGATCGACAGTTCCGTTCCCGGTGCCGACATCGAGATCGACGGAGCCTTCGCCGGCAACACGCCTTCCACCCTCAGCGTCGCCCCCGGCCAGCACACCATCATCGTCAAGAAAAAGGGCTACACCGACTGGACCCGCACCATGAACGTCAGCGGCTCCGCTGTGCACGTCAACGCTGAATTAAGCGCAACGAAGTAATCGTTAGTACACCTTAAGGGAGAAGAGATGGCAGACAAACATCCGTATATCAGCAGCGGTGGAGCACTACTGCAATTGCTAGACCAACTGAAAAAGTCTTTTCCTTCGGTGTTAAATGCCGAGACGCTCAAGAAGCTCAATATAGCTCCCGGAAACGAGAGCTACGCGTTGAACATCGCTCGATTTTTGGGCTTTATACATGAAAAGGGTAATAGGTCTGAAGAGGCTCACCGGCTATTCACATTGCACGACAGCAGTGAGTTTCAGGGGGCATTCGCTTCCGCTGTTCAGACTGCCTACAAGGACTTATTCACACTACAGGGTGACGAATCTTGGACTCTGCCAACCGACAAGCTCATCCACTTCTTCCGGCAGAGTGATCAATCGACTGATCTGGTTGGCACTCGTCAAGCATCTACCTTCCGGTCTTTGGCAACGTATGGCGGCAAGTTGCAAGCTACACCATCGTCGGCTCCACGAACACCGAAAGCGGCAGGCAGAAAGCAGGCTCAGGATGGTCACCGGGCAAAGCGCATTATTACGACTACTCCTGCTATGGAAGAGAGTGTGGTAAATGGTTTTGCGGCTAAGCCCGACAGTGACAACAAAGTGGGCTTGACTGTACGCATCGAAGTAAACCTTCCAGCTGCCGGTGACCAAGAAACTTACGACAAAATCTTCAGGAGCATTAAGGAAAACCTCCTCAATGGCTGAGTGGTTCAGCGCCTTCGAAAAGTTTGCACGACGTTCTGTCGACTTGCCGTATGCAGAAGAAGAGCGGGGAGTGTCCCATCACCCTTTTGAGGAACGTAATATTCATCCCAAACTGCCGGTCGTGGTGAAGAACCTCTTTGATGACGGACACTACGCTCAATCTACTTTTGAAGCCTTTAAATTCGTGGACAGAGTGGTGGCAGCTCTGTCTAGCACGCAAGATTCCGGCGAGGGTTTAATGATGCGGGCCTTCAACGAAGTCAACCCGCTGATTAGCCTGACACCAAGGGCAAGCATCAGTGAAAAGGATGAACAGCGAGGCTACCGCTTCATGTTTGCTGGAGCAATGATCGGCATTCGCAATCCACGCGGTCACGAGCACTCGATGAGAGACACTCCTGACGAATGCCTCGATCATCTCGGGCTTGCGTCAACACTACTGAGACGATTAGAGGCTGCGGGGCATTCGGTTCCGGAGGATGCTTAAAGATTGTGCCATTTATACTTAAAGTTCAATGGCAGACGATCAGAACCAGCTTCCCCTTGGCTCCAACGGCGACTCAGAAGGCACCTCGAACGGCTCGCAAGATGCACAAAAAACAGGGCTAAGCGGCCCGGGCGAGAACCTTGCCGCAGAGGCTGCCTCCGGTGCGGACGGTGGCGCGACGCCTCCGGGCTCCACCGGGCCGGGCGCGGCGTTTCTGATCCCCATCAACATTGAAGAGGAGATGCGCCGGTCGTACCTCGACTACTCCATGTCCGTCATCATCGGGCGGGCGCTGCCGGACGTGCGCGACGGGTTGAAGCCGGTGCACCGCCGCATTCTGTACGCCATGCAGGAGATGGGGCTGCAGGCCAACAAAAAGTACACCAAGTGCGCCAAGGTGGTGGGCCACGCCATGGGCAACTACCACCCGCACGGCGACAGTGCCATTTATGACGCTATGGTGCGGCTGGCGCAGCCCTTCAGCATGCGCTACCCACTGGTGGACGGCCAGGGTAACTTCGGCTCGGTCGACGGCGACCCGCCCGCCGCCATGCGCTACACCGAGTCGCGCCTGCAGAAGATCAGCGGCGAAATGCTGGCCGACATCGACATGGACACGGTGGACTTCACGCCGAACTATGACGAGTCCACGCTGGAACCGACCGTTCTGCCCGCGCGCTTTCCGAACCTGATCGTCAACGGCTCCAGCGGCATCGCCGTGGGCATGGCGACGAACATTCCGCCACACAACCTGACGGAGATCGTCACCGCTGCCATCCTGCTCGTCAACGATCCGCACGCCGGGCTGGACCAGGTGCTGGAGCATGTGCAGGGGCCGGATTTTCCGACGGGCGGCTTCATCTACGGAAAGCTCAACATCCGCGAAAGCTACCGCAAAGGCCGCGGCCGCTTCCTGATGCGCGCCAAGTGCTCCACCGAAGACCTGAAGGGTGGGCGCGAGAGCATCATCGTCAGCGAGATTCCATACCAGGTCAACAAGAACAACCTCATCAAGCGCATCGCAGAACTGGTCACGGACAAGGTCGTGGACGACATCAGCGATGTACGCGACGAGAGCGACCGCGACGGCATGCGCATCGTCATTGAACTGAAGCGCGGTGCGCAGCCGGAGATCGTGCTGAACCAGCTGTTCAAGAACACGCAGATGCAGGAAAGCTTCAGCATGATCTTTCTGGCCGTGCACAACGGCCAGCCGCGC
>CALMOM010000004.1 GCA_937873305.1 uncultured Terriglobus sp.
TTCCGGGTGTTCCAGGCCCCCTACGTCTGCGCCGTCGTGATGGCCGGCGGGGCAGCACAGCCCCGGCGCACGCTGGACGCGGGGCAGGAGTGGGCCAAGCTGCGCGGTGCGCGCGGGCTGGCCTACGTCCTCGTCGGCGAGGACGGCGCGCGCCACCGGCCGGTGAGGTGAGTGCGGGCGGACGGCTGTGGCTGTACGCGTACACAGCAGCGACCGCGATAAGGGGTGTGAACAGCAGCAGCAGCCCGCCCACCGCGCCAGACACCAGGGCATCCGGTAAAAGCGACGCCGCGAGTACAGCCACGGTTCCTGCAATCGCTACCACCCGCAGGGCGCGAGGCATGTGCAGGCTCTCGCTTTGGGGCAAGTTCTCGCTGCCAGTCTCGGCAACGGTGCCGGAGAGGACTGCGTCAGCGGAGATGCGCAGTTGTGGCAAACCGCAGGTAGGACAGAAGTTCGGGAGATCGCCTTCAACCAGTGGCAGCGGTGCTCCGCATCGTGGACAGCTTGCAACCATTCAGGTATCAGGCTACCGCAACAGGCACGCGGCGGCACTTCGCCGGCGTGCCACGATCGCGTCAGTCAACGTGGTCGTCCCCATGCGGCAGCTCTAGCGCAACCAGACCGAACTTGGTGCCGGTGCCCTCCGGCTGCAGCGAAACGATGTGCTGCCGCGATTGGGACCCTGCCTTGAGTTCCAGATCGTTGTCCGAATCGGGATCGATATCGCTGCTTTTGCCTGTGTGCACGTGGTTGTCGTCTGCGCAGGTAAGGCCCAGCCCGGTACGCACGGGAAGGCCTACAGGCGCGTGGTGCCGACACTTAATGACGTCACTGTATTGCGCCAAGGACGCCCGATAAAAGGCCTCGATCTTAGCCGGCGCATCGGGCGACGCAAAGCTCATGGCGAGCACGCGCAGGCGAAACGAGCCGAAGTTCATGTCTACGTCGGCAGAGCTGTTGTCGTCGCCCTTGTGCTGCTCGGGCGTTGCACCCGGGTACAGCGGCAGCCCCAGCCTGCGCTGTACGGTGGTGCTATCCGTTTTTACGGACATGCCGCCCAGTGGCGTGGAGATGTCCACGTCCTTGTCTCCATGACCGCCATCATGGCTGCGCACACGGCAGCCCGTCAGCGGCAGTACCAGCAGAACCAAACCAACAGCAGCGTATTGCATCGCGACTTTCATCCAAAAGCCCCCGGCAGAACCCCTGAAGCATACGGCAGAGGCGTCCACATAGTTCCGTTCTGACACAGGAATGGTGCATTACGCAACCGCAAACATTGACATACCTGCTAAGGAAGCCCAAGATGTGGGATAGCGGCTAGTGCAGTGCACTATGTGTGGCGTTGACACTGTAGATGCTGGCCTCTCTCAGGGGAGGGCCTCTGGAGGCAACGTGATGTCACACTGCTGGACGGCACCCGCCCGCTGTTCCTGTCCATGAGCGAGGCCCCGCGCGCATTTCGCGGGGCCCTTTTTTGCTGTTTGAACCGACCGGGTCGCCGCTACACTGGTGCGGACCAGAGTTGAAGCAAAGCATGGAGGCAGCCATGGCGGAGGGTGAGCGCAACCGGAAATCGCGCGCCGGAGCGTCGCTGCCTCTTATTCCAGACAAGCTCTACTTCCGTATTGGCGAGGCCGCACGCCTCTTGGCGCTCCCTGCTCATGTGTTGCGATTTTGGGAGAGTGAGTTTCCGCACCTGCGGCCGTACAAGGGTGGTACCGGACAACGGCTGTACCGTCGCCGTGACGTGGAGGCCCTGCTTGAGATTCGGCGGCTGTTGTACGACCGAGGCTACACCATTCCCGGCGCACGGCAGTTGCTGGCGGAGCGAACATCTCCAACGCAAACAGGTACAAAGGCTGATCCATCTCCAGATGCGGGCACGGCAGACGAGGCCTTCGCGGATGCACTGCTGCGGGTGTACACGGGCTTACGCGAACTTTCACTTATGCTGGGCCGGCCACCGCAGGCGGGCGCTGTTGCCAAACATCATGGCTTTTACCTGACTTCGCGCAGACGAAGTGCGGCGTACGACGACACGCCGTCGCTGTTTGCACAACCGCTGAAAGACCCCGAGGGACCGGAATGATGCGTGGGATGCCTGTGCACCAATGTGCTGGCAGCCAAATAAGATAGAGACTTGCCTCGCACGTTCACCTCCGGCCCACTTGCACGGTTCCGCCTTGGCTCGTCGCAGTCGGCAGTTTCAGCGTCGCTGCTGCTGATGGGGTCCGCGCTGCTGTCCGGCGTACTCGGGCTGCTGCGGAACAAGCTGATCGCGCAGATCTTCGGGGCGGGCCCAGCGGTGGACGCGTACAACGCTGCGTTTGAACTGCCGGATGTGATCTATTACCTGCTGATCGGTGGAGTTGCCTCCACCACCTTCGTCAAGCTGCTGTCGAGCTATGAAACCGCCGGTACGTTGGAGGAAGGTGACCGAGCGCTCTCGAATATTTTGAACATCGTGGGAGTCGTGCTTCTGCTTGCGATCCTGGCAGGAGAACTGCTGGCGCCACTGTACGTGCGATACAAGTTCCATAACTTCGACGGTTCCGCGCAAACCGCGGCCCTGTGCGTCCGCATGACCCGCATTCTCCTGCCCAATCAGCTGCTGTTGCTGGCAGGTGGCGTCTTCGGGGCGCGGCTGCTCTCGCGCAAGATTTTCGTCTACCAGGCGCTGCAGCCACTCTTGTACAACGGTGGCATCATTGCGGGTGCCCTGCTGCTTGGGCGGTGGCTGGGCATTTACGCGCTGGCAGCAGGGGCGGCGGCGGGCGCTCTGCTGGGCTTTTTTTTTATTAATCTGCTGGGTGCGCGTCGCATCGGGATGCGTTGGTCACCGTCGTTTAATGTGCGGCACCCCACGCTGCGGGAGTGGGTGCGGCTGAGCTTGCCGCTTATCCTGGGCCAATCCATCGTCACGCTCGATCCAATTATCCGCAGCTACTTCGCAGCGAACATCCACGGCGGCATCTCGCTGATGAAGTACGCGCGCGACCTGTTTGCCGCACCCATGGGCATTGTGGGCCCGGCCGCGGGACTGGCATCGCTGCCGTTTTTTGCCTCGCTCTGGGCAGAGCAGGACATTGCGCGGTTTAGCGCGGCCGTGAACCGTTCGGTCTCACGATTGCTGGCTGTAAGCCTTCTGCTGACCTCGTGGATGGTCACCTTTGCCGGACCTGCCACTGATCTGGCGCTGAGTGGCGGACGCTTTCGCGGGCATGACGCAACGGAAGCTGCGGAGCTGTTTGTGCTGTTTTCGCTGTCGCTGGTTTTTTGGACGTCGCAGAACCTGTATGCCCGCGCCTTCTACGCGGCAGGCGATACGCTCACACCCATGCTGTCCGGCACGGCGGTCACGGTGGTGTCGCTGCCGGTGTATGCGCTGCTCTTCCGCGGCTACGGCATTGCCGGGCTGGTGGTGGCGTCAGACTTGGCGATCGCTGCGCACATGGGCGCTTTGGCCGTGCTGCTGCATCGCAAGCGCATGGTGAGCGTTGCGGAACTGCCGTGGGTTGAGGTTGGCAAGGCGTTGCTGGCTGCAGTCGTGAGCGGTCTGGTTGCGACAGTCTCGCGGCGGCTGCTCCCTGCGGGCGCATCGCATGGGTCCAGCCTGCTGTGGCTGCTGGCTGGGTCGGTCCTGTGGTTGGCGGCGGTGGCTGCTATGTTGATCGTGACCGCTTCTGCTTTGCCTGCGGCAGTCCTGCGACGGTGGAGACCTGCTCGATGACGTACTTCCTAACATCCGCCCGACTTGGCTTTCGGTGCTGGACCGCAGCGGACCGTCCGCTTGCTGTGGCCCTGTTGACCGACCCTGAGGTTATGGGTCACATGGGCCATGTCGCGTGACGCGGCTGAAGCGCGGCTTGCCCTCGAGATGGAACGCCAACGAGAGTTCGGCTTCCAATACTGGCCGATGTTCCTGCTGGACGGAGGAGGGCACGCCGGGTGTGCCGGACTGCGACCGTTCCATGACACACGAGTGCTGGAGATTGGCGTCTATGTAGGGCGACCGTTTTGGAGTCTACGCATAGGCGAGGAAGCCGCGCGTACGGTAATCCGCCATGCATGGCAAACGACAGAAGTAGAGGCGCTGGTTGCTGGACACGGTCCCAATAATGCCAACTCGCAGGCAATGATCGAGCGGCTCGGTTTCCGCTATACACACCATGAGCCCTGGGGGCCGCACCAGATCATGCACCCGTATTACCGGCTGGAGCGGCCTCGAGAGTGATGGCATCAGCTCCGTTTACTTGGCGTCGTTGTATTCCTCGAGCCACGCCATCTGGATGGCCTCAAGGATGCCCTCGTTCGACTTTGCAGGATCGCCGATAAAACCGGGAATGGCGGTGACCAGTTTATGCAGGTCGGTAAAGCGGACCGTGAGCGGGTCGGTGTCCGGGTGGGCTTCCTGCAGCTGGATACCGAGTTCCTCGGCATCGGTCCATTCAATCTCTCGCGGCATCGGCTACTCCTTCCCACCGGCAAGCACGGCGGCGGGCTTGCCTTCCTGCACGTAATTACGGTTCCATGCCGGGATTTCGACAACGTAGGTTCCTGGTTGCTGGATGACAGATTGGCAGCCCAGGCGCGAGTTGGTCTGCGGTCCGGCCGCAAGGTCGATGCGATCTAGTTCGTTGTCCTCTGGCTCGCTCAGGCCGCTGTCACCCTGTTTTACGTAGACATGGCAGGTGGTGCAGGCGCACACACCGCCGCAGGCATGATCCAGAAAGATGCCATAATTCTCGGCCACATCCAGAAAGCTCATGGGCAGGCCATGGCCGTCATACGGCAGAGAGCCAAACGGGAATTCCACCGTCTTAGCCTCGGGCTGAAAGGTCACGCGGACGATGTTCTCCGCGGGTGGCTGCGACAGGTCAACTTCGGGTAGATCGATCTTATGCTCGGACATAGTGGGCACAGTTAGTTTAACGGAGCCAACAGAACGGTGGTGGCATTGCACCTTTAGGCGATGCAGCCGACGGGTTTGCGCCAATGCTATTGCGAATGAAAGCGCAGCTGAGGCATAGTAATGCTAGGAAGGGTCTGTCATGTCCGTTGCCACACGCCAAACCAAGCAGAAGCAGGCACTGCGCGACGCCTTTGTGGAGGCGGACCGCCCGCTGTCGCCGGATGAGGTGCTGCAGATGGCCAAAAAGCACGTGCCCGGCATGAGCATCGCCACCGTGTACCGCAACATCGGCTCTCTTGTCGAGGATAAGTGGCTGTCTACGGTCGAGCTGCCCGGTGCCGCCGCTCGCTATGAGGTCGCGGGCAAGCAGCACCATCACCATTTCCAGTGCAACGACTGCGCCAAAGTCTACGAACTGTTTGGCTGTGACCTGCCAAGCAAGACAAACCTGCCGAAGGGCTTCCGCGTAACAGGGCACGAGTTCTTTTTGTACGGCACCTGCGCCGATTGCCGTTAGGTCCTCGCTCAGGCCGGATACACTACGGCTAGCTGACCTTCCCGTGCAGCGGAGCCGTCCAGCGTGCCAGGCAAGTTATTTCGCAGCAGCAGCGTCTTTCCCTCGGGGGCGTCCGTCACATCACGTGTGAACGCCACCCTGGCCATGTCGGCTGCGTCCTTGGAGGCCTCCCAACAGGAGAACCTGCTAATCGCCCGCGGCCTTAAGCGGCAGGATCCGGAGTTGCTGGACCAGCTGATCGAGCAGTATCAGCACCGGTTAATGCGCTATCTGACATTTCTTACAGGCAAGCGCGAAGTGGCGGAGGATCTGTTCCAGGAGACGTGGATGCGGGTGCTGCTGCGAGGTGCTCAATTCAACGGCAAGGCGCGCTTCGATACGTGGCTGTTCACCATCGCCCGTAATTTGGTCATCGACCTCTCGCGTAAACGCACCATGACGTCCCTGGACCAGATGCGCGACCCGGAGGGTGACGAAGCCCCCTTCGAAATAGCCGTGGAAGGGCCGTCGCCCTTTGAGCAGTTCTGCTCGCGCGAGGACGCGGCTGAGGTGACAGCCGTGCTGCTCACTCTGCACACCACCTACCGCGAAGTTCTTCTTCTGCGCTTCCACGAGGAGCTGGCCCTGGAGGAAATCGCGACTGTGACCAGGGCTCCGTTGTCGACCGTGAAGTCGCGGCTGTATCGAGGCCTGGCGGCGTTGAAACCGGAACTGGAGCGCCTGCGCGGCGACAGGTCGGGGCAGCGCCGCATGGTTGCAGTCGGGGGAGCGCAGTGAAGTTAGCTCCCGACGAGACCCGTGTCGCCATCGCGGCCCGCGCCATGGTTGTAAACCGGACGCGTCGGGTAATTCGTGAGCGCGCGCTGGCCATGCAGACGCGGAGGCGTACAGCACGCGATCTGCTGTTGCCGTGCCTGATCTGCTCTACAATTTTGCTGCTGATTGCGAGTGCGCTGTGGACCGTGGCTGAGGATGGCGTTCCGGGCTGGGAAGAAGGGCTTTGGAGGCGTGTTTCGCTGTTGGGTGCCGACGCGGGCTCCACGATCAGCATTCTGCTGGTCTGGTTTCTACCGCTTTCTGTCCTCACCGCCGCGATCGTGATGCTGCGCCGTTCGAAGGCGATGAGTCTGCGCGATGAGGTTCGCCGCTGATGCTGCTTGGAACCGACGTCAACCAGCGCCCGGACGTGGAAGAGGGCAGTGACGAACTGAAACTTATCCCGCTGTGGTCTGTGTTGGTGTCGCTACTTGTCTTTTCTGCCATTCAGGTGCTGAGTTTCTGGGGGCACCAGGGGCAGCCGCACCATGGCAACCCCGTCCTCCATGTGATAGGCAGCTATAGCTGGGGCGCGGCGCTGGCCAGCTATGTGCTGCTGGTGGGTTATATCAGCCGCGACGTCAAGCGCCGCAACATGCGTCCAGGCTTGTGGATGCTCATCGTCATGGTCATGCCCGGCGGCATCGGTGCCGTGGTGTATTTCCTGCTGCGGCAGCCTGTGATGACGCGGTGCCCGTCCTGCCGTACAGAGGTCTCCAGCTCATTCCACTTCTGCCCGCAGTGCCAATTTCAGATGTCGCCCGTGTGCGGTCAGTGCTTTCGGGGCGTACACATTACCGATGTCTACTGCGTACAGTGCGGGCACGACCTGACCAGCGACGAGATGCCTGCCCGCCTACGCTCCTATAGCGACTAAAGCCCACTGCTGCACGCTACTCTTCGACGATGGTGGGGCCTTCCGTCAGTTCTGCCGCATCTTCAATGGGCAGCCGCGTCCCCCGTTTGCGGTCGAAGATCTTTCGCAGCACCCACACAGCCAGTGCCACCAGCAGCATGCCGACAATAAACAGCAGCAGGTGCGCGTGCGAGCGCACCGTGCGGAAGATTAGATCCACCACGGCAGGACCGTATAGGTGTGTCAACGTGGCATACACGGTGAACTGCACCACCTTGCCCAGAAAGGCTGCCGAAACAAAGGTGAACGGCTTCATCTCGAACACGCCCGCGCAGAACTCGAACAGCTTGAACGGCGTCGGTGGTGGCCCCATGGCGGGAATCAGGATGGCAAAAAACTCCTGTTCCTCAAAGCGGTCGCGCAGCCGCTCGTAGCGTTCGCGATTAATCTTGCCGAGCAGGAACAGTTCGCCACCCAGCCGCCCGATGTAGAAGGGCACCAGGCTACCGAGGGCGGATGCCGCAGCCGCCACCAATGGGTACAGCAGAAACTTACCGGGATTCGCGCTGACCAGTTGCAGCAGCAGAGGCTGCCAGGGCAATGGGATCAGGGCAGAGTCGAAGAGAGATGCGAGCAGGAGACCCGGGGTGCCAAGGTGCGTGAGCCACAGCCCCAACCGCTTGAGCGCGCTCACGTGTGCGGCTTTGGCGGGTGTGGTCTGGGCAAACGCAAGCAGGGCAGCGGGCAGGTGGAGCATCACCCTATTTTACCGTTCGCGCACCTAGAGGTGAGACGATGGTCAGGGATGGCGTAGGCGCTGCCGGTGCTTGTTGTGGACCGCAGAAGAAACAAAATTGCCGCCACAGCAGTCCTAAGTGGAAGAGACAAGACCCAGCGTGCCCCCTATCGAGACACCTCCTGAACTAGAACGGCCAGAAGGCTCCGACGGCCTGGCCGAGGACGCACCAGAGCGACGCACGGTGCGGGCTGGTCGTCGTGGCAACCGGTACGACTACCTGGAGACGCACGAACTCATCACCCTTTTGGACGAGGTGGATGATGAGCGATCACGCGCGCGCTTTCGCGAGGCGGTCTACATCTCCGTCATTGTTTGGCTCGTGCTGGGCTGGGTGATGGTGTACGGGCCACGCTACCTATGGCACGCGCCTGTCCTGGTGACAGCCCTGCCCGACAAGAGCAAGGAGATGACCTACCTGGACGTGCCGCCCGACCTGCAGAAGCAGCTGCAGCGAACCAAGCCCGCGCCCAACATCAGCACGCGCTCCACAGAGTCCCAGAGTCCCAAGCCCAGTCCGCAGGCACCACAGCCGCGCGCTGGCAACCCCGCGCCGCCTGCGCCCAAAGCAGCGCCTACACCGCGACAGGCGCTGCCGCAGACGCCCCAGCCGCAGCAAGCACCACAGCAGCAGCCCGCGCCGCAGCAGCAGGCGCGTAACACACCTCCCACACCGCAGCCCCAGCCACGACCCCAACCGCTGGCGGATGCTCCCGCACCGTCGCCCAATCGGCCGAACCGCAACATCTTCGGCACGCCCGGTTCAGCTTCCGAGCAGATTCAGCAGGCCGCGCGAGGGCCGCGCAGCGGTGGAGATGGAGGCGATTACGGTAACACAGGCCCGGGCAAGCAAGGTGGGAGCAAATTAGGTACGCAGATCCTGTCTGACACACAGGGGGTAGACTTCGCCAAGTATCTACAGCGTCTGCTGGCGGATGTGCGGCGCAACTGGCTGCCGCTCATTCCGGAGGAGTGCCGTCCGCCGCTGAACAAGCAAGGCATCACCGGCGTACGCTTCACCATCGAGCCGAACGGTGCCATCAGCGCCATGCACCTGGACTACTCGACGCACGACGTCGCCATTGACCGCGCCGCGTGGGGCTCCATCACCAGCATGGGTGCCGCGCAGCCGCTGCCGAAAGAATTCCACGGACCCAACCTGGAATTGCGCATCGAGTACCGCATCAACAAGGACGCGCCCTCGGCGGAGTAATCAATGCCCCGCCTCCCGCCGCAGGATGAGAACGTCGCAGGGGAGCGCCGCTTGCAGGTTGGTGCTGCCCTCCTGCTAGCGTTGCTGGTGCTGGTCGGCATCGTGCTGCGTGCGAGTGTGCGCACAGTCTTTCCCGCGGGCTGGTGGCGGCATTGGTAGTAGCGCCTAAACCGAGTCAACCGCTTCTGGTGGTGCTGGTGGGGCCAACTGCATCCGGCAAAACAGCCCTCGCGCTACAGCTTGCAGAGGAAGTTGGCGGCGAAGTCGTGTCGTGTGATTCGGTCGCGGTGTATCGCGAGATGGAGCTTGGCACCGCAAAGCCCACACTGGAGGAGCGCCGCCGTGTGCCGCATCACCTGCTGGATGTGGTGCTACCTAGCGTGGAATACAGCGCAGGCGACTATGGCCGGGCCGCACGTGCCGCTGTGGCACAGATTGCCGGTCGTGGGCACGTGCCCATTGTCACAGGGGGTACCGGGCTTTACCTGCGTGCCTTGCTCGATGGCCTAAGCGCAGCGCCGCAGCGCGACGAAGCCCTGCGCGGGCGTCTGCGCCGCTTGGCCGAACGCCGCGGGCGTGGGGCGCTGCACCGGGCACTGCGGTGGCTCGATCCGGCTGCCGCCGCACGCATTCACGGTAACGACGAATCGAAACTGATTCGCGCCATTGAGGTGTCCCTGCTGCAGGGCAGGCCCATGAGCGCGGCATGGACCGCAGCCCGACCGGAGCCGCTGCAAGGCTACCGGGTGGTGCAACTCGGCCTGCAGCCCAAACGAGAGGAGCTGTATGAACGCATCAACTCGCGCTGTGTGCAGATGTTCAGGGACGGTCTGGTAGAAGAAACTCAGGAACTGGTTGCGCGCTACGGCGCAGCGTGCCGCGCGCTGCACGCCCTGGGCTACGCAGAGGCACAGGCCGTCCTGCGCGGCGAGATGATAGAAGCCGAGGCAGTCGTGAAGACACAGCAGGGCCATCGTAATTACAGCAAGCGACAGGGCACGTGGTTCCGCAGCGATCGGCGCATTCAGTGGATTGCAGGCTTTGGCTCGGATGCGCTGCCAGAGGCGCTGCGGCTGATTGCAGCGGCCTGACCTGCGTCCAATAGCCGTGGCCACGCCTTCACAGGACACGCTTTTTCCCGACGCTCTCGTCGCGCTAGGGGCACAGCGTCCTGCCATTCTGTTCGACGATCTAGACGATATTCAGCGGCGGCTGCTCGCGTGGATGGGACCGCCGCCCCCGCGCGAGGTGTGGGACCCGCTGACGCAATTGATCTACTCGTTGTGCTCCTCTCGTACGAAGGATGCGGAGAGCATCGCCACCATGCGTCTGCTGCGCGAACGCTACGACGGCTGGCCCAGCGGCCCCAACTCGTGGGACGAGGTGCGGTGGGAGCGATTGCGCGATGCACCAGTCGCGGAGATCGAAGAGACACTGCACCTGGTGACCTTTCCCGAGCGCAAGGCACCGCAGCTCAAGCAGATGTTGCAGCAGGTGACAGAGCGTACCGGCGCGCTGTCGTTGCAGTTCCTCGCAAAATACCGCACAGACAAGATTCGGACCTGGCTGGAGCAGCTGCCCGGCGTGGGCGTAAAGGCAAGTGCGGCGGCGGTCAACTTTACCTCGTTGCGACGTCCGGCCATCGCGATCGACGGCCACCATCAACGCATTGCCATTCGGCTGGGTGTGTTGCCGGACAAAGCGACAGCACGGCAGGTGGAGGAAGCGCTAATGCCGCTCGCCCCACCCGCGTGGACGCCCGCCACCATGGACGAGCACCACACCCTGGTGAAGCGACTGGGTCAGCAGATTTGCCCGCTGCGTGAGCCGCGTTGTCATCGCTGCCCGCTGCATGATGTTTGCCTCACCGGGCAGCGCAACGCACCCGGCCCAGCCGCCGCGCCACCCAAGGCACAACATCCGCGAGGAGAGCACGTCACCACCGACTGAGTTGGGCGACGCGTTTCCGTTTAGGCCGAGTAATCCATGTTGGATAGGTCCTCATTCAGGCCGGGTCCGGCAGGTTGCCAGTGGAGTGCGGCGCGGGTCTGCTCGCTGTAGGCAGGCATATCCAATCCGACAAAGTGACCCAGCCAGCTGAAGTGTGCGCCTGCCTCGTCACTGGTCAGCGACTTGACCGGCAGGCCCATGCCTTTACCGATGGTTTCCGCGATGCCGCGCAGGGATACGCCCTCTTCCTCCACCGCATGGTAAACGTGGAAACCGGGTGCGGTGTTCTCCACCACCAGCCGGTACAGGTGCGCCACGTCAGGCAATGGAGCGGCCGCCCAACGGTTGGCACCGTCGCCCACATAGGCTGAGACACCCGTAGTTCGAGCAATTTGAATGAGCCACGTCACCAATCCCTGCTTACGCGTGTCATGCACCTGTGGCAGCCGTACCACCGCTACGCGCACACCGCGTTCGCTCACCGCGCGGGCTGCATCTTCCGGGTTGCGCGGCAGCACGCGCAGTGGCGGGTCGCTTTCCACGCGCAGGTGCCCTGGCCCACCCTCGGCAATGCCCGTACCGCTGGTCACCACCAGCAGTTTGCCCGGCTCCAGCACCGCGCCCATGGCCTCAACGGCCGCGCGCTCGTCCTGGCCATTCTCGGCAAACTTGCTCATATCGTCATGGTTGAAAGCCAGGTGCACCACGGCGTCCATGCCGCGTGCACCCTCGCGCAGGCCATTCAAGTCTTTTAGGTCTCCGTGCAGCGCCTCGGCGCCTGCAGCCTTCAGCTGCTCCATACCTCTATCGCTGCGCGAAAGACCGCGCACCTGGTGCCCCGCTGCGATCAGTTCCTTCACCAGTTCCGTCCCGATAAACCCCGTTGCGCCTGTTACAAATACCCGCATGTTGCTGCTCCTGTGGTGGGCCGGCAACAGTGCAGCCGCCGGCAATTGATGTTAGTGCCCTGCAAAGTGGAGAATGTCTCCGTATAGGCTCTGCTGGATAAGATAAGCGGAGTGTCTCTCCGGTTGCAAGACTCTGAGAAACTTGTGTGGTGGCCAAGTCACCGACAGTCGCCGCCTCTGCCAGTCGCAAGCCGCGTGCCGACGCGCTGCGTAACCGTGCGCGCATTCTGCAGGTGGCGCGCCAGGCGTTTATGCAGCACGGTGCAGAGACATCGCTGGACGACATCGCACGTCGCGCAGAGGTCGGCGCAGGCACACTGTACCGCCACTTTCCCACACGTGAGGCGTTAATTGAGGCAGTGTTCCACACGGAAGTGAGCAAGCTGGCGGGCGCGGGCACGCTGTTACAGCGCACGATGCCGCCGCTGGATGCCCTGCGCAGCTGGATGTTGCTTTTCGTCGACTATGTTGCGGACAAGCTGCTGATCCTGCCCGCGCTGGACACGGTGTCCGGTGGCTCTGCACGGCTGATTGAGGGCTCACGCGGACCGGTCCATGGAACCTTTCTCCAACTCATTCGCAGGGCTATCGAGAGTGGCGACCTTAGCTCCCAGTTAGATCCTCAGGATATTGCCCGCGCCCTGATCGGAACCTTTCACACTGCCGCCATGCCTGGGTGGGAGGCAAGTGCCCGCCGCATCGTAGACCTGCTGATTGCGGGCGCACGGGCAAATGGTCGTGGTTCGCATCCGGGTACTGCAGACAAAGCGCCGAAGCGGAAGGCAGCAGGACGCTAGTCGTCATCGTTGTCGTTGTACTTGCGTGCTGCCTTCACCAGGGGTTCAGGTGCCAGTACTTTGTCTTCGCCGGGGTAGGGCCGGTTCCAGCCGGTGGTCACGTACCAGGTCACATGGTTGAGGAAGTTGGGATCGACCGCATCCGCTTTGTCATACTTGTTCTTCATGACCTTGCCGGTCGCCTTGAGCCATGCTTTTTCCACTGGTGTATAGGCGACCGTCTTGCCGGCTGGCAGGTCCGGACCCTTGTCTAACGGGATCGTGGCGGCAATGAAGTCATAGGGCCGCAGGTCCGCGGTGTTCTGAAATGCGTCGAACATCGGCGAGGCGACCAGATCGAATTGTGTCAGCGGCTGTGTGCCCAGGATGTTTTCGATGGTGCGATTGATGTTTTCCGCGGTGTACGTGGTGTGAATGGTCTTGCCCTGGCCGGGAGCCTGCGGCGCTGCGGTGTATGGACTGATGACAAAGACAGGTTGCCGGTGACCGTCCACATGGTCGGCACCACCCTGCGAGTCGTCCTCTTCCACAAAAATGGCGGACTTGTCCCACACCTTGCTGTGGCTGATCGTGTCCACCATGCGGCCCAGTGCCAGATCATTGTCGGCCTGGTAGTTGATTGGATAGGGATGACCCTTGGACGTGCCTGCGGTGTGGTCGTCCGGCAGCCACAGGATGGTCAGGTTCGGCACCTGATTGGCGGCGTCCAGTTGCTGAAAGTTCTTGATCCAGTAGTCCGCGCGGTACTGGTCCGGGATGTCGAGATCGAACGGCGGAAAGTGCGGGTCCATGATCCGTGCCGCCGAGGGAATGGCAGACGTGACGTGGATGGCATCGTCCGGCACCACGCAGTCCGACGCGGGCGCCTTGCCCTCCTTGCACTGTGACGTTCGGTAAAAGTCTGTCCACGTGTACGCGGAGCCATCCGGTTTGCGCGAGACCGTCGTGCCGCTGCTCCACTCGCCGTACATCCGCGCGGTGAGGCCTTTGGCGGCAACTGCGGTCCACAAAAAACCCTGGGGCGTATTCGTCAGGGCGTCGTCCGCCTCGCCACCCGGGTACGAGCGGATCCAGTCCGGCGAAAGGATGTCATTGGAATAGAAGGATCCGGACATACCGATCCATGGGTGGCCGTCGGCAGACTGGCGGCTTGGCGCATACACATTGTCGAGCAGGGGAAAGCGCATTACAAAGGCGTGCTGGTTTGGGACGCCCGAGGCAAACACCGCAAGCTCCGGCGCACCGTTGCCCCAGGCCACATCACCCAGCATTTGATCGTAGGTGCGATTCTCTTTGATGATCAGAAACACATGCTTGATCAGCGACGGTTCGCCAATGTGCTTTGGCACGGCCACCGGAACCGCGCGCGGATCGATAAACTGAGTACCCACCTCGATGTTGGTCGTCAGATCCCATTGATTGTTGGAGAACACCTGTTTGCTAAAGCCTGACAGAGCCGTTGCATTTGGCTCGGGGATCAGGTTCACGACGCCCATGTCTGCGTGCGTGTTGTAGCCCACCACACCCTTGGTAGTGGTGGTACTGCCACGCGAGCCCAGGCCCTTGTCGTCTGCGATGACCAACTGCTTGCGCGCCTTGTCGTACGTGATCGATGTCGGAAAGTAGCCGGTAGGAATGTAACCCACCACCGGGTTTGCGTCGCGCCCCTGCAGATTGACGACGGCCACGGCATTCGCCTGACCCAGCGAAACGTAGGCTCTACCCTCGTCCGTGACGGCGACCGCGTTCGGCCCAGAACCAAACACACCCTTAGCAATAGGCACACTCAGGTTCACTGTCCGCGTGACCTGGTTCTTGTTCAAGTCAATGACCGACAGGCTGTCGCTGTAGGCATTGGCGACAAACAGACGGTCGCCCACAACCGTCATGCCCGCGGGGTGCAGGCCCCCCGCGATGGACTTCACCACCTTGCCCGCCGTCAAGTCCACCACAGATACGGTGCCGCTTGTTGTAAAGGCTTCCTGCCGGTCGACCACGATGGGCGTGCCGTCGGAGTCGTTGGTGAAGTCGCCAGCCACCGCCACACGCCCGCCCTCATTGCTGACGTAGGCGAAGTTGCCGCGCACCACCACGCTGTTGGGCACGTTGCCGACAGGGATTTGCCCGGTGAGCCGTGCCGGAGACGAGGTCAGATCGACAACACCCAGTGTATTGGCCGCGTTCAGCGCCACGTACGCACGCTTGTTATCGCCCGAGAGCGCGATGCCGCCCGGATTGATTGAGTTCTCGTTGTGGTACTTGCGCCCGTCCGCCGGGGGCTTTGGCAGGGGCACACGCTGTTCATGACTCAGCATGCCCGTGTTGCGGTCCACAGTTGCGATGGCAACGTAATTGTTGTCCTGGCTGAACAGCAGCTTCGACCCGTCGGACGTGTAAGCGATACCCGCGAAGGAACCGGCGCTGCGCTCCCTGGCGGCGGCTTTTGGATCTTTGTCGGCACCAGCCGCTTCGCCCGGCAGAAAGCGCTGCAGCACCGCTCCGGTCTGTGTGTCGAGTACGATGATCGGTTCCGGTGAGCCCATGAGCAGCACCGCGGCACTGTGCGAGCTCCGTGCAGGATTCAGCGCTATGGCCTTGGCACGCACCGGCGATCCAAGTTCCACCAGTCGGCCTGCCGGTGTCAGCACCTGGTTATTGGAGACAACGATGGAGCCGTCCTGCTGCGGTCCTACGGTCCGGCTCGGGCTGTTCACCTGCGACGCTGGCTGGCGCTCCACGTTCTTCTCGTGTCCCATTGCGTCGTCTTTGGGCGGGGCCGTTTTGAAGTCCGTGCTTCCAGGCTGCGTCCGAGGCGCCTGTCCATGCCCCAGGCATGAGGTCGCGACTAGGCCAAAGACATACAAGGGCAGTTTGCGCCTGCTGCGAAGACTGGAACGCATCGTGTGTGTTTCTCCAAAGCAGCGTTATACCAGTCCATGATGTCAAGACGATGTACGCGCCCGGGCAGGTCGATCCTGAGCAGCAGTTCGCCTACTCGGAACGGCTCAGCGCGATTGCGGCGCATGGCTAGTTTGATAAACATTCTTGTTTAGGAGAGAATCGCTACAGCATCGCAACGGACGTGCTGTGTCTCTCCGCCATCGCTCGAGTGCCTCGTCCGTCAGAGCTACCCCTTCAGTCACAAAGGAGCAATGCCATGGAACCCGTCAAGGAAGTTCATCCGGATCATCAATTCAGCCACGGCGTCGGTGAGCCGACTGGTGCGCCTCACCTGGTGGAAGACGGCCCCCGCGAGCGGAAGTGCCCCTTTCTCGGGAATGCACGCACCACCACCATGGCCGGTTCCAAAACCAATGCGGACTGGTGGCCGAACCAGCTCAACCTGAAGGTGCTGAACCAGAACTCTCCGCTAAACTCGCCCTTCCACAAGCAGGTGAAGCAGGATTTTAACTACGCAGAGGCGTTCAAGACGCTTGATCTGCAAGCGGTAATTGCCGATCTGACCGCGCTCATGACCGATTCGCAGTCATGGTGGCCCGCGGACTACGGCCACTACGGGCCCTTCTTCATCCGCATGGCGTGGCACAGTGCCGGAACGTACCGCATTACCGATGGCCGTGGCGGCTCGGGCAGCGGCGCGCAGCGGTTTGCCCCACTCGACAGCTGGCCAGACAACGCAAATCTCGACAAGGCGCGTCGCCTGCTCTGGCCCATCAAGCAGAAGTATGGCCAGAAGATCTCCTGGGCTGACCTCATTGTGCTGACCGGCAACGTCGCGCTGGAGTCCATGGGCTTCAAGACCTTTGGTTTCGCCGGTGGTCGGGCAGACGTGTGGGAGCCGGAAGAGGATATCTACTGGGGACCTGAAGGCAAGTGGCTGGACGACCAGCGTTACACCGGCGACCGCGAACTGGAAGTGCCCCTCGGCGCGGTGCAGATGGGTCTGGTGTACGTGAATCCGGAAGGCCCAAACAGCAACCCTGACCCCAAGCTTTCCGCGCGCGACATCCGCCAGACATTCGGCCGCATGGCAATGAACGACATGGAGACGGTTGCCCTGATCGCAGGTGGACACACCTTTGGCAAGGCGCACGGCGCGGCCAATCCCGGCGACTACCTTGGTACCGAGCCGGAGGGTGCGGACCTGGAAGAGCAGGGCTTCGGCTGGAACAACACGTTCGGCAGCGGCATGGGCAATGAGACCATCACCAGTGGCCTGGAGGGTGCATGGACCAAGAACCCTGCGCGCTGGGATAACGGCTACTACGACAACCTGTTCGGTTACGAGTGGGAACTGACCACCAGCCCCGCGGGTGCCCACCAATGGCGGCCCAAGAACGGTGCCGGCGAAGGTACCGTGCCGGACTCTCAGGACCCCAACAAAAGCCACGCGCCCATGATGTTCACCACCGACATGGCCATGATCATGGACCCGGCGTACGAGAAGATTTCTCGCCGTTACCATGAGCATCCGGATGAGTTCGCGGATAACTTTGCCCGCGCCTGGTTCAAGCTGACCCACCGTGATCTTGGCCCCGTGTCTCGCTACCTGGGACCGCTGGTTCCGAAGGAAGTGCTGCTCTGGCAGGATCCGTTGCCGGTTGCCGAGTACGAGCAGGTTGCTGACGCTGACGTGGAAGAGCTGAAGGGTAAGATACTTGCCTCCGGCCTTACGATCCCGCAACTGGTCACCACCGCATGGGCTTCCGCCTCAAGCTTCCGTGGCAGCGATAAGCGCGGCGGTGCCAACGGTGCGCGCGTCCGCCTGGAGCCGCAAAAGTACTGGGAAGTCAACCAGCCCGGCGAACTCATTAAGGTGATCGAGGCGCTGGAAGTCATTCAGAAAGACTTCAACAGCCGAGAAGGCGGCAAGAAGATTTCGCTGGCTGACCTGATTGTGTTGGGTGGTTCCGCCGCTGTGGAAGAGGCAGCGAAGAAG
>CALMOM010000005.1:0-8186 GCA_937873305.1 uncultured Terriglobus sp.
GTACAGGATCATGCTGTGCGAGCAATCCAGCATCACCACGGTGGCGCAGGAGGACTGGTACTCCGACTGGCGAATGGTCAGGTCGCTGTACTCCACGTTCAGCGGTAGGCCGAGACCCTCCCGGCTTATCGCGGAGGCCAGCGTGGCGTTCACGTCCAGGTTCATTACGTCGCCAAATTCGTAGGGCTTCGACGAGCCGCTCGACTCAATCCCGCTGGCCTCATAGCGTGTGTCGTGCCGCCCGCTCATGGCACGGCCCATGCCGCCCAGGAGGTCGCGCAGCGACTTGTAGCTGAGAAAGTCCATGCTCTTGTCGGTGACGTTGAAGCGCGGCTCCCCCTGCGGCGGTGCGGGCTGCGCAATCTCGCCCGGCGGTACCTTGCCGCCCTGGCTCGGCTCGCTCACCTCGCCGGGCTGCTGCTGGATGTAGTCGCCCTGCTGCATGCGCTCGGTCAGGTCGTTCAGCATCTGCTCGCGGCCTTCGTCATCCATGGCCTCGTAGCGTTCTTGATCCGCCTCGTTCAGAAAGTCGCCGGACTCCATGAGCTGGCGCAGCGCCTCACGCAGGTTCTCCATGGTGTGCTCGCCATTGAGTTCCTGAAACTGCGAGAACGGGTCTTGAAAGCCGCTGTCCAGCAAGAAGTCGCTGAGCGCCTCCATCAGGTCGTCCAGGTTCATCTCGCTGGCCAGGTCGCCATTGTATTTGGTGTATCTCGTGCGCTTCATCGAAACCTCGCAAGAAGCCGAGCTACCAGCCCCGGGTTGGGCGTTGAAATGATCTGGCGATCAATCGTAGTTCTAATTGCTATCGTGTCGCCGAATGGTCGAAGTCTGGACAGAACGTGATCTCTGGAAACTTTCACCAGAACACTTGGATTGTTGCCTCGATACTAAATTGCGCCGCAACCACTGGCGCTCATGCCTGCGATAGCTTTGTCTACGTCTGCATCAGTGATCGGCTGCCGCTTGAAGTAGCACTCCTCAAAGCCAGCGTCATTGATACGCATACCCATGAGATTAGATGCCGCGGCAGGTGGTGCGCCGCAGAACATGCACTTATTCGGCTCTACGTAGAAGTCATCCTTAAGGGAAGCTAGTTGAAGCCGCGCTTTGAGCGGTTGCGATTCTGATAGTCCTGCACTTCGCGTTCCTTGTCGCGCTGCTCGTCGTACATGTTCTGTGCACGGTCGCGTTTGCCTTGCTTTTCGCCGGCGGAGAAGGTGCGCTCTTCCGTGCGGGACAAGCGCTTCAGCGAGGTCATGCCCTCCAGCAGGAACTCAGCAGCGGAGACCAGCGCTTCCGCACCAGCGCGCTTTTCGAGACCAAGCGGCTTGAGCTTGTCGAACAAGCCCTGAATCTGTTGCAGTTCCGCCAGCGACTGCTCAGCGGGCACCGTATCTGAGAGCTGGACACTGCCGCCCAGGTTGAACCACTGTTCGATCTGCTGCGTGTTGGTGTCCGTGAAGTAGGCCTCGTAGGTGCGCTGCACGGCGGTCTTGATGATGTCGCGAACGACCGTGTCCGCGCCGCGCATTTCGCCCTCGTACTCCAGCTCGATCTTGCCGGTGATGCCGGGCAGCGCGGTGTAGATGTCGCCGATGCGCGGGACGGCAACGCTCTCGCCGTGAGCGAGCGCGCGGCGCTCCGCGTTGCTGATGACCAACTCCATGGTGGAGATGGGAAGCCGCTGCGACACGCCGCTGCGCTTGTCCACACGCTTGTCTTCGCGGGCGGCAAACGCAATCTGCTCGACTGTCTCGCGAATGTACTTCGGGATCTGGATCTCGAGCGCGGCACGCGTGCTCCACGCCTCCTGCTCGGTGACGCTAACGGCCTGCTCCAGCGAGTCCAGGTAGTGTGTGCGGATCTCCGAGCCGATGCGGTCCTTCAGCGGCGTCACAATCTTGCCGCGTGCCGTGTAGTCCTCGGGATTGGCAGAGAAGGTAATGGCCACGTCCAACTGCAGGCGGACGGGGTAGCCCTTAATCTGCACGTCGCCTTCCTGCATGATGTTGAACAGCGCCACCTGAATCTTGCCCGCGAGGTCCGGTGCCTCGTTAATGGCAAAGATGCCGCGATTTGCGCGTGGCAGCAGGCCGTAGTGCATGGTCAACTCACTCGACAGTTGCTCACCGCTGCGCGCGGCCTTGATGGGGTCCACGTCGCCAATCAGGTCGGCCACGGTTACATCCGGCGTGGCCAGCTTCTCCACGTAGCGCTCGTCTGGCGTCAGCCATGCGATCGGCGTTTCATCACCCTTGGCAGCAATCAGATCGCGCGCGTACTGCGACAGCGGCTTGTACGGATTATCCCGAATTTCCGATCCAGCGACGTACGGCACCGTCGGGTCCAGCAGCGTGGTCAGGCCGCGCAGGATGCGGCTTTTGGCCTGCCCGCGCAGGCCCAGCAGGATGAAGTTGTGCCGCGACAGTACCGCGTTCACAATCTGCGGGACCACCGTGTCTTCATACCCAACGATGCCCGGGAAGATGGTCTCCTTGGTGCGGAGCTTGGCGATCAGGTTGTCACGCAGCTCATCCTTCACCGAGCGGTTGACGCGGTCCGCCGTCCACTCGCTCGTGCGCAGTTCACCAAGGGTCTGTGGAAGAGTGTGCGACGGGAGCGGATGCGTAGTAGCCACACTTTAAGTATACGAGCGTACGGCGAACGCAAATGCCGGTCTAGTAGCCCAGTTCCAGTTCGTCAAGCAAAGCCTGCATTTCTGAAGCGGCATGGCTGTTTCGCGTGCGCTCCGCTGCTTGCAAACCCGCCTTCAGGCGTGCTTTGGCGTCGTCCGAACGGTGCAGCTTGGCCAGTGTCTGGCCGCTCATCTGGTAAGCAGGAACGTAGTCCGGGTTCGCGTCTGTCGTCTTCCCAAACTCCGAAAGTGCCGCGTCGCTGTCGCCGCGGGAGAGGTGTTCCATCGCCAGGCCGTAGCGGGCAAAGCTGTCAGCCGGGTTTGCGGCAAGGATTTCGGAGAGCATCGCGATCTTGTCCATACCCACTATTCAACGCCCTGCGCGCCTCCGCCGCAAACGGGCAGCCCCGTACACTGGAAGGGTATGGACGCACAGCACAGAACCGTGGCCGACTCACAGGCGGAGCGCAGCGAGGTGATTTTTCCTGGTGACAGCAACTCGCTCGGCAACCTATTCGGAGGCCGCCTGATGCAGTTCATTGACCTGGTGGGCGCGGTTGCGGCGTACCGTCATGCGCGCTCCACCGCGGTGGTTACGGCGTCCATGGACCACCTCGACTTTGTCGCGCCCGTGCACATTGGCGACCTGCTTATCCTAAAAGCCAGCGTCAATCGCGCCTTTACCACCAGCATGGAGGTGGGCGTGAAAGCCATGGTGGAAGACCCGAAGACGCGCGCCCTGCGGCACGTGTCCACGGCCTACGTCACCTACGTTGCGGTGGACGGCACGGGGACGCCGGTGCCAGTGGAGCCCGTGGTGCCGCAGACGGAGCACCAGCACCGCCGCTACGGCGATGCGGTGCGCCGCCGGGAAAGCCGGGCAGGTGAGTCCGCACGCAAAAAGGAGTTGCGCAAGTCTCTCAGTGCAGACTGGCACCTGTAACCGCTGCGAAGATCATGGCAGTGTAGGCATCTAAAGCAGTAGACAAGCAACACACGAGAGAACGCACATGGGACACATGGGTCAGCCCCCAGCGGGCGCAACGCAAGCGCAGGGGCCACAGCCTCTGCCGGGTATTCGAGCCATCATTGCGGTGGGCAGCGGCAAGGGCGGCGTGGGCAAAACTACCGTCAGCGTCAACCTGGCCATAGCCCTGGCGAAACTGGGCCACCGCGTCGGCCTGATCGACGCCGACATCTACGGTCCCAACGTGCCGCTGATGATGGGCCAGTCGCGCGCGCCCTCTGTCACGGAAGACAGCCGCATGCAGCCGCTGGAAAGTTTCGGCGTTCGGTTCATCTCGGTCGGTCTCATTTCTCCGGGCGACAAGCCGCTGGTCATGCGCGGACCCATGCTGCACCAGATCATCCGCCAGTTTCTGACGCAGGTGAATTGGGGCGAACTCGACTACCTGCTGGTCGACCTGCCGCCGGGTACGGGCGATGTTGTCATCTCACTGGTGCAGACGGTGCCGCTGACCGGCGCGGTCGTCGTGTCCACCGGCTCGCAGGTCGCCCTGCAGGACGCGCGCAAGGCGCTGGAGATGTTCCACCAAGTCAACGTCGAGGTGCTGGGCATGGTCGAAAACATGTCGCAAATGCGCCTGCCCACCGGCGAGATGATCGACGTCTTCGGTGCGGGCGGCACGGAGAGCACGGCCCGGCAGTACAACCTGCCGTTCCTCGGCTCGGTCGATCTGGACCCGCAGATTCGCGCAGGCGGCGACCGCGGCCTGCCCGTGGCGCTGGCCGGGCCGGACGATCCGCGCGCAGCGGCGTTCTACAGCGTCGCCCGCGCCGTACTGCAAGAAGCCGAGGACGCGCTAGACAGCGCCGAGGGCGTGCTGGAGATCACATAGCACTCGTCACGAGGTGGGCCGGTCACACGCGACGCCGCGCATCCGTCAGCAGGCTGATGCAGCGGCGAGAGTACAAGGGAACAAATAAGCTGGTAGAACCGTGCCTATGCCGAATTACTTGCCTTTGATTCTGCTCGCCCTTGTTCCTGTCAGCTTTATTGCTGCTTCTCGCATCGTGAGTAGGCCTGAGAATGCTACCGCGTGGTGGAGCCGACTGTTTGCGTGGCCAGAAGGTGTGGCTGCACTTGCAGTCTGTGCAACATTAGTTTTCATTGGCTGGCAAGCGTTGTTGACGAGACAAGCTTTAGACCTTGCGCAATCAGCCAATCGATCTGAGCTGAGGGCATATATCAGCGTCACGCTCGAAAAGGGCAACTACCAGAATCGTGAAAAGAACCAAGCTTTCCTTGGTATGCCTACAATCACGAATTCAGGCAGGACACCCGCACGGAATGTGCGATTTCGTGTTAACTCAGCTGTATTAAACGAACCTCTGCAATCGGACTATGTTTTCGCTCCGGGTTCGGAGCCGCATGGTGGCCTTACTGTGGGGGTGAACGCTCAAATCTTCCAGATCATCACACTTGACCACTATGTGGACAAGCAAGACGTTGCTGGAATTATGAGTGGTGACGGTAAGGCCTTCTACTGTTGGGGCGAAGTTTTCTATGAGGATGTCTTCGGCGACGAGCACGAGACCGACTTCGGCTTTCGGCTTAGCTTTCCGGAAAACACTGACAAGCCCGGTTCCTTCAGTGTCATAGGTACTTACCTCTCGGGGCACAGCAAAGCAACGTAATTAGTCCAGCATGATGACTTTTTAAGACACCATCGCCGATTTGCCCGCGTGCTATCAGGGGCCTACCTCATGTGCCGCTGGGGCAGCACGCGGTTACGCGTGTAGAGAGGTTACTGCGCGCAGCACCTCGGTGTTCTTAATGCACCAGCGACACAGACTCTAATGAGGGTTGATGTAGAGCTTTCCGGTGAAACCGGCATACTGCTGATGCCGGTCGTGTAGAGCGGTCCTATTGAGTTAGGACCTGCGTGCAACGGACTCACATCGTGACCCGGATGCCGGTAGAATAGAAGTGTGGCGGACGCACAACAGCCCGGCCTGCACCTGCACACGCGCCAGCGCGCCATCCTGACGGCGGCGGTGGAGTTGTACGTCGAAACGGGCGAGCCGGTGGCCTCGCAGGCCATCGCTCGGCTTAGTGGCCTAAGTTCCGCAACCGTGCGCAACACCATGGCAGAGCTGGCCGATGCGGGCATGCTGGAGCAGCCGCACACCTCCGCCGGGCGTGTTCCAACAGCGCGCGCCTTTCGGCTGCACGTGGAGCAGATCCGTGGCGAGAACCGGCTGGTGCCGTGCCTCCTGCCGGAGCGGTCGCGGGTACACATCGCGTCCCAGCTGCAGGGCATTGCCGGTGCGCAGGCATTCCTGGAGCGCACGCCGCAGGTGCTGGCGACATTGTCCAGCGGTGTCGGCGTGGCGCTGGCGTCGGCGCAGGCAGGCGATCTTTTGGAGCACGTCCACTTTCAGCGGCTCGCGCACAAAAAGGTGTTGGCTGTGGTGGTGACCCGGTCTGGCGCCGTGCGTGACAGGGTATTGCTGCTGGCGAACGATCTGTCGTCGGCGGACCTGCACAGCGCTGCTCGCTACCTGAACGAGCATTTTCAGGGCTGGAGCGTAGAGCGGGTGCGCGAGGAAATTGCCGCACGCGCAGAGCGGGAGCGTAGCGAATACCTGCAGCTACTTCGCGCGGCGGAACTGCTGTGGAACTCCGCGGTGCCCACGGATCGCGCTGACGAGCAGACCGTCTACCTGGACGGTGTCAGCAACCTGCTGCACGGTGCTGAAGGCGACCGGGTGCGTTTGCGCGAAGTGTTGGCGGCGCTGGAGGCCAAGGAACAACTGGTGACCCTGCTAGCGGCTTACGTGGATTCGGAGCGCGATGCGCAGGGTGCCACGGTACGCGTCGTCTTCAATTTGGAAGAGCGTGCACCGGAGATGCAGGGACTTGTGCTCGTGGCGGCGCCCGCGCTACTGGACGGCACACGGCATGGCACAGTCGGCGTCATTGGCACGCAGCGCATGCACTACCAAAACACCATTAACGCGGTGGGGTACGTGGCAGAGCTGTTCGCGCTGTCGCAGGGTGAAGCGGGCGGCGCGGCTTAAGCATCTGCAAGGGTTGACATGGCGACGATTTCAGATCGATACAGGAAGTGGATGGGTATGAACGGAACGGACGAAATGATGCAGGACCCAGCAACAGATGCAGAGGTAGTCGGTGCGGTGCAGGCGGAAGAGGATGTGCCAGCGGGAAGCGCTGCGGACGCGGGTGCGGTGTCGCAGGCCGAGTACGAGGGTGTGAAGCGCGAACGCGACCAGACGATCGACCGCATGGCCCGGATGCAGGCAGAATTCGACAATGCCCGCAAACGCGACGCCAAGGAAAAAGCCGACTTTCGCGACTACGCCGTGGGCAACGCGGCAGAGGCCTTTCTGGGCGTGCTGGATAATTTCCAGCTGGCACTCAAGTCGCAGGGTTCACCGGAGCAGTTCCGCTCGGGCGTGGAGTTGATCGCCAAGCAGCTGGACGACGCAGTGCGCGGCCTGGGCGTGCAGCCGGTCGAGACGGTGGGCCAGCAGTTCGATCCGCGCTTTCATGAGGCACTGGGTTCCGTGGAAACGGCTGAGTTTCCCGACGGCGCAGTTGTGGACGAGATTCGCCGCGGCTACCGCATCAAGGAGCGTCTGCTGCGTCCGGCACTGGTGCGTGTGGCCAGCAACGGCGCAACGCACCAAGCGTAATTCGGCAAGCGTCAGGAGAAGGAGTAGGTTTTGCCAGGAGCAGCTGTGAGACTGGACTATTACGAGGTACTGTCGGTCACCAAGACCGCGTCGGACGGGGAAATCAAAACTGCATACCGCAAGCTGGCGATGCAATTCCACCCCGACCGCAACCCCGGCGACAAAACCGCCGAGGAGAAGTTCAAGGAGTGCTCTGAGGCCTACGGCGTGCTGAGCGATCCGCAGAAGCGGGCGGCATACGACCGCTTCGGCCACGCCGGAGTCGGCGGTGCAAGCCAGCAGGGCGGCGGCTTTCCGGGGGGTTTTGGCGGGTTCAGCGGCAATCCGCAGGACCTGGGTGACATTTTTGGCGACATCTTCGGCGAGATGTTCCAGGGCGGCGGTGGCCGTAAGGGTTCGCGTGCGCAGCGTGGTCGCGACCTGCGCTATGACATGAGCCTCCAGTTCGAGGAGGCGGTCTTCGGCAAGGAGCAGGAGATCAAGGTCAAGCGCGCCGAAGTCTGCGACGACTGCCAAGGCACCGGCGCAGCCAACGGCAAGCAGCCTGCCACCTGCCCACAGTGCCGCGGGGCGGGGCAAATCCGCATGCAGCAGGGCTTCTTTTCCGTGGCGCGCGCCTGCCCCAAGTGCGAGGGCTCAGGCGTGGTGATCACGGATCCATGCCCCACCTGCAAGGGCGAATCGCGGGTGCAGCGCGAGCACACCATCCTGGTCAAAGTACCGGCAGGCGTGGAGGACGGCACGCGTATTCGCTACCAAGGCGAAGGCGAGGCAGGCAAGCTGGGCGGCCCGGGCGGCGACCTCTACGTGGTGTTGAGCGTAAAGGCGCACAAGTTTTTCGAGCGCGACGGAGACGACCTCCACTGCG
>CALMOM010000005.1:8196-12117 GCA_937873305.1 uncultured Terriglobus sp.
CTGCGTGGTGCCGGTGTCATTTCCGCAGGCGGCGCTGGGTGACGAGCTGGAGATCGAGACGCTGGAGGGTGTCGCGGTTGTCAAGGTGCCGGAGGGCACTCAGAGCGGCAAGAGCTTCCGCGTAAAAGGCAGGGGCGTGCCGCACCTGAACAGTCACGGCAAGGGCGACCTCGTTGTCGAGGTTAGGGTCGAGACCCCGAGCAAGTTGACCAAGGAACAACGCGAATTGTTGAAGCAGCTTTCAGCCACCATGAAGACGGAAAACACGCCCCATGCTGGCGGCATCATGGATCGTGTGAAAGAGATGTTTCAGTAGACGATTCGCCGTTGGAGAGCGTGCAAAAGTGTATTTGCAACGTACATAAATCGACCAAATGGGCGATTCCATGTCACGTCTAGATGTCTTGTAACGCCCATTCAGCACGTTGTGAGCGCAAATTACGCGCTTGTGAGCGCCAAATAAAGCGCTGAAAGGCGTCCCAGCGAAAGCGACTCCGCGCGTGCGACAGGATCGACTCCGGCGGTCTGGCAGACCATGGCAATCTGCTGCACCGGGTAGCTTGCCGCCCGTAAGTTATTGAGAACCGTCTTGCGTTTTTGCTGAAAACACGCCTTCAGGAATCGATCAAAGGCTGCCGGGTCGGTCAGGCCGAGTTCCGTGAAGCGCGGTTGGAAGCGGAGCCGCAACACGGTGGACCAGACCTCCGGCGGCGGCTGGAAGGCTTCCGGCGGCAGGGTGAATAGACTGCTCGCCTCCGCGTGCATCTGGGTAGTTGCCGATAGCAGGCCAAAGTCGCGGGTGCCCGGCGTAGCAGACACGCGGTCCGCCACCTCGCGCTGCATCATGACCACCGCCAGCTCCAGCGCGGCGCCGTGGGTAAACAGGTGCAGGAGGATGTCGCTGGTGATGTAGTAGGGCAGGTTGCCGATGAGGAGTGCACGTTCGCCCGTTGGGATCAGCGTGGAAAGGGGCGTTTCCAGCACATCGCCCTCGACGATCTCCACGTTCGGGTGGTTGCGGAACCGAAAGCGCAGTTCGGCTGCCAAAGCACGGTCCAGTTCGATACACACGAGGCGTCCGGCACGCTCCGCCAGGATGCTGGTGATGGCACCGTGGCCGGGACCGATCTTGAGTACGGTACGGGCCGAGAGTTCCCCGAGGGCGTCCGCGATGCGGTGGCGGGCAACGTCATCCACCAAAAAGTTTTGCCCCAGCTTTGGCTTGCGTGCCTGCATCCGATACCCGTGTGCCTGCCCTCAAGGGTACAGTCTCCTTAGCGGGACTGTGCAGCGGTTGGCCGCCAGGAGTGTGGATGCACATCGTTTTTGCAGCATCGGAGTGCAGGCCGTGGGCGCAGACCGGTGGTCTGGCGGATGTGGTCGGCTCCTTGCCGCCGGTGCTGGCAGCCATGGGCCATCGCGTAACAACGTTTGTGCCGTACTACCGCTCCGTGGCGCGAGAGCTGCCGGGGCTGCCGGTGACGCTGCCCAGCGTGACCGTGCCGTTCAGCGGGTACCAGCGGTTTGCGCGTGTGCTGGACGGCGGTCTGCGCGAGGGCGTTCAGGTGTACTTTGTCGACTGCCCCGAGATGTTCGACCGGGAAGACTTCTACGGTACGCCGGGCGGCGACTACCCGGACAACTGGGAACGATTCGCCCTGTTCAGCCGCGTCGTCATCGAGGCGAGCAAAAGCCTGGGCGTGCCAGACGTATTCCATGTGCATGATTGGGAGACTGGGCTGCTTCCTGCGATTTTGCGTTCCCTCCATTATTTCGATCCGGTCCTCCGGCGCGTGCCCAGCGTGTTTACCATCCACAACGCCGAATACCAGGGCCGGTTTCCAGCGGACATCGTGCCCAGGCTGCTGCTGCCATGGGAGATGTACACGCCCGACGGCATTGAGGCGTACGGGACCGTCAACTTCCTGAAGGCCGGCATTGTCTATGCCGACGCGCTGACTACCGTGAGCAAAACCTACGCTCAGGAACTCCAGACAGCCGAGTACGGCGCCAGCCTGCACGGCACTCTACGAGCGCGGCGCGACGACCTTACCGGCATTCTGAACGGCGTCGATTACGGCGAGTGGGACCCGCAGAGCGACACGCGCATCGCCGCGCACTACAGCGCCGACGATCTCCATGGCAAGCGTGAGTGCCGCCGCGACCTCCTGCACGCGTTCGGCCTTGACCACGTGGGCGAGGCTACGGCGGTGCTCGGTATCGTCGCGCGCTTTGCCACGCAGAAGGGCTTTAATCTGCTGGCGGACGCGCTCCCGGACCTCATGCGCGAAAACGTGGTGCTGATCGTCTGCGGCAGCGGCGAGGAATACTACGAACGCCTGATGCACGAGGCCGCCGCACGCTACCCCGATCGGCTGCGCGTTGAGACCCGCTTCGACAACGTGACCGCGCACAAGATCGAGGCAGGCAGCGACATCTTCCTGATGCCGTCCCTGTACGAGCCGGGCGGGCTAAACCAGCTCTATAGCTTGCGCTACGGCACGGTGCCTGTGGTGCGTGCAACTGGCGGGTTAGACGACACGGTGGCGGAAGAGCCAGAGGCGCAGCGCACAGGTTACAAGTTCACGGGCAAGTCGCCTGCGGACCTGCTTGAGGCCGTTCGTCGCGCTCTCGCGGAGTTTCGCCAGAAGGACCGCTGGCAGGTAATGCAGCAGCGCGGCATGCGGCAGGACTTCTCCTGGCAGACAGCGGCCGAGCAGTACGTTGACGTCTACCGCCGCTGCATCGAGCGTCGCGCACGGATGTGACTAGGCAAGCAGTTCGCGCCGTCGTTTGCGGTCGAAGTAGAAGAAAAGCGGTATGCCGCATACGATGACAAGGCAGCCCAGCAGGGTGTTGCGTGGGTCGTCGACCAACTGGAACACGGTGAGTGCCAGCGCTGCTGCGATGAACAGCAGCGGCACCACGGGGTACCCGGGTGCAGAGAACGCGCGAGGCCTGCCGGCCATCTGATCACGTCTGCGGAAGACGAAGATCGTACTGACCGCCAAGCCATAGGTGAGCCATTCTGCAAAGATGGCCAGGGAGAACAGTGCCTGGAAGCGGCCCACGGCAAAGATGAGCAGGGAGCCCAGCACCGATTGCACGACCAGTGCTGTAACCGGTGTCTGCAGGCGCGGATTGACCCGCGCAACAGCCGAGAAGAAGAGCCGGTCGCGCGCTGCCGCAAAGCCGATGCGCGCGCCGGACAGCGTGGTGCCCACCAGCGTGGCTGAGATGCTGACCGCCATGCCTACCGACACCAGTGCCGCACCCCAGCCAATGCCGCGCGAGCGGAGCACCACGTGCAGCGCATCTGCGGCGGGCCGGTCTGCCGCGGCCAGTGCGGTGGCGGGCAACACGTATTGAATGGCCGCGTTGGTCAGCATGTACAGACCACCGACGACGAGTACGCCGCCGATAAACGCGATGGGCAGGTTGCGTTGCGGTTCTTTGGTCTCGCCCGCGACGGCGGCCACGTCAGACCAGCCGTCATAGGCCCACAGTGCCGCGATCAAGGCGATCATGAATCCGGAGATGCCGCCGCGCGCACCGTGGAAGACGGACGCAAAGTGCGATGCGGTGCCCAGAGGTCCCGCAAAGACAAAGCAGCTGATTGCGATCACTGCGATCAAGGCCACTTTGAGCACAGTCAATCCAAGCTGTACGTCCGCCGCCTTGCGCGTGCCGTAGATGTCCAGCGCGGTGACCAGCCACAGTGCGACGAGGCCGGCCACCTGGCCCCATGTCATGCGTAGGAAGGCTGGGTTGCTGAAGAAGGCGAAGACGGAAAAGGTAGCCAGCGTGCGCACCAAACCCGAGACGACGGAAGCGATAGACGCGGGCTTAGCGATGGTCCACCACGTCCACATGTAAAGAAAGCCGGTCAGGTCGCCGTAGGCCTCGCGCAGAAAGGCGTAC
>CALMOM010000006.1 GCA_937873305.1 uncultured Terriglobus sp.
GGCGATGCCGAGCACGCCGGCGCGGGTGGGCAGGCTGCGCATGAGCCGCCGCATTCTGTCCCGATCCAACAAGGACATGAAGCAGATCGTGATGATTACCGACGGCAAGCCCAGTGCGCTCACGCTGGATGACGGCCGGATTTACCGCAATGCCTACGGCCTGGACCCAATGGTGATCTCGGAGACGCTGGAAGAAGTTGCCCGCTGCAAGCGCTCGAACATCGTCATCAACACCTTTATGCTGGCGCAGGATTTTGCGTTGATGCAGTTCGTGCAGCGCGTCAGCGCCATGTGCAAGGGCAAAGCGTACTTCACCAGCCCTGACAAGCTGGGCAGCTACGTGCTGCAGGATTTTATGAACCGGCGGATGAAGACGATCCACTAGGCGGCGAACACGTTTTCTGCAAGTAGCTCGCCATCAAGCCCTTGAACTCTTCAGTCACTGTCGTTTTGTCGGCAGCGTCTACCTGCTTCAGCAGAGCGGTCAGGCCTTTCATGAGTTGCACCACGACTTGCGCGCTAAGAAAGGCGCGCTCGGCGGTGAGCGCCGGGTTCATCTTCTGAAACACCTTGGCAAGGGTGACGCGCAACGGTTTACGCGCTGCCGCGGAACGCGCATAGCCGAGCGGCGCAGCCACGAGTGCCAAATACGCTGGGCGCTCTTCCGCAAAGCGCAACACCCCGTCGATAAAGAATCCGGCGAAACTTTGCCGGTCCTGAAAGCCGGCTGCCTCCAAGACCTGTTGCCAATGGGCATCCGCCTGCTGCGTGTAGCGGTCCAGGATGGCAGTAGCAAGGGCGCGCTTATCGGGGAAATAGTCGTACAGAGCACCGATGGAGGCACCGGCCCGCTCAGCCACTCCGGTCATGGTGGCGGCGTCATAACCAGCTTCGCCGATCAGTTCCGCAGCAGCGTCTAGGAAGGCCTCGCGGCGCTGAGCAGCCCGGGTTTGCCGAGGGCTTCGACGTCCGGCGCTTGCAAGAGTCGAGGACACCCTCATATACTACGTCTACAAAGTCGAGTCCATGCTCGACTCTGTGCAACGGAAGGTGCAACCATGCCACTCGCCTTTGATCCACGCAGAACCGCGCTTGTCACCATCGACTTGCAGAACGGCATTTTGAGCATGCCAATGCAGCCGTATAGCGCTGATCAAATAACAACGCGATGCCGAGCGCTGGCAGAGGCATTTCGCGCACATGGAGCGCTCGTGATCTATGTGCGTGTGGACCTGGCGGACATGCTGCCACTGCTCGTCGATCAGTCGCACTCGGGTGAAGGCAGCGCCCTGCCGCCGCCGGAGGCTTCCGAGTTGTCGCCTGCATCGGGCGTGCAACCAGGCGATCTGCGCATCACCAAGCGGCACTGGGGCGCCCTGGGCGACACGGGCCTGAAAGAAGCTCTGACGCAGCATGGCATCGACACAGTTGTGCTGGCGGGCGTTGCAACCAACATCGGCGTAGAGTCTACGGCACGGCAGGCTGCCTCGCTGGGCCTGCATGTCGTAGTTGCTGAGGACGCTTGCTCCACCCTGGGCAAGGAGATGCATGAGTTTGCCATGAACACGATCTTTCCCATGCTTGGACGTGTGCGCACGACGCAGGAGATTGTGGATGCCTTTGCTTGAGAGGAATGACGGCACGTCAACCGCCGGACGACCATCCACCAACCGACCGAACCTGGTGCTGGGCATCTGCTGCCTGAGCCTGCTGCTAGCAGGCATGGACGTGACCATTGTCAACGTCGCGCTGCCCTCCATTCAGCGGGACCTGCATGCAGGGCTGTCAGGGCTGCAGTGGGTGCTGGACGCCTACACGCTTGTGATCGCGAGTCTGCTGATGCTCTCCGGCGCACTGGCCGACCGCTATGGCCGCCGGCTTACCTTTCAGGTGGGCCTCTGTCTCTTCCTGGCGGGGTCGCTGCTGTGCAGTGTGGCGCATACCATCGGCGCGCTGACAGCGTATCGCGCGATGCAGGGTGTGGGTGCGTCCATGCTCAACCCAGTAGCCTTGTCGATCATTGTGAATGTTTTCCCGGCACCGGCAGACCGCGCGCGTGCCGTCGGCGTGTGGGGTGCGGTGGGCGGCCTGGCCATTGCGTTGGGGCCGGCGCTGGGTGGCGTGTTGACACTGCACCTGGGCTGGCGCTCCGTGTTCTGGATCAATCTGCCAGTCGGCTTGGGCGCCGTCGTTTTGGCCGCGCTCTTCGTTCCAGAGTCCAAAGCAGCGCGTGCCCGGTCCATTGACCTGCCCGGCCAAGCGTTGGTGTTTGTCGGGCTGCTCTCGCTGGTCTACGCGGTCATTGAGGCACCGCGGCTGGGATGGGGATCCTTGCAGACGATGGGCTTGCTGCTGCTCTCCGCGATGGCTTGGACCGGGTTCTTGCTGCATGCGCGACGCAGCGCTACGCCGCTGGTCGACCTGCGCTTCTTCCGCAGCGTACCCTTCAGCAGCGCGGCGCTCCTGGCTGTGTTGGCCTTCGCGTCCTTTTCAGGCTTTTTGTTTCTGAATACGTTGTATCTCCAGCAAGTGCGCGGACTGTCTGCGCTGCATGCGGGTTTGTGCACGCTGCCGCTGGCGCTGGCCATGATGGTATGCGCGCCACTCTCGGGTCGGCTGGTAGCCCAGTATGGAACGGGACCGTCACTCCTGCTGAGCGGTGCCACATTTCTGCTGAGCGCTTTTATGCTCACCGCGCTGCGGCCCGGGACGCCACTCCCCTTGCTGCTGGTGAGCTATGCCCTCTTTGGGGCCGGCATTGGACTGATCAATCCAGCGATCTCAACCAGCGCGGTTTCCGGTATGCCGCTTTCGCAGGCGGGTGTAGCTGCGGCTATTGCCAGCACTAGCCGTCAGATTGGAGCGGCACTTGGTATCGCTTTCGCGGGTACGGTGGTAGCCGGACTGCGGCAGCGTTATGGAGCTTTCACCAGTGCCACACATCCTGTGTGGTGGGCCATCTGCGGTGGCGCACTCATCATCTTGCTTTGCGGCTGGGCATCCAGCACACCATGGGCCAGGGCCAGCACCACGCGTGTGAACGATCTGCTGCAGGCCTGACACAAGTTGATCGCTACGTGGTTTTGTGAGCGTTGGCCTGGTTGTGCCAAATCAGATATGTGCCCCATGCAGCGATGGAGCAGTTATCCATCACTCGACCGTCGCGGACCATGGCTTCGAACTCCTCCACACGCACGCGATGCACGGTCAAGCCTTCTTCTTCTGCTTCCAGGTCGTTTTCGCCCTCCGTCAGGTCCTCGGCCAGCCACACGTGGTGCAACTGTCGCATGGCACCATAGGCGATCCAGTTGCGGCCAATCTCGGTCATGCGGCCCGCGTGCAAACCGGTCTCCTCGCGCAGCTCGCCGCGAGCCAGTTCCTCAATGTTCGGATCGGGTGCTTCCCAGCCGCCCTGCGGCAGTTCGTAGAAGCTGCCCTGCACCGTGTAACGGAACTGGTGAACCAGCGTGAGAAAGTCACCCTGCGGCGTGCGCTCCAGCGGAATGATGATGCAAGCGGGATCCTTGTCGAGCACACCGTAGATGCCGCGCTCGCCACCGGCGCGCTCGATTACATCCTCACGCATGTGCGACCACTTGTTCTGGTAGACCGTGCGGGTGCTGATGGTTTTGATGGACACCGCTACTTCAGTACCGCCGTTTGAGCGTCGTCCGGCTGCAGCACCTCAAGGTGCGAAGGGTACTTGGGCGAGCTGTACACGGTGATGGTCTCTGCTTTGTACGCGGAGGCGGGCGCGCTCATGATGTTGGGCACAAAGGTCTGCGGGTTACGGTCGTACAGCGGAAACCAGCTGGACTGCACCTCGACCATCATGCGGTGTCCCTTCAGGAAGGTGTGGTCTGCGCCGTGCAGGCTCCACTTGTACTCTTCCACTGCGTTGGCCTTGATAGGCTCTGCCTTTTCGAAGCCCTGCCGGTAGCGACCGCGGAAGATCTCGTCGACCACCATCATCTGATAACCGCCCATGCCATTTGGGGCGTCTTCTGGAGCGGCGTCGATCAACTTTACAACCCAGTCCCCATCGGTGGCGGTGG
>CALMOM010000007.1:0-10445 GCA_937873305.1 uncultured Terriglobus sp.
ACGGCCTTCCAGGACGCTACGCGCCCGTACACGAACAAGGGCTTGTCGGACTTCGATACCCGCAACCGCATCAGCTTCAACGCGATCTACGCATTGCCCTTCAAGGGCAACCGGCTGGTCGAGGGCTGGCAGTTGTCCGGCATCGCACAGTGGCAGACCGGTAACCCGCTCAACATCACGCAGACTACGACCACCTTCACCGGGTCGACAGGTGTGGCGCATCCCAAACTGCTGGCACCGGTGCAATACCTCAAGAGCAAGACCAGCAACACGACCGTGCAGTGGTTCAACCCGGCTACCTGCGCTGCGAACACCACTCCCGCAGGCTGCATCTACCAGCTGCCAGCGTTCAATGCGTTCGGCAACATTGGCCGCAACTCCATGACCGGGCCGGGCTTTTCAGACGTCGATGTGTCGTTGGAAAAGAACACGGCGATCACTGAGCGGCTCAAGTTCCAATTGCGCGCTGACGCGTTCGACGTGGCGAACCACGCCAGCTTCGGCAACCCGGGCACGTCAGCCGCGGTCACCTCCACCAGCTTTGGCGTCATCTCGTCGACGCGGTTTGCTGTGGGTGACCTCGGCTCCTCTCGGCAGTTACAGCTGGTGGGCAAGTTCACCTTTTAAGCAGCGGCATCGGCATGCCTGCTGGCACAACGCCAGCGGGCATTCCCATTGCGAGTGAATCACCTGCCGTGTGCACCAGGCGACCGTGCTCACACCACAACGCCAGCACGCGTTGTGGTGCATCGAAGCACTGTGCAGTTGAAGCGCACCATTCTTGACAGCGCTTTCGAGCGCCGTTTAGCCTCACGAAGGACAAAGCTGCTTGCCCGCCAACAGTGTCCCCACAGCTTCATCCCCCTTATCCGGGGCACACATCAGGACCAGGACAGCGGCATGCGACCGATGACAACACGTATCAAGCTCACTTGCGTGGCAGTGGTGGCTGCGGCTTACCCGGTGCTTGTAGCGACGATGCAGGCAGCACCGCAGGCTGCTGCCCCCCAGAGCGGTAAGCCGACCATAACAGTCGGGTCACAGGGACCACTGCCGGTGCATGCGACGTTCACCAAGGAGCAAATCAACGACGGCAGCGGCCTTTTTCTTCAGAACTGCGCCTTTTGCCACGGCAAGGATGCGGGCGGCGGCGAGTCTGGCCCAGACCTGACGCGTTCCAAGCTGGTGGCCTCTGACAAAGAGGGCGAGAAGATCAGCGAGGTCTTGCACGGTAGCCGCGTGGGGAAAGGCATGCCGCGTTTTGATCTGCCTAACGCGCAAGTGATGTGGCTGGTGGCCTATGTGCACTCGCAGCAAGACGCAGCCATGTCACAGACAGGCGATCGCAAAGGCGTGGACGAGAGCGACCTGCACACGGGCAATGCCACGCTGGGCAAGGCGTACTTCGAGGGTCCGGGCGGATGCACCCGCTGCCATTCCGCCACGGGGAACCTGGCTGGTGTAGCCACACGGTACTCCGGCCTGAAGCTGGAGGAGCAAATGCTGTATCCGGAAAGTTCCAAGGCCAGTGTGTCCGTTAGAACAGCCAGCGGCCAAAGCTTCAAAGGTCCGTTGGAATACCAGGACGAGTTCACCATTGGCATGCGCGACGGCTCTGGCACCTATCACTCATGGCCCGCCGCAGCCATCACCTACACGGTCAGCGATCCGGCGCAGGCGCATGTGGTTGCGCTGGCGAGGTACACCGATGCCGACATTCACAACGTGCTGGCCTATATCCAGACCCTCAAATGAGCGGCGTTGCCCGCGGGACATTCCGTATGCCTCTACGCCACCGCATGTTGTACGCAGTTCTCATGACGGGCTTTTCCGCATCGGCTGCGGCACAAGCCGTGGATGCGGCCATGCTGCAGCATCCGCCGCGCGATAGCTGGCCAGGCTATCACGGCGACTACAGCGGCCGGCGTCACAGCGCGCTTACGGAGATCACCCCCAGCAATGTGGGCCACATGGCGTTGGCCTGGACGTATCAAACACCGCAGACACAGGTGCTCAAGTCGACTCCCATCCTGGTGGATGGCGTGCTGTATTTCACGGCACCGGACTTGATCTGGGCGGTCGATGCGCGCTCGGGCAAGACGCTGTGGCACTACACAGCGACGCAGAACAAGGCCTTTCACATCGGGCAACGGGGCGTGTCCATTCTGAAGGACAAGGTCTACTACATGTCCTCGGACGCGCACGCGATGGCATTCGACGCAAAGACCGGCAAGCTCTGCTGGGACGTGGTGGTAGCCGACGCAAGCAAGGGCCAATGGTCCACCATGGCACCACTTATCGTGGGCAACCATGTCGTGGTGGGTGCCTCTGGCGACTTCGACAACCTGCAGGGCTTTATCCGCGCACTGGATCCGGAGACTGGTGCCACACAATGGACATGGAACGCGACAGCGCCCGCCGGCACCAAAGGCATGACCACCGGCGGCAACGTGTGGATGACCGGCACCTACGACCCGGACCTGCACCTCATGTTCTGGGGCACGGGCAATCCCACACCGGTGCTCAACGGCAAGATACGCCCCGGCGACAACCTGTATACGTGCAGCATCGTGGCGCTGGACCCGGAGACGGGCAAGCTGGCATGGGCCTTCCAGCCCTCACCGCACGACACGCATGATTGGGATGCGGTAGAGACACCGGTCCTTGCCGACATCACGTTCGCAGGCGCGTCACGCAAGGTGCTGATACATGCTTCGCGCAACGGGTATTTCTTTGTGCTGGACCGCACCTCCGGCAAGAGCCTGTTGACGACCACCTTTGGCCCGGTGAACTGGACTGAGGGCATTGACAAAGAAGGCAGGCCTATCCCGAACCCGGCCAAGGAGCCAGCTCCGGACGGGCGTCTGATCGCACCGGATGAGGCCGGCATGACCAACTACCGCGCGCCCAGCTTCGATCCAAAGACCGGCCTCTTCGTCGTGAGCGCTTCACCCAGCTATAGCCTGTACTTTGCAAAACCCGCGGACGGCACCTACGGCTGGGCGGGTGCAGACTACAACCTGTGGAGCAAGGGCGTGCTGGAGGCCATTGACGTGCAAACGGGCAAGATTCGTTGGTCGCACGAACTCGGCAGGCGTGCGGGCGCAGGCGTGCTCACCACCGACTCTGGCGTGACTTTTAGCGGCGACGCCGCCGGCAATTTCCTCGCACTCGACACCGCCAGCGGTAAGACTCTGTGGCACGCGGGTACGGGCGGCAGCATCGCTTCGTCACCCATCACTTACGAGCTGGATGGCCACCAGGTGGTGCTCATGAGTAGCGGCAGCGTGCTGTACGCATTTAGCCTTCCCGTATCAGCGGCAAGCACCCCGAACGGGCATACGCACGTTCATCGCAGACCTGCCGTACAGTAGCACACTGTTCCACTATCCCGGACCTTGACTGTGGCGTCCGTCCGGCTCGAGAACAACCCGATTTTCGGAGACCCCGACCATGGCCGACACCGTCTTCTCGCACATTCCCGCTCTCACCTTTGAGGGGCCTTCCAGTGACAATCCCTTTGCCTATCGCTTTTATGAGGCGGATCGCGTTGTCATGGGCAAGCCACTGAAGGAGCACCTGCGCTTTGCGGTCGCGTACTGGCATTCCCTCGCCATGAACGGCAGCGATCCGTTCGGTGGGCCAACCATTCTGCGGCCCTGGATGGCGGCCGGCGATCCGCTGGCGCAGGCAAGGGCAAAGGCCGACGCGGCCTTTGAACTCTTTCGCGTGTTGGACCTCCCATTCTTCTGTTTTCATGACGCCGACATCGCACCCGCAGGCGAGACTCTGAAGGAGACACTCGGCAACCTGCACACCATGGCCGACTACCTGGCCGAAAAGATGCAATCTGCCAAGGCGAAGCTGCTGTGGGGCACCGCGAATCTGTTTTCGCATCCGCGCTTCATGGCCGGTGCCAGCACCAATCCCGAGCCGGAAGTCTTTGCCTGGAGTGCCGCAACCGTCAAGCACTGCATGGACGTGACCAAGCAGCTGGGCGGCAGCAATTACGTGCTGTGGGGTGGACGCGAGGGCTACGACACCATCCTGAACACCGACATGAAGCAGGAGCTGGACCACATGGGCCGCTTCCTGACCATGGTGGTCGACTACAAGCACAAGATCGGTTTCGACGGCCAGATCCTGATCGAACCCAAGCCTAAGGAACCCACTGTGCACCAGTACGATTTTGACTGCGCTACGGTGTACGGCTTTCTGCAGCGCTACGGCCTGCAGAACGAGGTGCGCGTCAACCTGGAAGCAAATCATGCCACACTGGCCGGCCACACGTTCGAGCATGAGATTGCCACGGCAGGCGCGTTCGGCATCCTGGGCTCGCTCGATATCAACCGCGGCGATGCCCTGCTGGGCTGGGACACGGACCAGTTTCCCAACGAGCTGTGGACCATGACGCTCAGCATGTACCACGTCATCAAGGCGGGCGGACTCGGTAAGGGCGGCTGCAACTTCGACGCCAAGGTGCGGCGCCAGAGCTTTACGCCGGAGGACATGGTGCACGCCCACGTTGGCGGTGTGGACCTGTGCGCACGGGCTTTCCTGACGGCGGCAAAGATCATCGAGGACGGCAGGTACGATGCGCTGCTGGCCGAGCGTTATGCGAACTGGCAGACACCGCAGGCAAAGGCCATGGTGGACGGCAGCATGACGCTGGACGCCATCGCCGCAAAGGCCGAAGCAGCCGGCATCAACCCCCAGCCACGATCCGGCCGACAGGAACAGTTAGAAAACATGATGGTCCGCGCCATTTACGGCTGAGTGCCTGCGGTTCGTCGCAGCAGGGTCGCCATTCGTGGCCCTGTTGCAGTTTGTGCCTCCATGAAACTTGCTTGCACGCGAGCGGAGGGTTGCTGTTCCCCGCGTTGACAGTGCACTTGCCGGACCTCTATGGTTCGGGTGCTGCGGACAACGCCGCATCCGCGTCTTTCTTTGGAGGCACCATGAATTTTCGTCTGCTCCGGGCAGTAAGCCTGGCAGCTGCATGCGTTTCCGTACCCGTCGCCAGCATGGCCCAGGCGGTCAGCGCAACCCTGCTGGGCACAGTGACCGATGCAAGTGGTGCGGCCGTACCGAACGCACAGGTCACCATTACCGCGGTCGATACAGCCCAGGTACAAAAGTTCACCAGCAATGAGAGCGGCAACTACACCGTGCCGGGGCTCACGCCGGGCCGGTACACCGTGACTGTTGAGGCGCAGGGCTTCAAGCGCGAGACCCACGCCAACATCGACCTGCAAAGCAACAGCTCCACCCGCATCGACGCCCAGCTATCCCTGGGTTCGACTTCTGAAGAGGTCACCATCTCCACGGCACCGCCCGTGCTACAGACAGACCGCGCCGACATCAGCACCAAGATCGAGCGCCAGGCCGTGGCTGATCTGCCACTGGGCACCAACCGCAACTTCCAAACCCTGCTGAACCTGGTGCCCGGCACGCAGCCCGCTACCTACGAGCACTCGCAGTTCTTCAATGCGCAGAGCGCCGTCCAAACCCGCGCCAATGGCATCCCGCGCATGGGCAATCTCTACCAGATCGAAGGCATTGACGATGACGAGCGCACCGGCCTCCTGCAGATCATCATCCCGCCCGCCGAGGCTATCCAGGCCGTGGACGTGTCCACCAACAACTTCGACGCGGAATTGGGCCGCGCCATTGGAGCCGTCACGAATGTGACGCTGCGCTCCGGAACCAACGCGGTGCATGGCTCGGCCTTCGAGTTCATCCAGAACAACGCAGTGAACGCGCGCTCGTACTTCGGTGGACCGCTGGGTCACCTGGCCTACAACTACTTCGGCGGCAGCCTGGGCGGTCCCATCATCAAGGACAAGCTCTTCCTCTTCGGCGATTACCTGCGCACTACGGACCGTGAGCGCGTCAACAACGTGCTCACCATTGTGCCGCGCCAGTGGTACACCGATAACGGCAACGGTTTTGTTGACATCAGTGCACCTGGAACAGCCTCTGGAGTCACGAACGGTGTCTACAACAAAGGGCAGATTTACGATCCGGCAACGGGTAACGCGGATGGTTCGCAAAGGCGGCCCTTTGCGGGAAATTTGATTCCCATTAACCGGATCAACCCGGTCACGCTCGCCTTTCTGCGCGGCCTGCCTGCGCCCAACCAGAACGTGACCAACCTGGCCGCGCCCACCAACAACTACAACGTCAACCTGCCGTTCAGCAAAGACACCAACAGCTACGACATCAAGGCCGATTACACGCTGACGCAGAAGGACCACTTGAGCGGCCGCTTTTCTTGGCAGCGCGCGAACACGTTCCAGGCACCCGTCTTTGGCCCGTTCTTTGGCGGTCCGGCGGGCGGCGGCGGCTTTGAGGCAACGGGTGTGCAGACCGCGTACAGCACGGGCGTGAACCTGGAACACAGCTTCAGCAACACGCTCTTTACCGAAGTGCGTTTCGGTGTGGCTCACTTGCGCAACAACGCAACGCCCAGTGACTATGGCACCAACGACGCCACGTCTATTGGCATCAACGGTGTGAATCTGGCAGGCAATCCTTTCACCACCGGCCAGGTCGGCGTCACGGTCAATGGCGGCTTTTCCAACCCTCAGTTCGGCTATTCCGCGTCCATTCCGTGGATTCGCGCCGAGAGCAACATCGACTTCGTCAACAACTGGAGCAAGGTGCTGAAGAACCACGCGATCAAGTTTGGTGGCGACTTCCGGCGCGTGCGCGACGACCTGCTGCAGGACCAGACTTACAGCCCGCGCGGTGCCTACACTTTCGGCGAAAATCAGACCTCCATCCCGGGTGCCAGTACCAACGTGGCCAATGACGTCGCCAGCTTCCTGCTGGATGTACCCAGCGTCGCAGGGCGCGATCTGAACACGTTTTTCCCGGCGTACCGGCAGAACTGGATCTTTGGCTATGTGACGGATAAGTGGCAGGTCAACCAGAAGCTGACGCTCGACCTGGGTGTGCGGTGGGAGTTCTACCCGCCCGCCACACCCAAGGTCTCGTCCGGCTTCTCCAATTACGACTTCGGCACCAACACGTTGCAGCTCGCGGGCGTGGGCAATGTGCCCGCTAACCTGGGCCTGCAGACACGTTACGGCTACTTTGCCCCGCGTACAGGTCTGTCCTACCGGGCCAGCGAATCCACCGTAGTCCGCATGGGCTTCGGCATGAGCTACCTGCCTTTCCCAGACAACACCTATGCCTACAACTACCCGGTGCGCGCTAACAACAGCTTCAATCCCGCCACAACGTACGGCCCGGCAGTGATTGCAGATGGTGTAACACCTGCAACCTTTCAGCAGGGTTTCCCCGCCCCGGTAGCCATTCCGATCCCGGCGAGCGGCATCATCAACGTCGCTTCTAACAAGACGTTGAATTCGTCGAACTTCATCATCATTCCTAACGGCTTTTACAACCCGTACGTGATGAGTTGGAACGTGGCCGTGCAGCAAACTCTGCCGCTAGACATGACCCTGCAGTTGGCCTACGTGGCCAACCACGGCGTGCACATGCCCGTGGCGCAGAATCTAAACCTGCCCACGTTCCTGGGTGGCGGCGTCGCCAGCGAGCCGCAGAACATCGCGTTCGGGCGCACCGCGGCCAGCACGGCGCAGTTCCTCGGCTTCTCGTCGAACTACCAGTCGCTGCAGGCGTCGCTGAACAAGCGCATGTCCAAGGGCCTGAGCTTTACCACGGCGTTTACCTGGGGCAAGGCGCTCAACTACCAGTCCGGGGACGATGGCGGCCTGCTCTTCTACGCGCAGCCGCGACGCAACTACGCCGTGGCCGACTTCGACCGCAAGCTGAATTTCGAAAACAGCTTCACGTATGAGTTGCCTGCAGGCCGCGGACACAGCCTGTTCGCCTCCGGCCCGGCGTCGTATGTTCTCGGTGGATGGAGGCTTTCGGGCATCCTCTCCGTCGTGTCTGGCCTGCCGTTCACGGTCAACGCGAATGGCGGCTCACTCAATACGCCTGGCTACACGCAGACCGCGAACCTGGTGGCACCGTATCGCCGCATTGGTGGCCACAGCAACATCGGCATCAACTACTTCGATCCAACAAGCTTCGGCCAGCCGATCGGCAACGGTGTTGCCGGCAACACAGGTCGCAACGCCTTCAAGGGACCCGGCTACGTCCAGGACAACCTGACTATCTTCAAGCAGTTTCCGGTCTTCCGCGAGGCCAACCTGGAAACGCGCTTCGAGGCCTTCCAGCTCAGCAACACGCCCCAGTTCGCGAATCCGCAGACCGGTACCTTCGGCAACGCGAACTACGGCTATATCACCAGTACCCTCGGCTCAGGCCAGGGCAGCGTCAATGGTGTGGGCGGTGGACGCAGCCTGCAGGCCTCTGTCAAACTACAGTTCTAGACTTCACGACTCTCTCTGCAAAGGGCCGCTCACATTGAGCGGCCCTTTTGCATGCAGTTAATCGCCAATTTTCATGTTCGGTGGTCCCAGCACGCGAATCTTCAAGTTGCGGAACGACACTCCGTCGCCGTGGTCCTGCAACTGGATGTGGCCGCGGCGTAACTCGCCGAAGTGCGGCAGATTCTTGTATTTGCTCTCCTGCACTAATTGCCGGAAAGCAGGAGCAAATCGCTCATACTCCAGCACCTTGACTCCATTCAGCCAGTGCTCGCCGTGGGCTCCGCGCACCACGATGCGAGCGGTATTCCACTCGCCTACGGGGCGGTACGGCTTGTTCTTGGCTGCGGGAATCATGTCGTAGAGTGATGCCTCCGTGCGGTCGCCGTCGCGGCCCAGTTTGGCGTCGGGGTTCACATCGTCGTCCAGCACCTGATATTCAAACCCGATGGCCGGGTTGCCGCCGGTTGCCTTGTCCGTGTTCACGAAGTACTTGATGCCGCTGTTGCCGCCGGGCGTGGTGCGGAAGTCGACGCTCAGCTCGAAGTCTCCGAAGTCCTCGTCGGTCAGCAAGTCTCCACCGAACTCGTGGCCATGCCCGTCGGAGTGCAGCAGCGTCAACGTGCCGTTCTCGATCTCCCAGCCTCGATTGGGGATGGCTTCCCCGTTGGCGTTGTGCCAGCCTGCGCCGGTGCTGCCGTCCCACAGCAGTCGCCAGCCCTGCGACTTCTCAGCGGCGGTCAGCGTGTTGGGCGACTGTGCGATGGCGCCGACGGCCAGAAATGCGGCGCATGTCAGTGCGAGTACGTTCATCGGTTCTCCCTCCAGCAGGACGGCTCACCATACCAAGCGGGCAGCACAGGATGCAACGCAGACGGTACGGTCAGCCGGCACGCCTGCCGCAGAGACTTGGGAATCGTGAATAGCAATGAGACAGTGGCTATAGGACCGCCTTCGAAGCGGTGACGTGTACCCATGATCGACGGTTCCACAGGTAGTCTTCTGCTGCTGCTTCTACTGCTGGTTGCGGTGTTTGGCAGCCTTGCGCGCGTGTTGAAGGTGCCATACCCCATTCTGCTGGTCATCTCGGGTATTGGCCTGAGCCTCTTCCCGCATGTGCCGCGTTTCCTGCTGCCGCCAGACGTGGTGTTCCTGGTGTTTCTGCCGCCGCTGCTGTACTCGGCCGCATGGACGCTGTCATGGCGTGAATTTCAGCGCAATTTTTCCAGCATTGCTATGCTGGCCTTTGGCCTGGTGCTGGCCACCGTGGTGCTGTTGACGTGGCTTGCGCCACACGTGCTGCCAGGCTTCGACTGGCGGTCCGGATTGCTGCTGGGTGCGGTGGTCGCGGCGACGGACGCCATTGCAGCCACGTCCGTCGCCAGCCGCATGGGTCTGCCGCACCGCATCGTCTCGCTGCTGGAAGCGGAGAGCCTGGTAAACGACGCTACCGGTCTGCTGGCGCTGCAGTTTGGCGTCCGCATCCTGCTGACAGGAGAGACGCCAGGCGTGGTGGAGGGTGTGGGCCGCTTTGTCTTTCTGACCGGGGGCGGCGTGATGCTGGGGCTGCTTGTGGGAGTGATCGTTGCGGCCCTCGAAGAATTTATCGACGATGGCCCCATCGAAATTGTGCTCAGCGTGCTGGTGCCCTACGCCGCGTATGTGCTGGGCGAGCGGGCCGGTGTGTCCGGTGCCATGGCCGTGATCGCCAGCGGCATGTACATGAGCCGCCAGAGCACCAGCTATATGTCGGCACAGGTGCGGCTGCAAGCCACCGCCGTGTGGGATGCGTTGACGTTTGTACTCAACGGCGTGATTTTTCTGCTGCTTGGCTTGCAACTACCATTTGTGCTGGCCGAGATACGCACCCTGCCACCGCGCCTGCTGCTGCTGTACGGCGCGGGCTTCAGCCTTTGCATGATTGCGCTGCGTGTGGGCTGGGTGTTTCTGGATGCCTGGCTGGCGCGCACGCTGCGCGGGTCTGCGGGCAAAGACCACACACACTTCGCCCGCAACAACGGAGAACTCGCCGTGGTCGGCTGGGGTGGCATGCGTGGCGTGTTGTCGCTTGCAGCGGCG
>CALMOM010000007.1:10455-14719 GCA_937873305.1 uncultured Terriglobus sp.
CCGACATGGCGCGTGTGGTAGGCGCGAGCCCCGCGACACTGGTGGTGCAGGGGCTGAGCCTACCGCTGCTGATCCGTAGGTTGGGGCTGGCGGGCCAGGCCGGGCTGCGGCAGGAGGAGCGGGAGGCGCGACGCGTCCTGCTTGGCGAGGCGCTAAACCACCTGAAGCTGAGCCGCACCAAGGACACCTATGACGTGGCAGTGCTGCGCGAACTGATTGGCACCTATCAGGGGCGGCTCGACGCCATTCCGCAACAGGATTTGCGGGCACACGGCCCTGCCAGCAGACAACAACGGCACAAGGCCATTCTGGAGGTGCTGGAGGTGGAGCGCGCAGCACTGCTGCGGCTGCGTGACGAGCAGACGATCGACGACGAAGTGTTGCGCACGCTGCAGCGCGAACTGGATCTGTCGGAGAGTCGCGTGCACACCTCCGTCGCCTGAGTGGACTGGCGACTAGCCGCGCAAACCCCACAGCTGCATCCGGTAATCGGTCTCGCGCTACGCCTCCTCCAACCACTCGACAACGCCGGCGCGGTCCGGCGGGAACTCGAGTTCGACGGAGACACTGCCCTGAATTTGCAGGTCCTTCACGGCCTGCAGGTAGGGGCCGAACTTGACGATACCGCGCCCGGGCGGCAGATCGCCGTGGGTTACGCCATTGCAATCGCTGATGTGTACGTGAGTGGCCCGGCCGCACAGTTGCGCTAGCGTCTCTGGCCCGCAATCTGCGAGTACCAGATGGCTGATGTCGATGTTGGCTTTCACGTGCGGATGGTTGCAGTCATTCAGAAAGCGAACCATCTCACCGGTGCTGTTCAGCAGGCTCAGGCGAAATGGCTCGAGTTCTAGCGCGATGTCGATGCCCTTGCTGCCAGCGTAGTCGCCCAGCGCGCGGCACGCCTCCAGCGCCCACTGCCACTGCTCTGCCGGAGGGATGATCTCGCGCTGCCAGATGTACTCGCCCAGCACCAGCAGGATGTTGCGTGCCTGCCACTCGGCAGCCAGATCGATAAAGCGCCGGACGCGCTCCGTGTGGAAGGCGCGCACCGGCTCCGCCGGGTCGATCAGGCCGACGGCGACCACGGGCAGCGAGACAATGGGCAGGTGGAGGCGCTCACAGGCCGCAGCAATGTCCCGGCGTCGCGCTTCGGGCAGTGTCATGGCCTCAGTAAACAGGTCCACGCAGTCGAAGCCGATGCGCGCAATGTGCTGAAGGCCCGTGACGGTGTCCATGCCCGCCTGCTCGAACGCGCTGTTGATGATGCCGAGCTTCATGCCTCGCCCCCCGCTCACGTGCAGGGACCATGCTACGGCAGCGCGGCGGGTACCATGGAGCCTGTGCCAGCACCGCCCATCTTCGATCATGAAATCTCGTTCTCGGCGAAGGCAGGCGCGGACGTGCTGCGTGCCGTTCCGGTAGAAGCCGGTGTGGTCGCGCTGTTCGGCCACGCGGCCACGGATAGGCCGTTCCTGATGCAGTCTGCGAACCTGCGACGGCGCGTGCAGCGGCTGCTGGAGCCGATGGAAGGCCAGACCAAGCGGCTGAACCTGCGAACCCGCGTGGCGCGCATTGCTTGGCGCGCCACCCACTCTGACCTGGAAGCGCTCTTGCTGCTGTACCGTGCGCAGGCGCTGGTCTTTGGTGCCCAGGGTGCCCGCACGCGCATGCGCCTGAGTCCACCGTTTACCGTTCGGTATGCCGTGGAAAACCGCTTTCCACGCATCTATGTGACCAATCACCTGCGCCGACGCTCGCTGCACACCACGTTTGGCCCGTTCGCATCGCGGCTGTCGGCGGAGCGCTACCGTGAGGCGGTGGAGGAGCTGTTTGTCATCCGCCGCTGCTTCATGGAACTCAAGCCCTCGCCCGACGATCCCGGCTGCATCTACGGCGAGATGAAGAAGTGCATGGCACCCTGCCAGGCCCGCTGCACGGACGGCGAGTACCGCGCCGAGGCGGAACGCGCTCTCGCGTTTCTCTCGACGGGCGGAGCTTCGCTGCTGGCCGAACTGGAATCTGCACGGGAAGAGGCATCGAGAGACATGAAGTTTGAGCAGGCTGCCGCGGCCCACGCCCGCATCGCAAAGGTGAAGCCGGTAATGCAGTTGCCAGACGATCTTGTGCGTCCGCTGGACGCGCTGCGGCTGGTGTTGGTACTGCCGCATGTGCATCGCCAGCACGATGAGCCAGAGGTGCAGGTGTATGTGTTTGCCGATGGCACGTTGCGTGGGCCGGAGGTCGTCTCAGTGTTGGGCGTACGGCTGGCGAAGGAGCAGGAAGAAGTTGGGTCGTCGCTGTTTGCCCAGCCCATGATGCTGGCGCCAGTGGCTCTTGGTGCACCTGCTGCCGACAGCGCCGGTCCGGAGGAGCGCATGCTGGCCGCCATTGCACGGCTTGAAGATGGACCGGGGTACAGCAGCACGACCGAGCTGGGCGACCACTTGGCGCTGCTGCGGCGCTGGTATTACCGGCCAGAAAAGCAGCGAGGCGGCGCGGCGTTCTTCCGCGAGCGCGATGCGTGGCCGATGCGCCAGATGGTGCGCGCCGCGGCCCGGCTCACCACTCCGCCACCACCAGCAACGGCACCGGAACAGAGTAGCTCCGCTGAGGGTGCTGCGTGAGCCCGCGGTACCGTTTCATCCTGCGGTTCGGCGTGCTGGCCTATGGCGGCGGGCTGTTCGTGGTGTTCAACGTACTGCATGTGCTGCGGCTGCGTGCACACGGCGCGTCCCTGCAGGGACTGCCGCTATGGCTGATGCTGACGGCAGTGGTCTGCCCGCTGCTGGGGTACGGCTTTGGCGCGCTGATCTGGCAACGCATGCAGCAGCGTCGACGCTAGGCGCCCGCAGGCACCGTCTGCGGCACTCGCACCCACTGCATGCCCGCTGCCGCCGCAGAGGCGATGCCTGCATCTGCGTCCTCAAACACCAGGCAGTCCGCTGGAGCGACGTTGAGCAGCCGCGCCGCCAGCAGGAACGGCTCCGGATGCGGCTTGCCCTGTGCGTAGTCCTCCGCGCAAACAAGTACGCTGAAGCGGTCTGTCAGGCCCAGCGCGGCCAGCGTCCGCTCCACATTCGTGCGGGGTGATCCGGACACAATGGCCAGCGGGATGCGCCCGTGCGCCTCCACAATGTGCGCCAGTACGGATGCAATGGGCTTCACGTCATCCACGCCCAGCAGAAAGAGCGCCTCCTTGTCGCTCATGACCGCCGCCGGGTCAAAGGTGTAACCGAATCGGTCCTTCAGCAGTTCTGCGACACGCAGCGGTGGCACACCACCCCACTCGTAAAACAGCGCTTCCGGCAGCATGGCACTGTGCGCCGCCAGCGCCTTTGTCCAGGCTTGGAAATGGCCGGGCATGGTATCGGCGACGGTGCCGTCCAGGTCAAACAGGTAGGCACGGAACTCTCCAGCGGGCAACGGCAGTGCAGCAACGGACAAGGGCAACTCCTCAGCCCCATGCTACCGTCTGCGCGGAAGGCAGCTCGTGAGCACCGCTTGCTACACTTGCCGTGCATGCTTGACCTGGCCTTTTCCATCCTCGCCGCCGACTTTACCCACCTGGCCGAGGAGATTGCGACCGCAACCCGCGGCGGCGGCACCGTATGCCACGTGGACGTGATGGACGGCCACTTTGTACCGAACATCACCTTTGGACCGCCGGTCGTCGCAGCGGTGCGCCGCATAACAGAGCTGCCGCTCGATGTGCACCTGATGATTGAAGACCCAGACCGCTATATCGGCGACTTTGCCAAGGCCGGTGCGAACTGGCTGCTGGTCCATCAGGAGGTATGCCGCCACCTCCACCGCACGCTCACGAGCATCCGCGAACATGGCATGGAGCCGGCCGTGGTGATCAACCCGGCGACGCCGGTCGAGACACTCATCGAGGTGCTGCCGCTGGTGCATCATGTGCTGGTGATGACGGTGAACCCCGGCTTTGGCGGCCAAAGCTTCATCCCGCGCTGCCTGGAAAAGGTGCGGCACCTGCGCAGTCTGCGCGAGGAGATGGGCCTCCACTTCCGCATCGAGGTGGATGGCGGCATTGGGCAGGATACGGTCGCCGACGCGGTAAAGGCTGGGGCCGATTTGCTGGTGGCAGGGTCCGCGATTTTTGCAGGGGCCGGGCAGCAGGAAGCCACCGAACGCAACGCGCGGGAGTTTCTCAAGGCGGCACAAGCAGCCACGCAGATGCAGGCCTAGGTAACCGCCACGACGCTTACCCGTCCAACGGGTCAGGACGGCTCGGTCAACGTAATGC
>CALMOM010000007.1:14729-19274 GCA_937873305.1 uncultured Terriglobus sp.
TAATGCCCGGCGGCTTAGAATAAACGCAGTTCATCCGCGGCAGGGCTACTGCCATACCGCGCGCAGAGGTTTCAAGCATGGTGGTTCCTTTCTTCCGGTCTGTAGCGTCGCGGTCTTTCTTCACACGGCGGGGCGTCGCGGTTACACTGCTGGCCGCGGGCTTGGCAGCTACAGGTGTCGCCCAAACCCAGCAGAGCACGCCGCAGTCGACCCCCTCACCCGCAGCTGCACCGGGTGATCTGCCTGCGGGAACGACGGCCGCCACAGACCAGACACCCACCGCGGTCCTGAGCAACGACACACCCAAGCGTGGCCGCACGCGCAAGAGTGCGGACGACAAGGTGCAGAAGTCCAAGGACACCGTAAAGACCGCCAGCCAGAACGAGAAGACGCGCAAGCAGCAGATGAAGCTGAACCCGCTGGGCAACGTGAAGAGCGGTCAGCCGGACAAGCAGCTGTATGACAAGGCCATGGTCGCCATCAACAAGGGCCACTATGAGGTAGCGCGGCTTGACCTGCAGACCATGCTGTCGACCTATCCCGACTCCGAGTACCAGATGCGCGCCAAACTGGCGTTTGCCGACAGCTGGTATCGCGAGGGTGGCAGCGGCGCGCTCGCCCAAGCCGAAACCGAGTACCACGACTTCATCATCTTTTTTCCCAATGCGCCCGAAGCGGCCGAGGCGCAGATGCGCATTGGCGACATCTACTTCAAGCAGATGGATCGCCCGGACCGCGACTACACCAAGGTGGTACACGCGCAGGACGAGTACCGGAACATGCTGAACCAGTATCCGGACAGCGCGCTCATTCCCGAGGCCAAGCAAAAACTGCGCGAGGTACAGGAGGTGCTGGGGCAGCGTGAAACCGGCATTGGCGACCACTACGCGCGGCATGAAAACTGGGTCGCTGCCATCGCGCGCTATCAAACAGTAGTCGATACCTATCCCCTTTTCAGCCATATCGACCAAACGCTGATCAGCCTGGGCGATGCCTACGCCGCCCAGTCGCGGTATGTACGCACCATCCCCAATTTGCCCGAGGGTGCCCGGGCACGCCTGCTGAAGACCTATGACGATGAGGCCGCAGCCGCGTATGGTCGCGTGGTGCTGCAGTACGCCGCCTCGCCTCACATGGAGGACGCGCGCGATCGCCTGGAGGCGATGAACGTGCCCATTCCTGAGCCGAGCGCAGAGCAGATTGCTGCGAGCCAGGCGTTGGAAGACAGCCGACAGACCTACTCCCTGGCGAACCGCGCCAAGGGCATTATCTTCCGCGGACCCGATACCGTGCAGGCCGCGCGCATTGGCGACCCGGCCATGGCCGACCCCAAGGCAACGACCGCACCGGCAGTGACAAAGCGTTCGGAGCAAGCCTACAAGGCCGCGCTGCAGCCCGTCGCAGCAACCGGGACGCCGCTGACACCAAACACGGTACGGGCTGACGAAGCTGCCGCCGCAGACAGTGCCAAGGGTAGCGCACTGGGCGCGGCTGCCAGCCCCAGCCTGCAAGACATTCCAACGTCCGATGCTGGAACAACCTCCGGCACCAGCGTCGGCAGCAGCTTTACCACGACGCCCCCCGGTGTGGCCCCGCTCAGCTCTGGCGGAGGCGGTGCCAGTACCGGCGTCACCATCCTGACACCAGGCGTCACGGCCAGCACGCCGACGAACAACGGCCTGAGCGCGGTCGGTCCGGCCACCACAGCGCTGCCACCCATTGAACGTGCCGCGGAAGCGCCGGATGCCGTCAACGACGTGGCGGGCGCAAAGACCCCCCAGGGCCAGGCACCCGTTCTCGACAAAAAGGGCAACGCGAAGAAAACCAAGCCCGACTACGACAAGAGCGACGAATCCAGCAGCACACACAAGCGCAAGAAGGGGTTGAAGAAGTTGGATCCCCTCTAGGCCTGCAAGGGCCTGCGGACAGGGCAGCCCTTGGGCTGCCCTTTTCTGTCTCTGGCTTGCTACACTTGGCCTCCATGCGAACACTGCGCATCCCCTTCATCCTCCTCCTGCTTGCTCCCACGCTGGGACTGCACGCCCAGGCACCCACCGCGACGGCACCGGCTGCCACCGGCGTGGCGCCCACCAGCACGCTGGCGGTGGTCTCACCGGAGGTGCACCCGGACCGCACTGTCACGCTGCGCTACGAAGCGCCGAATGCGCAGGTGGTCACGGTGAGCATCGAGGGTGACGCCAAGCCGCTGCCAATGGCCAAAAACGCACAAGGCGTGTGGGATGCAACCACCGGACCGAAGCAGCCGGAGTACTACGGCTACAGCTTTTCTGTCGATGGTAAGCGCGAGTTAGACCCGCGCAATCCGAACATTCGCCCCAACCTGCTGAGCCCCACCGTCGTCATGCATGTGCCCGCCGATACGCCGCAGCCATGGGACCTCACCGACATTCCACACGGCGAAATTACCCACCACGTCTACTATTCGAAGCTCGCGCCCAAGGACGGTTACAGCGCCGACCGCGACCTGTACGTGTACACCCCGCCTGGCTACGACGCGAAGCGTAAGGAGCCGTATCCCGTGCTGTACCTGATCCACGGCTTTTCCGACGCGGCCAATGGCTGGGTCGAAGCCGGGCAGGCCAACCTGATCTTCGATTCCATGCTGCACAACGGCAGGATTCAGCCGTTCGTCGTTGTGATGCCACGCGGCTACGGCACCATGGAGATGATCGAGCGCAATCCGCGACCGCCCGCGCTGGGTGTCAAGAACCAGGAGACCTTTTCTGACCAGATGCTGCATGAAATCCTGCCTATGGTGGAGGCGCGCTACAATACTGCGCGTGACCCCGCGCACCGCGCCATGGCTGGCCTCAGCATGGGCGGCGGTCACAGTCAGTACACCGGTCTGAACCACCCGGAGGTCTTCGGCTACGTGGGCATGTTTTCGTCCGGCATTACCTCGACCATGGACATCCGCGGCAAGGACGTGCCCGCTGCCACTTACGACGCGGCCTTCAAGGCCATGCTGCCCAACACAGCGACGCAACCGCCAGTCAAGCTGCTGTGGATCAGCTGCGGCACCGAGGACGCGCTCATCACCGTGAACCACGGCTTCGAGACCTGGGCCAAGGCGAACATCAAGGGCAATGTGCAGGTGCGCGACACACCCGGCATGCACACCTGGATGGTGTGGCGTGACGACCTGATCGCCTTCAGCCCACTGCTGTTCCGGTAGGAGAGGTCGCCGTAGTAGACGATCACACATGCGCCAATCTCACGTAGCAGTCGACGACCAGACTCTTATCGCCGCAGCAACTCAGATCTTGAGGCCACGCAACGTGGGTGGACGATTATTCGGCGACGTGGCAGCAGCCATTGTGAGCCAGAGCGGAACGTTGTTTCTGGGCCTCTGCGTGGATACTCCGAGTTGGGGACTCTGCGCCGAACGCAGTGCCCTCGCGCAGATGATTACTGCCGGCGAGTACATCTTTCACAAGGTAGTTGCTGTCTGGCGTAATCCCGAATCAGGAGAGCTTTACATTCTCCCTCCATGCGGTATCTGTCGCGAGTTCATGAGAGCAATTGATCCAGCGAATCTTGACGCAGAAATCATTCTGCAAGGTAGCCGCAAGGCACGCCTGAGACATCTTCTTCCAGAACATGAGTGACCTGAACCTAGCTCAGGCCACTGACCTTCACGTGCCAAGATTCACTTTGGGGACTCACTAAAATGAACGCAAACTATCCTTTTCGGGCTGCCGCCTTTGTCGCTTTTTGTGCTGGAGCGGTACTAGCGCAACAGGCAAGTCCGCAGGCGGCGTCACCTGCGGCAGCACAGGGCATGGTGGCAGCCGCGCCAGTTACCTCGCCAGAGGTCGCGGCCGACGGCGCAGTCACCTTTCGCCTTGTGGCACCCAATGCACAGAAGGTCGCCGTCACCGTCGAGGGCAATCCCAAACCGCTCGACCTGACAAAGAACACCCAAGGCACATGGGAGGCGACCACGCCGCCCATGCAGCCGCAGATCTACGGCTACACCTTCGTAGTGGACGGCCAGCGCGAAGTCGACCCGCGCAACGCACACATCCGCCCGAATCTAATTTCGCCCACGACCGTTGTCAAAGTACCCGCGCCCACACCGCAACCGTGGGACCGCACCGACATCTCACACGGCACGGTCGAGCACGTCCTGTACCGCTCCAAGCTGGTGACGCCTGACGCGGACGACACCGGCGACCGCGACATGTGGGTGTACACGCCGCCCGGCTATGACCCCGCACGCAAGCAGCCGTACCCGGTGCTGTACCTGAACCACGGCTACTCCGACGGTGCCGAGGGCTGGGTGCAGGCAGGCCAGGCCAACCTCATCCTCGATTCCCTGCTGCACGACGGCAAAATCGCGCCCATGGTGGTCGTGATGCCGCTGGGCTACGGCGAAATGAAGATCGTGACCGCCGGCTGGAACCGCGTGGGCGGCCTCATCTTCGAGAACCAGCAACTCTTTTCGAAGCAGCTGTTGCAAGAGGTCCTCCCCATGGCCGAGGCGCGCTTCCACATCGCGCGCGACCGCGAACACCCCGCCAT
>CALMOM010000008.1 GCA_937873305.1 uncultured Terriglobus sp.
CAGGTGTACTTATGGGTTGTGCAATGGCTCCCGCTGCGGTACCGCCACTGCCGGTGCCGGTTGCGCCAAGGACCCAAACGCTCAAGCCGTCTGTCTGCCGCAACAGGTTCACCTGCGTTTGCCGCAGCTGCAGCTCGATCAGCAGAACATCCAGGTAACGCTGTCGCTCCTGCAATTGTGCGTTGAGCAGATCCTTGGGTGTCGACTGTGGAGTGCTTGAAGTGCCGGAGACTAATTGCAACTGCACCTGCAGCGTTTCCATCTGGTCGCGCGCAATTTCCTGTTCATCGCGAGCCATCTCGGAGCGCAGTTGCAGCTCTAGCGTCGAGTTGCGCAGTCGCGCCCGGCCTTCGTGAAAAACACCGCGCTGCTGCTCTGCTTCTGCAAAGGCGCGCGCAGCGTCAGCCGGAGCCTCGCGAGCCTTGGAGCGGTGTGCCAGGTCCAGCAGCGGAAGCGTGACCTGCAGACCAAAGCCGTAGGAGTTTTGGCTATTCGGCTTATCCGGGGTACCTGCATACCGTGGATAGTAGTTCGCATAGCTCGACAGCTCCGTGGCGACCCTGCTGTACCCCGCATTGAACGAGACCTGCGGACGCAGCGTGTACCTTTGGTCACCGAAAGCGGCGTACTGCTTTGCACGTGCATTGGCAAAGGCCGCTCCCACACCCTCACTGTCTCCGCCAAAGGGTGCATCTGGAGGATCGGTACGCGGAGCCGCCAGGGCGGGAATGGACGCAGAATCGGTACGCAGACCGCCCTCTGGCAGGCCCGTCAGCAGGGCAAGGTGGCCGGTGTTTGCAGCAATCTCGTCCTGCAGTTGTAGCCGCTGCAAGCGGATCTGGGTGGCCGTTCGATGTGACTTGGGCAGTTCGACCTTGGCATCCACACCAGCGTCGATCCGCTCCGTGGTGATCATCACCAGGCGGTCTGCAAAGGCTCCGGCTTCGCGCAGCGTACGTTGCCGCTCCAGCGCATTGTCGAGCGCAACGTAGGTGTTGGTTGTATCTTCCACCACCTCAATCTGCTGATTGCGAAGCAGGTGTTCCGCGGCTTCAATCGATTGCTGTGCGGAACGAATGTAATCGCGCTGCGAAAACGAAAACACGAGGCTTTGCGCGGTAATACTGAATACCACGGGAACATTGAGCGGAGCGCCCGTGGACAGGCCATAGCCGCCAACCGTCGAGACAACCGGGACGTAGGCGTCCTCGACTTCGCCGTGTGCTGCGCGCGCTTTGTCCAGGTCGGCTTGCGCAATCCTGATCCGTGGACTGTTCTTGAGTGCCAGGGTGACCGCGCTCTGCAAGGAGATCTGCGCGGCAGCCAAACTAGGCGCAGCCACCGAGAACACGAACGGCACAAGCCGCTGCAATCGTTTGTGTGTCATCGGTTAAGCCCTTGCCTGGCAGCAGCGTAGTCGTGGGCCAACGCCAGGGCTGATTGGTACTCCAGCTTCGCGGCTGCTCTGTCACCGGCATCGCTGAGGCTCTCACCAAGCAGGACATGTGCCTTTGCGTAGCTTGCCACATTCGCCTGCGATGACTGTAAGTAGCTCCGCAGGCCTGCCTGCGCCGCGGGTTGGCCGCGCTTCCATCCAATCAGGAGTTTTGCGGCGTCCAGCGTGTCCGGTCCGTGCTGCGCGTCACGATCCATCGCAAGGCGCGCGTCTTCCACGGCGGCATCCCACTGCTTCTGACTGCCGTAGAACCTGGCCAGATCCACATAGGCCTCCGGCGTAGGTGCGACTGCCAGCTCTGCGCGATACTCCAGCTCTGCGCGACCGCTGTCTTTGCGTTTTGCTGCGACCATCGCAGCCAGGCGGTGCGCGCGTGCCGGCGACAGGGGCTGCAGCCGCGCGACGAGTGCCTCGGCCTTGTCGAGGCCGCCGCCGACCATCCCAGGTGCCTCCACATAGAATTCGCCCAAGTCGCTTAGTGCCTCCACACTTTTGCCGTTCAGTTGCACTGCGCGCTCGAACGCAGAGCGTATTTTGCCAACCATGCGCAGGCCGGTCAGAGCTCCACCCTGGTCTGCTTTTCCGCCATAGGCACGTGCCTGGGCCAGTGCGTCGTCACTACTCGCAGGGGCTAGTGTGGCCGCAGCCTCACAGGCTTTCATCGCCTCATCCACCCTGTCGATGGATGCGTACAGGCTGCAGCGCAGCGATTGTGCGGGTGCATCGGCTGCTACGCGGTCCAAGTCTGCAAGCGCGGAGTCCACGTTGCCGGCACGTGCTGCGATCTTTGCGGTGTTCAGAGACTGTGCGCAAACTCCCGCGCCACAGACCAGCACCACCACGCCAACTCTGCTAAGAGACGCAAGGCTCATTGCGCTACGGCCTTCACGCGCAAGCCTTCACTCAGGTCCACACTACTGCTGAGTGGGTTCAGTGCCACCACATCGCCGGTTTGCAGCCCCGAGACGATTTGCACGCGCATCAGGTTCAATGCACCAATCTGCACTGGCCGCGTCACCAGCATGCCGTGCTGCACCAGGTAGACAAAGTTGTCTGCACCCTGCGTGTGCAGCGCCTCACGCGGCAGGCTCAACACGTGAAAAATCTGCTGCGTGGTCACGTTGACGTTCACGTTGGTGTTGGGCAACAATTCGCCGTTTGCATCATCCACGGCGATGAGCGCCTCGCCCACGTTGCGTGGGCCGTAAGTGATAACCGTCAGTGGCACCTGGATGATGTGTCCATGCCAGGATCGACTCGGCTTGGCGTCCCACTTGATGGTCACGGCTGCACCGGTTTTGAGCTTGCCAATTTCCGGTTCGTCGAAATACGCACGCACCTGCACCCTGGAAAGGTCGGCCAGCTGCACGAGTTCCTCACCTGACGGAACAAACTCGTATGGCTTTACCGGCAAGGAATAAATCGTTCCCGCAAAGGGCGCCCGGATCACAGACTTGGCCAGGCTGTCCTGGGCGGCTGCAAGAGCTGCGCGGCTGTCGGCCACCTGCGCCTGAACGCGACGCCGGTCTGTGGATGCGTAACGCTCTGTGGAACGCTGCTGCACAGACTGCTGGGATGACTGCGCGCTGGCGAGCCGTTCCTGCGCGGCGGTCACCTCGCTGGTGGACGCGGCGCCCCTTGCCTGCAACGCTTGCAAAGTAGTCAGGTCGTTCCGGCTCTGATCCACCTGCAGTTTCGCTCGATTTAGATCACCGGACATGCCAATCCGCTCGTCTGCCGATCCGCCCTGACGAATGTCATGTTGTGCTGCGTCCGCCTGTGCGATCGCTGATCGCGCCGTCTCCACACGTGCGCTTGCGGTGGCAGAGTCCATCTGCAGCAGGAGTGTGCCGCCGGCGACGTGGTCACCATCGTGAACGTAGACAGCCTTCACAGTTCCAGGTTCCGCGGCGTGCGCCTGAAAATTTTGCATGGGTTCCACTTTGCCGTTGGTGGCAGTGGAACTAAGCAGGTCGCTGTACTCCGCCTTTGCGACACGCACCTCTATGTCTGAC
>CALMOM010000009.1 GCA_937873305.1 uncultured Terriglobus sp.
GCCTTGCACCACATGCCAGGGTTGGTTGCTAGCACTGCTCACATGCTGCCAGTTCTTGCCGTTGTCCACCGAGGAGAGCAGGCCCGTTTCCGTACCAGCAAACACTGTGTTGTCGTAAGAGGACAGCGCATACACGCCGGTGCTCGACTCCTCTGGCGTGGGGGCATGGACTGGTGCCGTGCCCACGGACGGCGACCGTTTCGCCGCCGTGTGAACGGGTGTCTCGGCGGACTGCCGTACGGCCGTCCTGCCCTTAGCTACCGGATTGCTGTTCGCATGGGCAGGCGAAACCCGCTGCGCAGCGACGGGTGTGGCAGCAGACACGGGTGCAACCTCCTCCGTAGCGAGGGGCAGTGTGAGGCCGGAGCTTTGCCATGTATCCCCGTTCAGGCGATAGATGCCGTGCCGCGTGCCCGCCAGCAGCGTGCCGTCGCTCGTCTCCGTCAGCGAGAAAATGTCTGCACCGTTCAGCCCTTTGCTGGTTTGCGCCCAGGATAAGCCGCCGTCGATGCTGCTGAACACACCACCGGCTGCCTTGTCATTGATCACACCGACATACAGCTGCTCCGGCTTGGAAGCATTTTGTGCCACCGCGGAAATTTGGCGGGTGGAGAAGCCCTGGTTTGAATTGGTGAAGGTGAGGCCGCCGTCGTTCGAAAGCAGCACACCCGTGCGATCCGTGGCGAGGAGCACACGCTTGCTGTTATCCGGATCGATATTGACGTCGTTAATAATCCAGCCAGGATTGCCATTCCGGGCGAACGAGTGCCCGCTATCGGTGGTGCGCCACAGCCCTTCGGTGGTACCGGCAAAGACTGTCGCAGGGTTCTTGGCATCTTCCATCAGCACACGGGTACGCCGTGCGGTCGCGGGGATGCCCTGAACCTTGGTGAACTTCCCACCTTCATCTGTGCTGCGGTAGATGCCCGAGCAGGCCGACAGATAGATGTTCTTGGCATTGCTTGGATCGACGATGATGGAGAACACGTCGGAGTCATCAATGATGCCTTCCTTCATATTGGTCCATTTCGCCCCGCCATCGGTGGTCTTCCAGGGCAGGTGCCAAGTGCCGGCATAAATTGTCTTGGGGTCTTTCGGGTCGATGGCGACGGACTCGATCTCGTGCAGTTCTGTGCTGCCCTCTGGGCTAATCAAGGTCCAGCTAGACCCACCGTCCGTGCTGCGATAGACGCCGTCAAGTGCACCCAGCACGATCGTTTTCGAATCGGACGGCGACGCCGTCAGCGCACGGATCGAGTGACCCTTCATTTGCTCGTTTGCGGTCCAGCTTTTACCACCGTCGTTGCTGACGTAAAGGCCGCCATCCACGTGGCTCAGCACCCATCCACCCACGAGCACATGCTGCGGATTGGTGCTATCAACCATGATGTTGTCCAGCACCAAGTCATCCCGCTTGCCTACACGCGCCAGCCGCTGCCAGCTTTGCCCGCCATCATGGGAGTCGTAGATGGTTCCACTTACCGTTCCCAGATATACGTGGGAATGGTCGTGCGGGTCCGAGGCGAAAGAGCGTGCGTCACCGCCATCCGGCCCGTAGGGAAGCCACGGAGCCTGGGCAGGGGCGGCAAGTGTGCACAGGAGCGATAGTGCAGGCAGGGCAAGGCAAGTGCGCAACAAAGACTTCATGTACATCCTTGGGATTGCTCCCGAAAGTTAAGAACATTTCCGATTTTAAAGTTGACGGACTCCGGGATCAGCCAGGAGGAATCCAGGCAGATTCGTGCAAACACAAGCGCAGCGGAGGCAGGACGTGCCGCCCTGCATTCTGCCTGCCCGAAAGGCAACACAAAGGGCCGGCCCAAAGGCCAGCCCCTGCGTGCTTGCACTCAGTTACTTGCGGCGGTGAGCCCGTGCACGACCATTGCGAGGCTGTGCTTTGGTCTTGCTCTCATCCACTGCGGTGCCCGTGGAGGGTGCGGTCGCACCGGACGGTACCAACGTGTTCTGTACCGAGTTGGAGCTGTCCGTGCCGGTGTAGACCATGATGCGGGAAGCATCGATGCCCTTTTCACCAACCAGGTACGCCTTCTCGTTCACGGCACGCTCTGCTGCGAGGCGAGTGCCACCCTTTGTCGAAGCCGAGTTGCCAGTGGCAACCAGCGTCGCGCCAGAGTTCCGCTGCAGGTTGAGTGCGATGTCATCCAGGCAGGCCTTTGCCTCATTGTCCACACGTGCCGGCCGCTTCTTATCGCGGTCGAAAGTAATGGTGCAAAGAGCAGAGCTTGTTGCGGCCGGCGGTGGTGCAACCGGTGCATTGATCGTTACAGAGGTGGTGGCGGTTGCGTTGCGACCCTTATCATCCGACACGTTGCAGGTCACCGTGATAGTACCGGGGGCCGCACCAGTGGTGGATAGAGTTGCGGTGGTCCCGCTACCCGATACCGAGCCCGAAGTCGAGCTGTAGCTATAGGTGTAGTTGACCGGACGACCATAGCTATCCGAGACGACCGAGGTGATGGTCGAGGAGCCGCCTGGGGCTACGGTGGATGGGCTTGACGAGCAGGTCAGAGACAAAGCAGGGAGTGGGTTGATTGCAAACGGAACCGTACAATCTGCAAACCGTCCAACCTTCTGGCTCTCGGTGACAGTGCCCTTCACGTTGTAGTTACCGGGGTTTAAGCCCGCGGTATCAACGGTTGCAACATTGCTGGTGCCTGAAACCTTGCCGCCATCAGAGGTCCAAGAGTACGTCGCGGTCTTCTTCGGGTTGAGGTTGGTCGCAGTGCCCGTAACCGTGATCGGGTCGCCAGCATAGCCCGAAGTCGGGCTAGCCACGCAACTGTAGGTAACTGGAGGCGGCGGCACGATGTGACCGAAGTGCATCAGGATGCCTGAACTCAACTGAGCCGAACTAATGTTTGCGCGACCGCCCAGAACGCCCCCGGTCGGAATGCCGACGTATGGGCCGTAATCCTCATGAATATAGGTGTAGTCAGCCTGGAACAAACGAATGCCGAATGCGTGGTTATGGAACGGCAGATCATAGTCCATGCCACCACCAACGGCTAATGACGGTCCCCAGCGGTATGGCTCATGCTCGTACGAAGCGGGGTTTTCACTATTTGGGCCGCCAAGGTAGGCACCACCGGCAAGGGCGTGCCCGAAGAACGTCACACCATTGGTAGGAAAACGGAACGTGGGACCGGCCTGATAGAGGAACAGACCATCGTTCTGACCATTTGGGTGCGCTGCGGCGGAAACCTCGATACCCGCGTACTTGTTGAAGTAGAACGCGCCAGAACCGATGGCTCCAATGTTTACGGATGAGTATGTAATCCCAGCCGGCTTTACCGTGCCATGGCCGCCCCAGTACGAATAGCCGAGGAACACATCTACGCGCGATGGGTTCGGACCTGCTGGTGGTGCGGCTGCTGCTGTTGTTTGCGCACCTAGGCTTGCAGCGCCCAGGCTGACTGCGCTCGCTGCCAGTAGCGATCGGCCCAGTATGCGAAACGGCTGAAATTGCATGCGACGTATCCTCCGCGGAAGTCTTTACTGTGTGAGTGTGGGCTCTACTGCGAACGGCCCACTTGTACCAAGTGCGATTTAGAGTCTATAGCAGCATTGCTTTGCCTGCAGAAATTTTCTGCTATCGTCTTTCTGCTAGATCGGCTGACCACCCTGGTTTACACCAGAAGTGGTCATCGAAATCCTAAGCCGAACCTTCCTAGTTACTTTCGGCTGAAGTTCAAAACCCAAGATGGTCATGCGATGTTCAAACTTTCACGGATGCTGCCCCGCTCCTTCTGAATTTTTTCCTGCAGGAGCGTTATGGCGTAGAGCAGCTGCTCAGGACGCGGCGGACAGCCAGGAACATAAATGTCCACCGGGATAATCTGGTTGACGCCCTGCAGCAGCGCATAGTTGTTGAACACACCGCCTGACGTAGCGCACGCTCCCATGGAGATCACCCACTTTGGCTCAGGCATCTGCTCGTACAGGCGACGGATCACAGGAGCCATTTTCTGCGAGACACGACCCGCCACGACCATGAGGTCACTCTGCCGCGGTGAAGGCCGGAAAACCTCCGCCCCAAAACGGGCAATATCGT
>CALMOM010000010.1:0-11742 GCA_937873305.1 uncultured Terriglobus sp.
GCTGGCCAGTGGAGTACGGTGGCAAGCAGGTCGGCACGACTCTGGGTCGCGGGTTGTACGATTTTCAGCGACGAAGCACTTAACACCATTAGTTCTGTTGGAATTGGGAGCACTGCAGGCGACGACCGAAGGTACTGCTCTAAGCAAACGAGGTAATATCCCCGGTCGGCGGCGCTTGAATTCAGTTCGTCCAGCACAAAGACAGCTGTCGCAGCCGCTGCTCGAGACGCAGGAGGCTCAAACGACAGGAGCCGTTGCGGCTTGCCGTCTTCTGTAATGGTGAAATCATCGCGACCCAACGCAACTGCTGCAGGATGGCCCTTCTTATCGACGACCGCGACATCAAGCAGCACAATCTGCGTGTTGACATGCAGTGTCTGGGTAGGTGGTTCGGCCATTACGTCAAAACTTTGCCCCCGCAGCAGCGGCGCAGAGGCAACCAGGGCAATCGCCGCGCAGCAATATAGAAAGTGCAAAACGCCGATTCGGGTGGAAGTTTTCTGGGCAGTGGAAATGACGCACCCCGTAGACGGTGTGACTATACCAGCCCCAGCAAGGATGATCCACAGGAATGTTGTCGGAAGTTCGCTGCTGCGATGGCTAGCTCAGCGTTTCCATCAGCTTGGTAATCGTGCTGTTCAGCGCCTTATCTTCGCGGCGCTGTTCGTCGATCTTGGCGATGCTGTGCATCACGGTGGTGTGGTGCTTGCCGCCAAACTGTCGGCCGATTTCCGGCAGGCTGGCCTCGGTCAGCTGCTTGGCCAGGTACATGGCGATCTGGCGCGGCACCACAATTTGACGCGAGTTGTTTTTCTGCTTCAGCTCGCTGATCTTCATGCCGAACTGCTCTGCCGTGGCGCGCTGGATGGCCTCGATGGTCACCTTGCGCACCTGCGTGTCGATGAACTGCTTCAAGCACTGCTGCGTGGTCGCCAGCGTAATGGCCACGTGGTGCATGCTGCACCAGGCGATCAGCCGGATCAGCGCGCCCTCCAGTTCACGCACGTTCGTGCGCACGTTGCCCGCGATGAACATGGCCACATCGGTGGGCAGCACGGTCTGCTCGCTCTCCGCCTTCTTCTGCAGGATGGCGACCTTGGTCTCGAGGTCGGGCGGCTGAATGTCCGCGATCAATCCCCACTCAAAGCGCGATCGCAGCCGGTCCTCAAAGTTCGCAAGCTCTTTGGGCGGCCGGTCACTGGCGATCACGATCTGCTTCATGCTCTCGTGCAGCGCGTTAAAGGTGTGGAAGAACTCTTCCTGCGTACGCTCCTTGCCGGCGAGGAACTGGATGTCATCGATCAAGAGGACGTCGACGGTGCGAAAGCGGTCGCGAAAGCCGCTCATCTTGTCGTAGCGCACGCTGTTGATCATCTCGTTGGTAAACTTTTCACCCGACACGTACATGATGCTTGCGTGCGGGTTGCGGCGCTTCACCTCGTGGCCAATGGCCTGCATCAGGTGCGTTTTGCCCATGCCCACGCCGCCGTACAGGAACAGCGGATTGTAGGCGCGTGATGGCCGCTCTGCCACGGCCTGCGAGGCAGCATGTGCAAACTGGTTGCCGCTGCCGATCACGAAGTTTTCAAACAGGTAGCGCGAGTTCAGCTGTGCGGCACTGTTCCAGTCAAAGCGGGCCTGCTCCGTCGTGGGCATGGCCGGTACATGCCGATTCATGCCCAGCGCAGACGGCGCACCGTGTTGTAGCATGCCGTTGCTTTGGCTCCCGTTCTGCGGGCCACCCTGCGGCGCATTGGGCGAGTGCGACGGCACCGGTGCAAAGCCGCCATCCTCACGCGTTTTTGGAGCGGAAGGGTCATCTTCCACTGTGACAAAGCGGACCTCGTCCACCTCGAGCTTCTGCGCCTCAATCGCTTCGTGGATCAGGTCGGCGTAGCGATCGCCAATGTGTTGAAACTGCTCCGATGGGATACGAACAAAGAGCGTGCGGCCGTTCTCGTGCGAAAAGCGCGTGGGCTTCAGCCAGGTATGGAACGACTGACGGTTGATCTTCATTTCCAGCGCGCCCAGGATGCGTAGCCAGGTGTTTTGCGGCGGCGGAACGGTCGAGGGTGTGGGGGCAAACGACATCAGCATGATTCCCTTGCGTTGCAGGCATGGGCCTGCGCACTTTGGCCTGCGAGGCAACACGCGGGCCGAGCGAAATAAGACAAAGAACCGCCATCGCACACGAGGGAGAAGCTCGCGCTTGGGGACTCTCAAATTCCGTTGAAGACCGTCGGCCGTGCCTTGGCAGAACCGATCGGCGAAGTAGAGCCGTGACGCAAAAGGCTGGCCTCGCAGCCTCTGCAGTACGGTGGAACGAACCTGATGGTAGCACGCAGAACCCGCCGCCCTGCCAGCCCTCCGGAGCAATTATTTTCGGCCAAACGCACTTGCACAAAAGGTGGTGAAGCCAGTCGGGCGGCGGTCCAGAATGAGGTTTTGTTGCACGATTGTGCTGCAGATTCTGCTTGCATGTCTCTTCGCAGATGTTGTACCCGCGCGCGCTCGCACACCAGGTCAGGTGGTAACGGCGCGTCTGCCGCAGCCTCTCCCAAGGCGTGCTACCGGTAGGTTCCGGGAACGCCGCATCCCCGTGCAAGCCTGCGTACCCGCCAGGCGGTTACGGTCTCGCACCGGGCACGATTACCTCCACCGGCAACAGCACCGCGCATCCGCATGGTGCGACTTGGCCGTACGATGCATTGCACTTGCATTTGTTCGGTTATGGCAACAATGCCGCACTCACACTGCTTTGCGACACTTCCACTCACAAGTTAACAGCCTGATAATAAGTGAGGGTCGCCAAGCTGTAGATGGCCCTTGCCCGGCATCGCCGGTGTAAGCAGCGGCCCAGGAGTTTCATATCAACGTACAGAGAATCACGCTTATGTCGGCCTGCGCCCTGGTGGCGCTTGCGCCGGCCGGTCTGCAGGGTCAGACAGTCACTGCAACCATTACAGGCACGGTGCTCGACAGCAGCGGCGCGGCTGTGCCCAACGCTGCCATCACCGTCACCAACACCGGCACCGGGGTGCGCACACCCACCACCAGCAACGGCGAAGGCGTCTACTCCGTCCGGTTTCTGCCCATCGGCCGGTACACGGTTGAGGTCAATGCACAGGGCTTTGCCCCGTTTACCGCACCCGCCTTTCAGCTAGAAATCACGCAAACCGCCCGCATCGACGCGCACCTGGGCATCAACAGCAACACCACGGTCGATGTAAGCGCCGAAACCGCGCCCATCCTGGACACCTCGGATGGCACCATCGGATTGTCGCTGTCCGAAGCGCAGATCGGCACCATCCCGTTGAATGGCCGCAACTTCTCTTCGGTTACGCTGTTCCAGCCAGGCGCGGTGAATACCGACCCCGCTGGCCTTACTGGCGGCAACGCCATTGAGCGCAATACGTACAACAATGGCGTTGTATCGATGAACGGCAACCGCGCGCAGGCGAACAACTACACGCTGGACGGCATCGACCAGAATGAAGGCCAGAACAACCTGATCGGCTACAATCCCGCGCCGGATGCCATCGCTGAAATTCACGTGATCACGGCCAACGCACCGGCCAGCTACGGCAACGTGAACGGTGGCGACATCGTCACCGTGCTGAAGAGCGGCACCAACCAGTTCCACGGCTCGGCGTATGCCTACCTGGAAAATGACAAGCTGAACGCCAACAGCTGGGCTAACAAGCACCACCCAAGTTCGGCCGACTACCAGCCCATCAATCCTTTCACGCAGACGCAGTTTGGCGGCACGTTTGGCGGACCGGTCATCAAGAACAAGCTGTTCTTCTTTGTGGACTATGAGGGTGTGCGTGAACATACCGGCGGCACCGGCACAGCCAGCGTCTTTACCGCGGCCATGCGGCAGGGCGACTTTTCTGCCGTGCCCAAGCAGCTGTACGACACGCAGAACAATTTCACGCCGTACGTGAACAACCAGGTGCCAATCGTGAGCCCGGTGGCCAAGTACCTGTTTGCGCACCCTGAGCTGTATCCGCTCCCCAATGCCGCGCCGGTGGATGGCCTGATCGAGAACAACTACATCGGTGCCCGCCGTACCTTCATCGCCCGCAACCAGGGTGACGTCAAGATCGAGTGGGATCCTCGTGCGGCCGACAAGATCACTGCGTTTTACGCGCATAGCGATGCCTATGACGGCAGTGTAGCGGTGCTGGCCCTCAGCTTTCCGTCGCAGAACTCCTACCCCACCAAGATGTTCGGCACCAGCTGGGTGCATACCTTCTCGCCCTCAGTGGTGAACGAGGCGCGCGCGGGGTTTCTGCGCGTCCGGTGGGACAATAGCGTGCCCACTGACCCCTCCGGCCAGTTCGGCTTGAACGGCAACAAGATTGTCGGTATCCCGTTCGGCACGCAGACGTACGTGGGCTTCTCGAACCAGGGCATTGGCGATAACTTCAGCTCGGTTGGCACCATCGGTGGCCCGCAGATCCTGCGCGACAACACCTTCTCCTACTACGACAACCTAACCATTCAGCGTGGTCGGCACACGCTCAGTATCGGCGGGCAGGCCATCCGCTACCAGCAGAACTACGTGCTGCTTGGCGCTCAGGGTTCGCTGGGCAACTTCAGCTACAACGGCACCTTTACCGGTAATGGCACCGACACCGGCTACAGTGGCGCGGACTTTGTGCTGGATCGCTCGAATGGCACGTCCATCGCTCTGCCCGGCGGCAGCGGCTTGGTGGGCAACCGGCAGTGGCGCTCGGCGGGCTTCTTCCAGGATGACTGGAAGGCCACGGACAAGCTGACGCTGAACTTCGGCATCCGATACGAGTACGACCAGCGCTGGAACGAGGCGCACAACAAGACCGCCAACGTGCTGCTCTCCGGCCCGAACATGGGCAAGGTGGAGTACGCGGGCAGCGTGCCCAACGGTGCACCGGCCGGGTCCATTGTGTGCGACAACATTTCCTGCTACCAGCCCAGCCGTGACCAGGTACAGCCGCGCTTTGGATTTGCGTACCAGGCTGCGCCTCGTGTGGTGCTGCGCGGCGGCTATGGCACCACCAGCTTCTTTGAGGGCGACAGCAATAACCAGCGGCTCACCTACCAGAACCCGTTCCTCGTCTTTTCGAGCTTAACCGCGCAAAGCCCTGTAGCGAACAATCCCGCAGCAGGCACCACCTACAATCCGGGCACGCCCATTCATGCGGCGCAGGGCTTCAACGTCAGCGCCATCAGCAACCAGAATGCTAATTACGGCGCGTGGCCGCAGAACATTAAACCCGCTTACCTGCACGAATTTAACCTGACGACCGAGTTCGAATTGAACAAGACGATTTCGCTCGCAACCAGCTACGTGGGCGAGACCGGCCAGCACCTGGCCGACTACCGCAACGGCAACCAGTTGACCCTGGCCCAGGCACGCCAGATTGCAGCTTTGCCGTCAGGGGCGGCCATTCCTGCCTCCGCAGCCGGTCCATTTGACGGTCTGGTGGGCACCAATAACGGCCTGCTGGTGACTGAATCCTCTGCCATGATGAATTACAACGGCGGCCAGGTCACGCTGCGTGACCGTGGTGAATACGGCTTCACCTACACCATCAACTACACCTACAGCCGCGCCATGACCAATAGCGCCGGCAACTATGGCGCGGCCAACACCAGCGTGCACAACGGTGCCTGGCAGAATGCCTACAACAGCGCCGCGGATTACGGCCCCTCTGCCACGGACGTCCGCCACAACTTCAGCGCGCTGGTGCTCTACGCGGTGCCGTTTGGCCGCGGTCAGCAGTACGGCCACACTGTGAACCGCGCTGTGGACCTCATCGCTGGCGGCTGGTCCGTCTCTACCTCCACCATCATGTACTCCGGCCTGCCCATCAGCATCAACGGGCCGAACAACAGCAACACCAACTCCTACGGTCAGTCCCGCGCCAACCAGTACCGCAAGCTGAACGTCGTAAACCGGTCCGTGAACAACTGGTTCGGCACCGACCCCTCGGCGGTACCATGCAACAGCACAAACAATGGCACCTGCGCCTACGGCCCAGCCGCCGCGCTTACTTTTGGCACAGCCTCCGTGGGCAGTGAACGTACACCCGGCTATCGTCAGGTGGACGCCTCTGCCTTCAAGGACTTTCACATAACCGAGCGGCAGGCGGTCGGCTTCCGGGCCGACGCCTTTAACGTCTTCAACATCGCCAGCTACGGCAACCCGGATAACACCATCACCGACAGCAACTTCGGCCAGATCAACAATACCCGCAGCCTGCCGCGGATCCTACAACTGCAGCTGCACTACAGCTTCTGATTCTCGGAATGGCCGTCGATCGGATTTGCCTCTCCTGGCGGTCCGTCGACGGCTTTTCCGTTGGTGCACACACCCGGGCTGCACCTCCCAGCAATCGCTAGTACTGTTGCAGACAAGGCAGGCCGCAACCCGGTCGTGGGCTGAGGGACAGAAGATGAAAGCAGTGATTCTGGCGGGCGGTTTGGGCACGCGACTTTCTGAGGAAACCTCGCTGCGGCCCAAGCCCATGGTAGAGATCGGCGGCCGGCCCATCCTGTGGCACATCCTCAAGATCTACTCGCAGCACGGCGTCAACGATTTCATCATCTGCTGCGGCTACAAGGGCTACCTCATCAAGGAGTACTTCGCCAACTACTTCCTGCACACCTCCGACGTCACCTTCGACATGCAAACCAATGCCATGCTGGTGCACAACTCGGTCGCAGAACCATGGAAGGTCACGCTGGTCGACACGGGCGACGCCACCGGAACGGGCGGACGTCTGCGGCGGGTGCGCAAGTACCTCACGCCGGGCGAACCGTTCTGCCTGACGTACGGCGACGGCGTGGCCGACGTGGACATTTCCGCGCTCATTGCGTTCCATAACGCCCACGGCAGGGCCATTACGCTAACAAGTGTGCAGCCGAAGGCACGCTTCGGCGCGCTAGCATTTCAGGGCACAAAAGTCGAGTCCTTCCAGGAAAAACCCGCGGATGAGGGCGGCTGGGTGAACGGCGGCTTTTTTGTGCTGAACCCATCCGCAATCGACGTCATCACCGACGACGCGCAGATGTTCGAGCAAGAGCCCATCGCGGCACTGGTCAAGGCGGGCGAGGTGCAAGCCTTCTTCCATCACGGCTTCTGGCAGGCCATGGATACGCTGCGCGACAAACACAACCTGGAAGAACTGTGGCGGATGGGAGCACCATGGAAGACGTGGTAACCCCGCCCGCACCGAGTGCTGACACCTGGGCCGGCCGACGCGTTTTTCTGACGGGCCACACCGGCTTCAAGGGCGGCTGGCTTGCCCTCTGGCTCAGTAGCCGCGGCGCCGTGGTGCGCGGGTACGGTCTCGATCCAGACACCACGCCCAACCTGTTCTCAGCCGCCCGCGTCGGCGACGTTCTGGACGATGTGCGAGGAGACCTTCGCGACGGGGCCCGCCTCCATGCAGCTATGCAGGCGTTCCAGCCGGAGGTGGTCTTCCACCTTGCCGCGCAGCCCCTGGTACGGCTGTCGTACGACGACCCTGTCCTCACCTACGAAGTCAACGTGGTCGGCACAGCTCGCCTGCTGGATGCAGTGCGCCGCACGCCCTCCGCGCGCGCCGTGGTCGTTGTAACGTCGGACAAGTGCTACGCAAACCGGGAATGGCTCTGGGGCTATCGCGAGGGGGATACGCTCGGCGGTTACGACCCGTACTCCAGTTCCAAGGCCTGCGCGGAGATCGTGTCCGCGGCGTTTCGGCAGTCGTACTTCCCGGTCGAGCAGTATGCGGAGCATCGCGTGGCCATTGCCACGGCGCGCGCGGGTAACGTCATCGGCGGCGGAGACTGGGCCGCCGACCGCCTCATGCCAGACCTCTTGCGTGGCTTCCTGAGCGGCACGCCCGTCGCCATCCGCAGACCGGGAGCCACTCGTCCATGGCAGCACGTGCTGGAGCCGCTGCATGGTTATCTCCTGCTCGCGGAAAAGCTGCTGTCAGCCGACGGCGCACGCTATGCCACCGCCTTCAACTTCGGCCCTCGTGACGAGGATGCCAAACCGGTCGGATCGGTCGCGGACCGCATGGTGCACGCCTGGGGTGAAGGCGCGGACTGGGTTCAGGACGGCGACCCTGGGGTCCACGAAGCAGGCCTTCTCAAGCTGGACGCAAGCCGCGCGCGCGCGGAACTGGGTTGGCAGCCAAGGATGAATCTCGGTCTGGCACTCGATTGGCTGGTGGACTGGTACAAGGCCGAGCACAGAGGAGACGACATGCACGCCATGACCCTCCGCCAAATCCGCCAGTACGAGGCTCTCGCCACGTCCAGAGACTAACGGGTGGTCTCCGGAGGCACAGAACCGGTGTCTGCATCCGCTACCCGCCGCGGCGGCGCTTTCTGCCTTGTGGATTTTGCGGTACCATAAGGCGTTGTCCGCAGTCGCCCGCGACGCGTGGATGGGCCGCAGTCCCGGCTCGCCGCATGGACATCCCAAATTTTTCATCTCAGCGCGGCTCCGCCCCTGAGAGCAGGAGACCTGTTCCATGCCAAAGCGTACGTTTCAGCCCAACCGCCGCCGCCGCGCCAAGACGCACGGCTTCTTGACCCGCATGAAGACCAAGGCTGGTCAAAACGTGCTGAGCCGCCGCCGCGCCAAGGGCCGCCACAAGATCGCCGTCTCTGCGGGCTTCCGCGATTAAGCGCCACCACCCTTAGGACAGCTATACGAGCGCGCTCACATGGTTGAGCGCGCTCTGTCATTGGCCCTACCTGCATGAGAGCGTTCCTCCTATGTAAAGACGTCCATTCTCCGCCTAACGGCTGGACTTGCTCGCCGCCACGGCACCCCAGATCATCGCAACGGGATGCAGTCCCACGAGCGCCCAGCCCAGCGTGGGAACGCCCAGCGCCACGTACAGCACCAGCATCACAATCGCTCCAAGAACTGTGCTGTACAGCATCCCGAACGGGCCAAAGAAAAACGTCAACAGGAGGGACACCAACACACTCTTTTGATTCGCCATGGCTCCTGAGATGCAGGTCGGCAGCCGCCGCATCGTGCAATCGTTGCACGGCAGTAACGAATCCGCAGCCGGTTGACAGAACTCGTTTGGCTCTGGTGCACAGCACGCACAGAATGCCCCGCACACGCCGGAAGCGGTACGATGACGGAGCATGGGTACGGACACAGAGCAGGCAGACAACCGCAACGGGACGGGCTGGCCACCGCACCTGCGCCTGCGCAAACATGCCGATTACCAGCGTGTCTATGCCGCTGCCGCACGCAAGCAGCACAGCCGCGAGATGAGCTTCTTCTTCGCGCGCCGCGACCGCATCCCCACCCGCAGGCTCCATCCGGACGAGGCATCGCCTGGCGCGGACGGGCCGCGCATCGGCCTGACCGTACCCAAGGCGTTGGGCAAGGCGCACGACCGCAACCGCATCAAGCGCCGGATGCGTGCCGCCGTGGCGTTGCACGCGGGTGAACTCGGCGGCCTGGCGGTCGACGTCATCCTGCACCCGCGCCGCACCGTGCTCGACCTCGACTGGGACAAATTGCAGCGTGAGGTGCGGGACGTCTTCCGCACTGTCCGCCGGGGCTACGACGCACCCGTGGCACCTGCCGGCAACCGGCCCCGCAGCAGGCACAAACCCGCGAAGGCTGCCGCGAACTCCGCAACGCCCGCTGCGAACCTCAGGCCGCCCAACCAGGCGATGCCCGCAGTTAAAGCGTCGGTATGACGTCGCGTCTGCGGCGCGGCCTATTTCAGGTCTACCGATTGGTCTTGTCGCCGCTACTGCACAGCACAGGCGTCAGCAGCTGTCGCTTTCAGCCTACGTGTTCGGAGTACGCGGAGGTTGCCATCGCCCGCTTTGGCTGGGTGCGCGGTGGATGGCTGGCGCTCCGCCGCATTGCCCGCTGCCATCCGTTCAGCCGGGGCGGGTTGGATCAGGTGCCGGAGCAGTAACAAGCCTGAGAGTCCGAAGCACCTGGGAACTCCGCCTCGTCTGCGCAGCCCCTGGCGTCCTCTGCGTTCGCTCTTTAGCAGCCCCCGTATCATCAGAGGCTGGAGTCCCATGCCCAACCTTCCGGCGAACACCGCGCCTACCACCAACAAGCACCTGATTCGCTGGGTTGAAAAGACCGCCGAGCTTTGCCAGCCTGATCGCATCCACTGGCTTGACGGTTCGGACGAGGAGAACGCCCGGCTGTGCGACGAACTGGTCGCGGGCGGCGCGTTTCAGCGACTGGACCCGGTGAAGTGGCCGGGCTGCTTTTACGCGCGATCAAGCCCCAACGACGTGGCGCGGGTGGAAGACCGCACCTACATCTGCTCGCTATCGAAGGATGGCGCGGGGCCAACCAACAACTGGGAAGACCCGTTCGTCATGCGGCGCAAGCTTAAGACGCTGTTCAAGGGCTCTATGCGCGGGCGCACCATGTACGTGATGCCGTTCAGCATGGGCCCGGTCGGGTCGCCCATGAGTCAGATCGGCGTGCAGCTGACCGACTCGGCCTATGCCGTGGTCAACATGCGCATCATGGCACGCATTGGCCTGCCGGTGTACGCGGAGATCGACCGCGACTACAAGCGGGTTGTGCCGTGCGTGCACAGTGTTGGCGCGCCGCTGCTGCCCGGCCAGCAGGACGTGCCGTGGCCGCAGAACGACACCAAATACATCGTGCACTATCCAGAGACGCGCGAAATCTGGTCGTACGGCTCGGGCTACGGCGGCAACGCCCTGCTGGGCAAGAAGTGCTTTGCGCTGCGCATTGCCAGCAACATCGCGCGCGACGAGGGCTGGATGGCGGAGCACATGCTCATCGTGGGCGTCGAGTCGCCCGCGGACGTTGAGGGCCGGACGGAGAAGACCTACGTCGCCGCGGCGTTTCCCTCGGCCTGCGGCAAGACGAACTTCGCCATGATGATTCCCCCCGTAGGCTTCGACGGCTGGAAGGTCTGGACGGTGGGCGACGACATTGCCTGGATTAAGCCGGACGCGACCGGCCAGCTGCGTGCCATCAACCCGGAGACGGGCTTCTTCGGCGTCGCCCCGGGCACATCGAACAAGACCAACCCGAACGCCATGGCCACGTTGCGCAGCAACTCCATTTTCACCAACGTGGCGCTGGTGACCGAGGGCGGCCAGCCCAACGGCGACATCTGGTGGGAGGGCATGACCGACACGCCGCCCGCCCAAGCACTGGACTGGCGCGGCGAACCCTGGACCCCCGCGAGTAAGACGCCCGCCGCGCACCCCAACGGGCGTTTCACCGCCCCGGCGCGGCAGTGCCCCACCATCGACAGCGCGTGGGAAGACCCGGCCGGCGTGCCGCTCTCCGCCATCGTCTTCGGAGGTCGCCGCGCGACGACGATGCCGCTGGTCTACCAGGCCTTCAACTGGAGCAGCGGGGTGTAGATCGGGGCTAGCGTGGGCTCGGAGCAGACTGCGGCGGCAGGCGGCCAGGTGGGCACGGTCCGGCGCGACCCTATGGCCATGCTGCCCTTCTGCGGCTACCACATGGGCGACTACTTCCGGCACTGGCTGCGCATGCAGCGGGAGCTGAGCACTACGCCCCGCATCTTCCACGTCAACTGGTTCCGCAAGGGTGAGGACGGCAGGTTTCTGTGGCCGGGCTATAGCGAAAACATGCGCGTGCTCAAGTGGATCGTTGACCGCTGCCGGGGCCGCGTGCGCGGGCAGGAGACGCCCATCGGCTGGACACCCAAGTACGCCGACATCCGCTGGGATGGTCTCGCTTTTTCA
>CALMOM010000010.1:11823-55117 GCA_937873305.1 uncultured Terriglobus sp.
TGATGGGTCACGAGGAGATTTTCCTCCTGCTTCACGACCATTTGCCGCCTGAAATGATTTATGAGCGCGAATTGCTCATTTGCAGGCTTTAAACGTTGCGCGGAGCGTACAAAAGCACGCATACAGCAGCGTAAAAGTGACGTGCTTGAACGCATTTAACCACTGAACTGCACGCTCTTACTGCACCTTTTGCGTGAAGCAACGAGCTTTCTGCACATGCCAGAGGCATTTGGTGTGGGGTATTAGTAGAACGTGCCGTCGCGCAACGTGCGAAGCGGCAGAGTTCGCCACACCACGAGGATCCTTGGCCCAGGACACAGCTGCACCCCCACACGCGCCCGGCGTCGACCTCCACACGCCCGCGCTGCGCGCGCGCTGGGTTCGCATTGTGCCGCTGGTGTTCGCCACCTACAGCCTGGCCTATGTGGATCGTACCAACTACGGCTTTGGCGCGGCGGCGGGTCTGGCAAAGACGCTCCACATCACGGAATCGCGCAACGCATTGCTGGCAGCGCTGTTCTTTCTGGGCTACTTCCTGTTCCAGATTCCCGGCGCGGCCTATGCCCGCAGGCGCAGCGCACGCACGCTGATTTTCTTTGCCGTGGTCAGCTGGGGCGTGCTGGCCATGCTCACCGGCATTGTCAAAAGCTTCTGGGGGCTGGCGCTGGTGCGGCTCACGCTGGGCATGAGCGAAAGCTTCATTCTGCCGGGCATGCTGCTGCTGTTATCGCAGTGGTTTACGCGGGCGGAGCGGTCGCGCGCCAACACGTTTCTCATCCTCGGCAACCCGGTCACGGTGCTGTGGATGAGCGCCGCCACCGGCTACCTGATGCGGCAGTTTGGCTGGCAAACCACGTTCATCCTGGAGGGCATCCCGTCCATCCTGTGGGGATTTGTCTGGTACACCCTCGTCCGCGACAAGCCCGCGCAGGCAGCCTGGCTGGACAGCGATAGCCGACTGCGGCTGGAGGCGGCGTTGCAGCAGGAGCAGGCGGCCATTCCCGCGGTCAGCTCGGTGGGGCAGGCCTTTTGCTCGCCGGTTGCGATTGCGCTGTCACTGCAGTATTTCCTATGGTGCATCGGCGTATACGGCTTTGTACTGTGGCTGCCCAGCATTGTGCAGCGCGGCGCGGCGCGGGGCATTGCCGTCACCGGCCTGCTGAGTGCGATACCGTACGCGGCGGCGGTCGTGCTCATGCTGCTGACGTCGTACTTGTCGGACCGTAGCGGCGGCACGCGGCAGCCGTTTATCTGGCCTGCGCTGCTGGTGGCGGCCTTTGCCCTGCTGGGCTCGTTCCTTACCGCAGGCACCAGCTTTCCGCTGGCGTTTGCCTTTCTGGTGCTGGCTGGCGGGCTCATGTACGCGCCCTATGGCCCGTTTTTTGCGCTCATTGCCGAGCGCTTTCCGCGCAACGTGAGCGGCGAAGTGACGGCGCTGGTCAACGGCTTCGGTGCGCTGGGCTCGTTTGTGGGCAGCTATGCCGTGGGCCTCCTGCAGGCGCGCACCGGCAGCCCACGCGCTGGTTTCCTGCTGATGTCGGTCTCCGTGCTGTGCGCCTCGCTCATCATTCTGCTGCTGCCAAAGCCGGCACGTGGTAGTTCGGCTGGTTAACCGTTACCACCCTGACGCAGAAAGACGCCTCTGCAGCGCATAGTTCTTGACCACGCATCGTCCGCACCCTACGATGGGACATTCACTAGGTTCTTGAACGTTGCGGACGTATCTGTCGCCAGATCGCGTGTGGGTGCGAAACCGCACGCCCCACGCGGCGGTGTATGACTTGCCGAGTGCGTGCCTGTATGCGGGCGTACGAGCCGGGCCGCAAGTGCAAGACACCAGTGCAGGGAGGGCTGTCCATGATGTCTCGCCGACCGAGCCGGAAGCATGCCGTTACGCCACAAAAGTTTGCGCACCCCATGCTGAAGCGTCTTGCTGCTGCGAGTGTGCTGGCCGCCGCTACGGGTGCACCGCTGTTGGCGCAGAACACCACGGCCGACGTGGTGGGTACCGCCACGGACGTGACTGGTGCGGTGATTCCGAACGCCACGGTCGAGCTGACGGACGTCAACACACACGACAAGCGCACGGTGCAGTCCGGCTCAACCGGCGAGTACACCTTTACGCTGCTCAAGCCCAGCACCTACTCCCTCTCGGTCACGGCGTCGGGCTTTAAGTCCTTCCAGATTTCCGCGTTCAACATTGCCGCCGGTGACCGCGCGCGCGAGGATGCGCACCTTGACGCGGGTGCTGCAAGCGAGACCGTAACGATTGAGGCCACCACGCCCGCCTTGCGCACCGACTCGAGCGCCCTGATCACTACCGTAACCGAGAAGGCCACGCAGGAACTGCCGCTGAATGGCCGCAACTTCATCAACCTGGTGCAGGTAACGCCCGGCGCGACCGAGGGCCTGAACAACGGCCTGGCCAGCGGCAACCGGCCTGACGATCGCCGTCAAACCTCGTCCGTGTCGGTCAACGGGCAGGCCGACATGATGAACAACCAGACCATTGACGGCATCGACAACAATGAGCGCGTGATCGGGTCTATTGGCGTGCGGCCCTCTGTCGATGCCATCCAGGAAGTCAGCGTGCAGACCAACGTCTTCACGGCTGAGGTGGGCCGTGCGGCGGGCGCAATCGTCAACGTCATCACCAAGAGCGGCACCAACAGCCTACACGGCACGGCCTACGAGTTCTTCCGCAACGACATCCTGAACGCCAACCCGTTCAAGTTCGGCGCAAACATCCCCAAGCCGAAATTTCGCCAGAACCAGTTCGGCGGCAGCCTCGGTGGCCCTATCGTCAAGGACCACACCTTCTTCTTTGCGGACTACGAAGGCTTCAACCAGGTCCGAAACCAGAACCCGACCACGACCAGCGTGCCCACTGCGGCTGACCGTGCCGCAGTGACAGCCCTGCCCGCCGCCAGCGTCGACCGCGTCGGCCTGCAGTATTTCAACCTGTTCCCGCAGCCAACGAACAATCTTCCGACCAACAACTACATCGCTGCCCGTCCAGATTCGATCTTTGCCAAGACGGGCGATGTGCGTGGCGATCACCGCTTCAGCAATGGCGATCTGTTCTACGTTCGCTACACGTACAACCGCCAGGACACGAGCATCGGCAGCCTGTTTCCAGCGGTCAACTCGGCGGCGGGCACCATTCTGCCGGGCGGCAACCTGGGCAGCTACCCTGGCCCGGCGCTGACACGCGCGCACCAGGCGCACCTGAACTACATTCACAGCTTTACGCCGAACCTTCTGATGGAACTCAAGGCGGGCTACACGCTGCTGGACAACGCGCAGTTTCCACTGAACTATGGCAACGCCATCAACTCCAAGTTCGGTCAGCTCAATGTGAACTCGGATGGCCGTTCGTCCGAACTGGGTGCCATCACCATCAGCAGCACCAGCACCACACTGGGCAACCGGCCACCCATCATCTACCACGAGAACACCTGGCAGTATGAGGGCCTAGTGAACTACAACCATGGCCGCCAAATCATCAAGGTGGGTGGTGGTGTCATCCGTCGTCAGGACGCAACGACACAGACGGACACAGCCAACGGCAACTGGGTATTTCCGTCCTTCCAGGCGCTGGTCACGGGCGACTTCACCACGGTGGCACGCAACGAGATTCTATACACGCCGCGCAACCGCACCTGGGAACCGCATGTGTTTTTGCAGGACGACGTGCACCTGTCGCAGAACCTGACGATAAATCTGGGCGTGCGCTACGACCTGTTTACGCCGTATACCGAGATCAGCAACATCTTGTCGAACTTTGACATCAAGTACGCACAGTTCCAGGTGGCAGGCGTCAACACCGGCGTGCATGGCGGCATCCAGACCGACTATAGCAACCTAGCCCCGCGCTTCGGCTTTGCGTACACCCCGCAGGACAAGTTCGTCATCCGTGGCGGCTTTGGCCTGACGTTTGCACCGGAAAACACCACCAGCGGCTCCGCGCTGGTGAACCAGCCATTTACTTCGACCTACGGGGCGTACACGCAGGACCAGGCTCAGGCGTACAACGGCAACAATCCGCTGTACAGGAAGTTTGCCGCCGGTCTGCCCAATCCTGTAGCAAACAGCTACATCAATCCCACGGGCAGTGCTTCCGCCGCGCTGGATCCTAACTTCAAGTCCACTTACATCGAGCAGTTCAACTTGACGATGGAGCGCGAGTACGCGGGCTTTGTAGGCACACTGTCTTACGTGGGCGAATTGGGCCGGCGCGACGGGTACTACCTGTCGGACTTCAACACCATTCCATTGAACAAGGCGGCAGCATCGTTTACGAATGCAGGCAGCACCACAGCGCCACCTGCGGTAACCACTAACTTCAACATGAATCGCCGCTTTGCCCAAACGCCGGGCAACGCCAACCTGCTGGGTGTGCCGCTGTATCGCAGCACGGGCAGCAGTAGCTACCACGCCATGCAGGCCGTGCTCAAGCGCCGCTTCAACAAGGGGCTCGATCTGCAGGTGGCGTACACGGTAGCGCGCCTGCTGGACAACACGGAGAGCATCAGCAACAACGGCGGCAACGGCTTCGGCTCCACGGCAGAGCTGCTCGGAACCATCGAGTACGGCAACGGCAACCTGGACGTGCGCAACCGCGTGACCGGCACCTTTAACTACGCGCTGCCAGTCGGTGAGAATCTGCACGGCATCGCGGGCGTCCTGGGCAAAGGCTGGCAGGCCAACGGCATTGTGGTGTGGAGCACGGGCATGCCCTTCTCAGTCACCAACAGCGTCAACCGCACTGGTACGCGACCTACGGCCACCAACAGTGACCGCAGCGCTATGCTTGGCAGCGGCAAGGTGGGTCATCCCACGATTCAGCGGTGGTTCGACACGGGCGCGTTTACCTACCAGCCGCTAGGTACCACCAGCGCGCAGCGCCGCAACCAGCTGTATGGCCCCGGCCTGCAGCGCGTAGACCTGTCGTTGTTCAAGAACTTCGACCTTACTGAGCGGCTAAAGCTGGAGTTCCGTACGGAAGCCTTCAACGTGCTGAACACGGCGCAGTTCGTGAATCCAAGCGCCTCGTTCTCGCTTGTCAATGGTGCTCCCATCTCCAGCTTTGGTGTGATCAGTGCGACTAATTTCGCCTACAACCCGCGGCTGGTGCAGTTCGCGGCGCGGCTAAAGTTCTAAAAGGGCACAGCTGAAGCTGTGCCCTTCTATTCCTGCGTCTGGTCCTGGAATAGAAGCCGTGTGTCGAGCCTGTTCTCGTGAACGCGTTTCCCGACGCACAGCATAATGGAGCCATGAATCCGAACGGGAACTCGAACGGGAAACCGACGCTGGTGGTGCTGGCCGCGGGCATGGGCAGCCGCTACGGCGGGCTGAAGCAGATTGCGCCGGTGAACGATGCGGGCGAGGGTATCCTCGACTACTCGGTGTTCGACGCGGTGCGTGCGGGGTTTGGCGGGGTCGTGTTCGTCATCCGGCACGACATTGATCAGGCCTTTCGCCAGGCCATTGGTGACCGCATCGCGCGGCATGTGCCGGTGCGGTACGCGTTTCAGGCGCTGGACGCGCTGCCGCAGGGCTTCACCGTGCCGGAGGGCCGCACCAAGCCGTGGGGCACGCTGCAGGCCACGCTGGTGGGCGCGGCGGAGGTCTCCGGTTCGTTCGCCGTCATCAACGCGGACGACTTTTACGGCAGGGAAAGCTACGCCGTGCTGGGGCGGCACCTGCTGGGTGGCAGTATGCAGGGCGCGATGGCGGGATTCCGGCTACGCAACACACTGTCGGATTTTGGGTCCGTGTCGCGCGGCATCTGCCAGGTGGATGCGGAGGGGCGGCTGACGAACATTGTGGAACGTACGAGCCTTGTGCGCGAGGGCGACGGTGCTTTGGACACGGCTGGCGGTGGGCGCGTTCCGCTGCCTGGTGACAGCGTGGTGTCGATGAACATGTGGGCGTTCACGCCTCCTGCTGTGCCGCTGCTGCAGGAGTCGTTCGTCACATTTTTGCGGGAACATGGCATCGAGGCGAAGACAGAGGCGTACCTGCCGGAAGCAGTCAACGGGCTAGTAGCGCACGGCGCGTATGAGGTCGACGTGCTGCCGTCGGACAGCCCGTGGTGTGGTATGACCTATCCTGAGGATCGGCCGCTGGTGGTGGCGCAGATCGCGAAGCTGACCGCTGCGGGCGAATATCCGGCGGTGCTGTGGCCGTAACACCCGTCGCCGCGCTTGAACGGATCGCCAGCCGCTTCCAGCTGGATTGCGTCATGGTTGCCGTGGAGGCGCATGGCAGCGGGCACATCAACAGCTCGTACCGCGTGCGCTGCCGGTCCACTGGCGCGGAGAGTAGTTATCTGCTGCAGCGCATCAACACGGCGGTGTTTGCCGACCCCGCGGCGCTGATGGAGAACATTGGCCGCGTCAGCCAACACCTGCACGCAAAGGCCGCGGGAGAGCCGGATGCGGAGCGGCGTGTCCTCACGCCAGTGACTGCGCGCGAGGGCGGACTGTTGCACCGCGAAGCTGACGGCAGCTGCTGGCGCATGTACCGCTTTATCGAGCGCACAACGACCTACGACCGCGTGGAGTCGGCGGAGCAGGCGCGCACTGCCGCACATGCGTTCGGGCGATTTCAGCAGCAGCTGTCCGATCTGTCTGCGCCTTCGCTGCACGAGACCATCCCGCACTTCCACGACACGCTTCGCCGACTCCGCGCGTTCCAGCACGCTGTGGAGGCGGACGTGCTCAATCGAGCCGCCGGGTGTGCGCGCGAAATTGCCTTCCTGCTGAAGCGGGAGCCGCTGACCGGTGCGCTGCTGCGCGCAGGTCTGCCAGAGCGGGTGTGCCACAACGACACCAAGCTCAACAACGTCCTGTTCGACACAGCCAGCGGCGCACCGCTGTGCGTGGTGGATCTGGACACCGTCATGCCAGGGCTAGCGCTCTACGATCTGGGCGATATGGTGCGCACCGCAACCTGCCCTGCAGCAGAGGACGAGGAAGACCTCTCGCTCGTCGCGATGCAGTTGCCGTTGTACCGTGCGCTGCTGGAGGGCTACGCGGACGGCACGGGCGACTTCCTCACCCAGGCGGAGCGGGAGCACCTGCACCTGGCGGGCCCGGTCATAACGTACGAGCAGGCGCTGCGTTTTCTGGCCGACCATCTCCAAGGCGACGTGTATTACAAGACTGCGCGGTCCGGCCACAACCTGCACCGCTGCCGCACGCAGATTCGGCTGATCGAATCCATGGAGCGGCAGGGCGAGCAGATGCAGGCGCTGTCAGCACAGGTGTTTGCCGAGGCACACAGCCCGGAAGTCACCGCACGGTGCTAAGCCGCGCAGTGTAGAACAAAGGCACCGCACTTTTGAAAGGCTCTTCCACCATGAGCGAACGCTCCACCCTGTTTTCTCCGGCTGGCTACCAGCGTTACCTCATTGCGATTGCCGGACTGGGCGGCCTACTGTACGGCATCGACATCGGCATCATTTCCGCGGCGCTTTCGTACCTGGAAAAGACCGTGAGCCTGAGCCTGCAGCAGGAGTCGGCCATTGTGGCGGCGGTGCTGGGCGGCAGCATGCTGTCTTCGCTGGTAGCGGGCTTTCTGGCAGACTGGCTTGGCCGCAAGACGATGGTCATCGTGAGCGGCGCGCTGTTTGTGATTAGCATTCTGCTCATCACGTCATCGCACGGGTTTGCGCCGCTGTTCCTGGGTAGGCTGTTGCAGGGCATCAGCGGCGGCGTTATCGCGGTGGTCATACCGCTGTTTCTTGCGGAGACGCTCAACGCTGCGTCGCGTGGCAAGGGCTCGGGTGTGTTCCAGTTGCTGCTGACGGTGGGCATCGTCATCGCGGCGCTGGCGGGCGTGTATTACACGCGCCACGCGGAGGCTGCCATCGCACTTGCCGGCGGCGATGCAGGCCTGATCCACGCAGCGCAGGAGCATGCCTGGCGCGGCATGTTCTTCTCCGTGATCTATCCCGGCATCCTGTTCCTGCTGGGCAGCTTTTTTCTGAGTGAAACGCCGCGCTGGCTCTTTCAGCACCGTGGGCCGGAGCGCGCCTTGCAAGCCTTGCGCCGCATCTCGCCAACAGAAGCCGAGGCACAGCAGCAGCTGCGCGACATGGAGCAGCTGCAGGCGGAAACACACACCCAACGCAGTGCGGGCGACAGTCTGCTGCAGCGGCGCTACATCCTGCCGTTCGTGCTGGCGTGCATCGTGCTGTTCTGCAACCAGGCCACGGGCATCAACTCCGTACTGGCGTACCTGAGCACCATTCTGCAGCAGGCGGGCATGGTGGCCAGCCACGCCGCGTCGGCCGACCTGTTGGTGAAGGTTCTTAACTGTGTGATGACGGTGGTGGCGCTGCCGCTGGTGGACCGGCGCGGCCGCAAGTTCCTGCTCACCATCGGCACTGGCGGCATCATTGTGGCGCTGGTGGGTGGCAGCCTGCTCTTTCGCTCGCTGGAAGCAAAGCGCGTCGACGTGACTGCGCAGACGCGGCGCGAGGTGCTGGGCAACACCCTGCCGCTGCCCTCGGGCACGGTGCGCGGGCTGAGCGGATCCACGCCGGGCGCGACGGCGTTGACGGTGCTGTACACCTATGGCGAGGGCGACAAGCTCTTGACGGTGCTGAGCGAGGCATCGGGTGAACCCGCGCGCATCGCACCCGAAGCGGCCAAGCCGGATGCGCCGCTCACCATCAAGCGTGCCTTCTACGCGCCCATCCCCGGCGAGGGCACAGGCTGGCTGATGACAGTGTGCATGGCGGTCTACATCGCGGCGTTTGCGGTGGGGCCGGGCGTAGTGGTCTGGCTGGCTCTCTCGGAGCTGATGCCCACGCGCATTCGCTCGGGCGGCATGGGCATCGCGCTGTTGCTCAACCAGGGCGCGTCCACCCTGATCGCGGGCCTGTTTCTACCCACGGTGGGCAATCGCGGCTATAGCACCATGTTCCTGTTTTGGACGGCATGCACCGCGGTGTACTTCGTTACGGCCAAGTTCTTTCTGCCGGAAACAAAAGGCAAAACGCTGGAGGAGATTGAGCGGCTGTTCGAGCGGCCAACGGCCGCGTAGGGGAACTGCTACACACAGGGACTGACATAGGTTGAGGCGTTAAGGAAGGGCACAACCTTAGTAACGCAGCGGCAATCCTTCGCTAATTCCAGCAGATGTAGATCGCTAGGTGACCGATAGCTGAACAGGTGCGGCGTAGAACGATGAGGCTGAAAAGGAAGGGTTTCAGATTAGTACCTTATTTCCGCACCTGTCACCTGCCTACACTGCTGATAGCAACCTCCACCTGGATCGCCGGTCAGGAGCAACACCGCTGAAGGGGCAAAGTTCACCCTGAAACGGTGAACGTGGAGGTAGCCGTTATGAAGCGACGGCGGGAAGTTACCCTACCGACGTGCTGCGGGCTGTTACCGCAGCGATGCTGCTTCTGAAGACGCTCATAGAGCACCTTTAACAGTAGCTCAACCTCAGGCGGCTCTGTTATCCAGACAGGTCGCCTGCAACTCTTCTAACGGCCTTGTCGCCTAACCCATTAGACTAGTCAATCTTAAGTCTGTTACAGGCCTTGTACAGCGTCAAGACTTGTATTCGGTCTGCATACAAATATCTGTGCGAAGCCAGAAGTAACAGACCCGTGTACCCATAACGCAGAGTCAATCCTAGGCCCTACTGCAGAATCTTCGCCTTCGACGTACTGGTCAGGCTGAACGTGGAGACGGGCACAAACGGCATGGTCACGGGCATGGAATAGTTGACCTGCACCTGGACGTAATTGCCGGGTGCCTGGCTCCCGTTGGGAAAGGTGGTACTCACCGACAGGGTGCCGCCCGACAGATTAGGCCAGCCCAGGGATGAGACATACGTGTTGATCTGCGTTGCCGAGGCCTGGCAGGTGGGATTGCTGCTGGTGGGGCAGGTGGAACCGTGGTACATGGCGTAGCGCGTACCTTCGCGGGCACACTCGGTAATCAGGTTCTTGGCGTAGGCGATGAGGCACATCTCCATGAAGCAGAAGAACAGTGTGAACACGATCGGCAGGGTTAGCGCGGTATCCAGCAGCGCTCCGCCCCGTTCGCATCGTAAAGCACGGTACCACGGTTTCATTGCTGCACCTCCATGACCGACGTGCTGGAGAGCGTCCAGGTGGTGGGAACGCCAGGGCAGCGGATGACTGGCGTGACCTGCAGCGTGGCCAGTACCTGGATGAATTGCAGCGCATGGTTGTTGGTGCCGGTGCAGGCAGAGGTGGCGTTGGAAAGGGAACTGTACTGCGTTCCGCCGACGCTCGTAGCGCAGGCGTAGTAGGTGACAGGTACCACATTCAGCGACGTGGTGAAGTCCGCTACATCGGTTTGCGCCGCGGTCGTGATGCCAATGATATCCACGGCGGTCGTGCTGCTTTGGCTGCCATACAGGGCACCGGTATGCGCTGCGTTCTCTACCTCGATGGAGGCATAGACCAGGGGCGCGAGTGCGCCCACACCCAGCAGCAACGGGACGCCCAGCAGGCCGACCATGAGCGCCAGTTCGACCAGGGCGGTGCCGTGATCGCTCTCTGACAACTCCCGCAGACGCTTCATTGCACCATCTTGGCGGCACCGCTGGACAGGCTGCCTTCGTTGGTGGTGGCGGCCGCCGTCAGTGTTGCGCCGCCGGTCATGGTCAGAGACTTGGCCACAATGCCGGCGGTGACGTTTGCGCCGCTGCCATTGCCCACGGTCAGGGCTGCACCCGGCAGGTACAGCGAGCCGTTGATGTAGGTGGACGAGCCGCCCTGCAACGAGACGGCGTTGGTGTCGCTGCTGGGCTGATAGAAGACGAAGCCGTTGTAGCTGCCAACGGTGGGTGCTGTGCCGCCGCTGGAGGTGGTGCCGCCGCCTGCCACCAAATTCACGTTAGCGCCGTTGTCGATCGTCATCGAAGCGCCATTGGCGAGGTAAAAGAAGACGCCGTTGCCACCCTGGTTCGACTTGTTGTTTGCACCGTACATGAAGTGCAGCTGGCCGCCGTCGATGACGTAGGTGCCCGGGTTCAGCGTGACCGTGGCACCGTTTCCGCCGACCACCAGGCTGTTGTAGCAGACGACGCTGCTGGGGCTGGATGGGCCAAGGGTGTAGGTCCCATTGGATCCGTAGCTGCCGCCGTTGGTGGGATCGTTCACGCAGCTGGAGTACTTGGTTGCAGCCGGCATGGTGGGCGAACAGGCGTTGGCAATGCCGGTGACGATCTTGGTGGTTGGCGTGATGCTGCCGCCGTTGTTGATGTTGCTGCTGTTGTTCCAGTTGGTGCTCACCGTGCCGAGGGTGAGGGCGTTCAATGTCGAGCCACCCACCACGCTGACAGCATTGGAGCTGTTGGAGTTGTCGACGATGCCGCAGCCGTTGGCATTCAGGTATGTTCCGTTGCTCAGGTTCAACGTGTTGCCGCCATTGCCGGTCAGGCACACACAGGTGCTGCTGGTGCTGCTGCCGCCCGCCACCGCACTGGCTGCCACGACCGTGGTGGCCTGCTGGAGAAACGCCTGCATAAAAAACAGCGGGACCGGTTTCGACACCGTGGCCTGCACGTAGGCAGAGCCGGTAAAGTTGCCCGTGGTGGGGCTCGTGAGGCTTACCGTGGCCGGGTTGGTCGCGGCAGCAGGATCAAACCCGTTCAGCTTTGCGACGGCATTTGCAACCAGCTGCTCGTTTGCCGGGTAGCCGGAGGAGACCTCATACGCGGCAGCCAGCGCAGCGGCGTCCGCGGACGACTGCGCGCGCCGTCTCAGCTGTTGCAGGTAGCCCACGTCCGCCGCCAGGCCGATAAAGCCGATGGCAACCAGTCCCATAAACACGGCGCACAGCACAAGTGTTTGACCATTGTCATTGCTGCGGAACTGTCGCAAGAGCTTTGCTCGTGCCTGCATCCTGATACGGTCCTCGCTAGAGAACACATCGGCCCAACAATGACGCACCGCGAGCAGCTCTCAGCGCATGTTGATGCGGCGAAAAAGAACTGTGTGCTGATCCTGCCATGCAGCGTACCAACCGGGTGTTCGTGACAGCAGATAGGTCAGCGGTGTGTCTTGCTCGAACAGGACGGCGTCAATGCGGTACCGGTCCAGCACGCGGAGTGGATTCTTGATGCGGACCGTGTCAAGGTAGTCCTCAAAGACGCCGTTGTACTCGAAGATATCGACGCGTGAATCGATAAACACGGGGATGGCAGGCCGGTTCCACAGGAGGTAGCCTCCCCAGTTGTACTCGTGGAACAGCCTGCTGCTGGATGGCAGCGCATCCAGCGCGGGGAGAGCTGCGACGGGAAAGCTGTCGGAGAGCACTGGCTGCTTAGCCGCCTGCCTGCGCAGGTTGGTTGCCGCGGATAGCAGCACCAGCGCCATCAGCAGGCTGTTTACCATCAGCGATCCGTTGGGTCGCTGGGCGGCTGCGGTGCTGCGCTCGAACGACCGCGCCGCGATTGGTGCTGCCAGCAGGGCAAAGAGGAACAGGAAGCGCTCGTGCAGGCAACCGGCCAGCAGGGAGCCGGTAAACAGCAGGACTTCGTCTACCGCCCATGCGCGTGGCCTCCAGAGTTGCCGAAGAATCATCAGGAGAACCACGCCCACCACAATGGCACCGCGCATGGAGTGGAACTGCAGGCTGCGCCACTCCTCGATGCTGGCTACGTTCAGCGGCTGCCGAAACGCAAAGTTGAACGGGTACGCCGCCAGCCGCCAGCCCCACGGGTTGCAGAACAGCGCGGGCAGGATGCCAGACAGCGCCAGCAGGAGTGAACGATTTGTCGCGCGGGAGAAAGATTTCGCGTACAGCGACTCATGCTGGAAGTTGAGCTGGCCTGCCAGCAGCGTCAGCAGCAGCACACCCAGGCCGATGAGCCAGGAGCCATGGCAGTTGATCCAAAGCAGGTAGAGCGGCGGCAACAGCAATGCGGCTTGCGCTCTGCCCTGCCGCACCCGCTGCAGAAGAATGAGCTGCGCACAAAACAGCAGCCAGCCGAACAGCAGTGTGCGTGGGCCGAAGGACACGACGGACAGCAATGCAGCGACCGTTGTGGCCGCTATTGCAACCACCATGCTGCGCGAAGCCTCCCGGCACAGGGACAGTACGCAGCCAAAGATTAGCAACACCAGCACGGCGCTCACAAGGTACACGCCCGTGAATCCAAGCAGCTGCCAGCCCACGTAGAACGGCAGTTCGGCCAGCCACTCGTGGTCAATCCACGGCACGCCAGGCACCGTGAAGGAGAACACGTCGTGCCGCACAAACGCGCGGTGTTGCAGCATCAGTTGCGTGTTGCGCAGGTGCCACCAGATGTCCGGGTCTGCGGTGGGCCGCGGTATGGCCAGCAGGATGAGTGCGCCCAGCGCCAGGGCCAGCACGGCTTGAAGGTTCACCACGCGGTGCAGCAGCAGCTGTCGTCCCGGTACCGTCGCCAGTGGCATAGCCGCCGCGGGTGTGCCTACCAGGGTTTCGCTTACGAGCATTTGGCATTGTCCTTTTGCGGCACAGGCGCGCCCCACTCTCCCATCGGCAGGCATCGCGATGGCTTCACGACGTTTCAAGCTGTCCCGTTCTGCGCCGATAGAGGCCAGTGTGCGGCGTCCGCCGTGCCCGTTGGAGCGCACCATGCATGCAACCCCAAACCTGCTGTACCTCGTGTGTGCCTGCTGCTGTGCGGCGGTGGCCGCGGTCACCGATTGGCGCAGCCGGCGCATCCCGAACTGGCTGACCGGGCCCGCGTTCCTGTTTGCCCTCCTGCTGCATGGGGCCACCGGCGGCGTGCGCGATGCCGGTCTGGCGTTGCTGGCAGGCCTCATTGCGGGTGGTGTGTTCCTCGTGTTCTTTCTCGCGGGCGGCATGGGTGCCGGTGACGTCAAGCTGATGGCCGCAGTGGGCACGCTGGCCGGCCTGCACCCCTTGCGCCACCTGCTGATTGCCACAGCCCTGCTGGGTGCGGTGGCGGCCGTCGTCACGGCACTGCTCAAGGGCCGCTTGCGCGAAATGGTGGGCAACGCGGGCGCTCTGCTGGCGCACCACCAGGCCCACGGCCTTGTTGCACATCCGGAGTTCAACGTGGGCAACCAGTCCACGCTGCGCCTGCCGTACGCCATCCCCATCGCGGGCGGCTGCCTTGCCGTGTTGTTCCTCACTTTCTTTGGAGTGTCCGGTTTATGAATGTCAAACGTCTGACACCGCCCCTGCTCATGGCACTGGCAGTTTCCAGCGTCTGCACCCTGGCGCTGAGCCGGAAGATAGCCCACGGGGCCGCGCCCATTGCGACGGTTGGCTATGTGGTGCCGGTGCACGCCTTTGCCGCCGGAGACGTGCTGAAAGCAGATGGTGTGCAGCTGGCGCAGTGGCCTGAAAACCGCCCCGTGCAGGGTGCTTTTCTGAAAACCACCGATGTGGTGGGCCGGGCGCTGCTGTACCCCGTGGACGCCAACCAGCCGCTGACGGACAAGCTGCTGAGCGCACCCGGCGCCGGTCCTGGCCTGGCGGCGCGTATTCCCGAGGGCATGCGCGCCATCGCGCTCAAAACAGACGAGGTAATGGGCGTGGCCGGGTTCTTAACACCCGGCTCGCACATTGACGTCCTGGTGACGTACCGGACGGACAAGGTGCCCGATCCGCGCACGGTGACCGTTCTGCAGAACGCGGAGGTACTGGCCGCCGGGCAGCAGGTTCAGCCCGATCCGCAAGGCAAGCCCAGCACGGTCAGCGTCGTCACGCTGCTGCTAGCGCCCCAGGATGCGGAGCGCGCCGTGCTGGCCAGCAGCCAAGGCACCATCCACTTTGTCATGCGCAGCGGCGCAGACCACGGCCAGTCGCACGACCAGGGGGTGGGCCTGGCGCAGCTGGCTGACCCAAACGCGCCCATGCCGGTGGAGGCTCCGCCCACGCCGGTGGTTATTGCCGCCAAGCCTGCAGCGCCGCCCGCCGCGCCCAAGCTGCAGCGGCAGTCCACCGTGGAGATCTTTAGCGGTGACAAGCAGAGCACGGCAACCTTTACGGACGGAGCCCGATGACCCGGCGACTACGCAAACACACACACAGCGCCTGGCCCTTGTTGCTGTTGTGCGGCATCGCCCATGGCCAGGCAAAGCTCGTGACCGATAGCTCGGCAATCCCTGCAACTGAGCCGACAAACATCATCAGCCAGATCCAGACCTCGCTGTTTGCGCCGCCCTCACGCGAGCCGCACCAGCATGCACCACAGCCCGCCACCGCGCAAAGTGACACCTATGCTGGCGGAACAAGTTCGCGGATGCGGATTCTGCAGCCCGGCCAGAGTGACGTGCTGCACATCCTGGCGGGTCACTCCCTGGTGCTGCACGGCACTGTGCCCATGAAGCGGGTGTATGTGGGTAATCCGCTCATTCTGTCGTCCTTCAACTCAAGCCCCACTGACCTGCTGATTACCGCCAAGGACGCTGGCGTCACCAGTCTGGCCGTGTGGGACCAGGGCGGCGGCAGCCAGCTGTACACGGTCTCGGTCGACGTGGACCCCACCGAAATGCAAACCGCCGTGGACGGGATGTACCCAGGCGCGGGCATCCAGGTGACAGGCGTGGCAGACCGGCTGCAGCTGAGCGGTGTCGTCCCCACGCCTGAGATTGCCGAGGGTCTGGGCAAGCTCGGTGGTAGCTACGCCAAGCAGGTGGCAAACAGCCTGCGTGTCATGCCGGTGATGCCGAAGCAGGTAGAACTCAAGCTGCAGATTATTGAGGTGGACCGTACCAAGCTGGACCAGTTTGCCGTCAACTTCCTCCGAGGAGGCAGAACATTTGCACAGACAGGTACCGGTGCGTTTACCAATCCCCTGAACCTAACGATTGGCTGGCTCAAAGAGAGCATGCGTGTCGATATTCAGGCACTTGCGCAGCAGAATGTGCTGCAGATTCTGGCTGAACCAACGTTGACCACGCTCAGCGGCGGCACGGCCAAGTTTTTATCGGGTGGTGAGTTTCCGGTTCCTGTGGCGCAAAGTATTGCTACAGGCGGATCCGCGCCCACGGTCACCATCCAGTTCCGGCCCTACGGCGTGAAGGTAGACTTCCTGCCGCAAATTCAACTGAACGGTACTATCCGGCTCAAGGTGGCGCCTGAGGTCAGCACGCTTGACTACGGCAATGCCGTAACCCTGTCCGGGTTCACCATCCCTGCTTTGTCCACGCGGCGTGCGGACACGGAGATCGAACTCAAGGATGGCCAGAGCTTTGTGCTCTCGGGCCTCCTGGACCATCGCACCATCGAGAACCTGGGCCGGGTTCCCGGCATCTCGCGTGTTCCCATTCTTGGCGACGTCTTCAAATCGAGGAACAACACCCATTCCGTCACAGAGTTGGTCTTCGTCGTGACCGCCAACATCATCGATCCGACGGCGGGTCAGAAGCCAATCGTCAAGCCTGAACTTGTGTCGCCCTTCATTACGCAACAGGAGTTCGACCAAGAGGTGCACCGCAAGCAGACGAGCAATCCCAACCGGTAGAGCAGGAGCGCTATGGCAACGACTACAGAAGTACAGGCACCGGTTCTCCAGGCCATCTTTAGCGTGTGCGCCACGCCCGAGGTCAACGACGCCACGCTGGAGGCGACGGATGGCATGCCCGGCGCAGAGTTTGCCGGTGAGTTTCAGGAGTACATCACGGCAGAGCGGCGGCCTCAGTTTTCCGCTTTGCTGCGCAATGCACCGTCGACCATCGCGGTGGTGGACTGCGACCGCAACCCGGAGATGGCGCTGCTGACCATCGAACGGCTGCAGCAGATTTTTAACGGACGCATTCACATGATCGCGGTTTCCGCGCGGGTGGAAGCGGACTACCTCCTGCGCGCCATGCGGGCGGGCTGCAACGAGTTTCTGCCCAAGCCGCTGACCGGCGTGGAGATGGGCGAGGCCATCCGCCGCTTCCAGGCCGGCCACATCGGCAGCAAAGGGCCGCAGAGCCTGGGCCGCATCATCTCGTTCTGTGGCGTCAAGGGCGGTGTCGGCGCCACCACCCTGGCCGTGCACCTGGCCATGCACCTGACCGTGACGCATGGCAAGCGCGTGCTGCTGGTGGACTACAAACACGAGCTTGGACACGTGGCGCTGCACCTGGGTATTCGCGACAACATTTACAGCATCAACGACCTGGTGCGCAATGTGGACCGACTGGACGCCGACCTGCTGGCAGGCTTTGTGACGCGGCACAAGAGCGGCATGGACGTGTTGCCCTCGCCCGACACCTGCGCCAAGGCGCACGAGGACAGCCGCGAGGCGCTGGAGCGCGTAATGGACTACCTCAAGCGCCGCTACGACTTCATCCTGCTGGATTCATCGATGCGCTATGGCGCGTCGCTGCAGACGCTGATGGCCGCATCGGAAGAGGTCGCCCTCATCAGCACGCCAGACCTCCCCGCCCTGCGTGACCTGGCCCGCCACGTGGAGCACATGAACGCCATGACGGACCTGACCAGCAAGCTGCGCGTGGTCATCAACCGCTCCACGTCAGAGGACGCAGTAAGCTCCGCACAGATCGAATCGTCTGTACGCTGCCCCATCTCGCTGGCCGTACCCAACAATTTCGGTCAGCTGCTGGAGGCGGTCAACGTCGGCGAGCCGATCGCGCCCAGCGTGCGCAGCCCGTTTACACAGTCCATGGCACAGTGGGCGGCACGGCTGGCAACGGAAGCACCGCTGGAAGCCCCGGCAGGTGCGGCCAAGAAGTTCCGCTTCTTTTCCTTCTGGAATTAGCGCCGATAGGACCTCCTGATGGCTGACATGCAATTGCACATGACCGCGCCCGTACGCACACCGCCGCCCCTGCCCGTGGAGGTGCGTCCGGCTGCACCGTCTGCGCCAGCGGCAACAGCCGCAGCGGAAAGCTCGCGCAACGCGCTCAAAACCGCCGTACACCACGAGCTCATCAAGCGTGTCGACCTGGACAAGCTGACCGACATGGGCGACGACCCCAGCGCGCGGCAGCGGCTGCTGCTGGTGGTCAGCCAACTGGTGGGCCAGCAGAGCACCCCACTGACCGCGTACGAGCGCGACGCGCTAGCGCAGGAGGTCATTGACGAAGTCTTTGGCTTGGGGCCGCTGGAGCCGCTGCTGCACGACGCCACCGTCAGTGACATCCTGGTCAACACCTTCGACACTGTTTATGTCGAACGCAAGGGCCAGATCGAAAAGACCGCGGTGGTCTTTCGCGACAACGCGCACCTGATGCACATCATCGACAAGATTGTGTCTGCGGTGGGCCGGCGCATCGACGAGTCGTCGCCCATGGTGGACGCGCGGCTACTGGACGGCTCGCGTGTCAACATCGTTATTCCGCCGCTGGCCGTGGATGGCCCGCTCATCTCCATCCGGCGCTTCGGCTCGTCGCCACTGGGCGCGGAAGACCTGCTGCGGGTGCGTGCACTGACGCCGCAGATGCTGGAGGTGCTGAACTGCGCGGTGCGTGCGCGGCTCAACATCATCGTGTCCGGCGGCACGGGCGCTGGTAAAACCACGCTGCTCAACGTGCTCAGCGGCTTTATCTCGCCGGACGAGCGGGTGTGCACCATTGAGGATTCGGCCGAACTGCAGATCAAGCAGGAGCATGTGGTTCGGCTTGAGTGCCGGCCGCCCAACGTAGAGGGCAAGGGTGCCATTCGGCAGCGCGAGCTGGTCATCAACGCGCTCCGTATGCGGCCTGACCGCATCATCCTGGGCGAAATTCGTGGCGAAGAAGCGCTGGACATGCTGCAGGCCATGAACACGGGCCACGATGGCAGCATCACCACGGTGCACGCCAACACGCCGCGCGACGCCATCGCCCGCCTGGAAACCATGTCTATGATGGGCAGCGTGAGCCTGCCGGAAAAAGCGATTCGCGCGCAGATCTCAAGCGCTGTGCACCTGATCGTACAGGCTGCGCGTATGAGCGACGTCAGCCGCCGCATCACGCACATCAGCGAGATCACCGGTGCGACCAACGAGGTGGTCAGCATGCAGGACATCTTTGTCTTTGAAAAGCAGGGCCTGGGACCGGGTGGCAAAGTCAAAGGCCGCTTTTACGCCACAGGCGTGGTGCCCAAGTTTGCGGAAAAGCTGAAGGCTGCAGGCATTCCCGTTCCACTCGACATCTTTACCCACTCCGCGGATGTGTGAGCCATGACGTTACAGGGTTCTGTTTTCGTTACGCTCTTTCTCGTGAGTTTTGCCGCGGCCTGGTACTCCATTCGCCCGCGCAAGGCAAACAAAAAAGTGGTCAAGCGGCTGGGCGTCATTTACCGCGCACACAATCAAGCCGAAGTGGAGATGATCGAGCTGGGGCAGCGGGCCCGCAGGCTCTCAGACTCGATTGGCGATGCGTTCGCCAGGTTCAAGTTTTCCGAACACCTTGCGCAACTGATTTTGCACTCCGGCAGGCAGGACACTGTCGGCTGGATTGTGCTGGTGAGCCTGGTGTGTGCAGCCGGCAGCTGCGCGATTGACTCGTACTTCCACCTGCCCGTCGCAATCATTGCGCTGGGCGTGGTGCAGGGCCTGTTTATGCCGTACCTGTGGCTGCGGCGCAAGAAGACAAAACGCCTGAAGCAATTTAACGAGGGCTTGCCCGATGCCACAGACCTAATGGCGCGCGCGCTGCGCGCCGGGCATTCCACCGGGTCGTGCATCGAGATCGTGGCAGAGCAAACGCGTGAGCCCATCGCGGGAGAGTTCGGCCGCTGCTTTCAGCGGCAGAAGTTTGGCATTCCGTTTCGCGATGCCCTGGTGGAGCTGGGGACCCGCATACCGTCCAAGGACTTGCAGTTCCTGATCACCGCCATCCTGGTGCAGAAAGAAACAGGTGGCGACCTGACCCAGATCCTGGATCGCACCACAAGCGTGATTCGCGAGCGCATCCGCATCGAGGGCGAAATCCGCAGCTATACCGCACAGGGCAGGCTCACAGGGTGGATTTTGTCAGGCTTTCCGCTGGCCATGATGTTGCTCATCAACTTGCTCTCACCCGGCTACACGCGTCCCCTCTTTGCCGAGCCGCTGGGGCAAAAGCTGCTGTACCTGGGAGTCGCCCTCATTGTGATTGGCGCGCTCATCATCCGCAAGATCGTCAACGTAAAAGTCTAGGAACAGGCGAGGAGTCCAGGCCTTGAACGCTCTGTTTTACCTCATGCTCGGCATGTCGATGTTTTGCCTGCTGGCAGTCGTCGGCATCGTCGTTGTCTCCCGGTCCACCGCGATGTTGAACGCCCGTGCCTTTACCCAGATTGTGACGCCGCAGCGCACAGACCGCACAGCGGCTGCGAAAAAGACCGGCACACAGCTGCTGGACCTCGTCCGCAGGGGGCGTGCCAGCCTGCGTATGACGGAAGACCCGGTGCTGCTGCAGCAGTTTGAGGCGGCGGGCCTGCAGGGAACGGTGGGCCGCGATGTCTACTTCGCCGTGCGGCTCTGCGGTCCAGTAGTGCTGGGCGGAGTGGGTGCGTTGCTGGTACCGGCACACATCCTGGGCGGCGTCTGTGGTGCCGGCTTTGCCTACCTCCTGCCATCGTTCGTACTCGGGAGGTTGGTCAAGCGGCACCGGCAAAAGGTTCGCCTCGCCATCCCGGATGCCATCGACCTCCTGGTGATCTGCGTGGATGCCGGGCTCGGCATGGACCAGGCCATGGTGCGTGTGGGCGAAGAACTGCAAAACAGCCACCCCGCCATCGGCCATGAGTTCAACCTCATCAACCGGGCGCAGCGGGCCGGTACCGTGCGGCTGGTGGCATGGCAGGACATGGCCAAACGCACGGGCATCCCGGAAACCGAAGCATTGGTGAACATGCTGTCGCAGACCGAGCGGTTCGGCACGCCCATCGCGCGCGCGTTGAGCAACTATGGCGATATTGTCCGCCAGAAGCGCAGGCAACGGGCAGAGGAGCTTGCTGCAAAAACCACCATTAAAATCATCTTTCCGCTGGTGTTCTTTATCTTTCCCTGCATCTTCATCGTGCTGCTGGGGCCGGCCGCGCTGGAGATTATGCAGGGCATGGCGCACATGAAGTAGCGTCTTCGGACACCTCGTCAAGCTTTGCAAGTGGGGGTCGATACAGGTGGTAACGGCAACGATCCACGCGGTTCAGTGATCGGTTGCTTGCACGTAGACCGTCACGACTTCCACCCACACGTTCCAAGGAGAAACCATGTCCCTCACCACTCTGCTTCGCTCTCTCGCCAACGACGAATCCGGCCAGAACCTGATTGAGTACGCCCTGGTCGCCGGCCTTGTCGGCCTGGCCGCCATCACCGCCATGACCAGCCTGGGCAGCGGCATCAGCACGGCGTTCACCAAGGTCGGCAATTCACTGTCGAGCGCAGTCTAGTCTCGCTCCACGGGGCGGGTCCCCAAGGCCCGCCCGCTCCACCCCGGCACAGAGCAGTACCCTGCGACACAGAGGCAACAGGAGGCACACATGGCACACATCTTCGGTCTTGACGCGATCTGGCTTCTGGTCGTTCCCTGCGTGGTCACCATTGTCGGCCTTCATTGCCATCAATAGCAGCGGCGATACCGACGCAGCACGCAAAATGGCCATGAGCACACACCCTCCGTTCCTGCTGCGGAACGCAACGCAAGGAAACACGCTTTGCGGCACCCTGGAGCCTGCCACAACTTTTTGGCAGCGCACGCGCGGTCTGCTGGGCCATGCAGAGCAAGAGCGTGGCGACGGTCTTCTGCTCTTGCCGTCGAGCGGTATCCACACCTTTGGCATGGGCTACACGATCGATGTGGTTTTTCTCAACAAATCCTTGCAGGTGCTGCGCATCTGCAGCAGCGTGCCACCATGGAGGGTACGCCTGCCCGCCCGCACCACGCACTGCGTGCTGGAAATGCGCAAGGGCGAGGCAGAACGCACGGGACTGGCGGTAGGCGACCGGCTCCAATTGCAGGGGTCAGAGACATCGGCATCGCTGATTGCGGAGTCCCAGGCTTCGCTGACACCGTCGTCGCAGCCGCGTCAGATTCTGTGGGTGCTGCTCGCAGTGCTGTTGAGTGTGCAAGCCATGCTGTGCTGGACGGCGCGCAAGGCTTCAACGGAAGGCCGCGTAGACCTGCGGGCCTATTACGCAGCCGGGGCCGACGCCCGCTTCCACGGCTTTCACGGGCTCTACAACGATGCCGCGGAGCAGCATACGCAACAGGTGCTCTTTCACGACGGCTGGCGCACCCTGCACTTTCTATATCCGCCCTTTGCCGTAGTACCGTACGCAGTGCTTGCGCGCCTGCCGTACGGGTTGGCCTTTGTGCTGGTCGCGCTTGGCAGCGTGGCCTTTCTGGCAGCGTCTACCGTCTTGCTCTCGCGTACATGTCCGCCCGGAGAAGTTTCGCCAGTGGTACTGGGTCTGTGTGCCCTCTGTGCGTTTCCCAGCGTTATGGCTTTAATACAGGGACAACTTTCCTTTGTTTTGCTGCTGGTGCTTACGGGCTTTTATTGCCTGGAGCGTCGCGGTATGCACGTGCTGGCGGGTGTGTGCCTGGCCATGTGCATGGTCAAGATTCAGGTGGCATTGCCCATTGCAGTGCTATACCTCGCGTGGCGCCGGTACCGTGTGGTCGCGGGGTTCGCTGCAGGGACTGCTGTGCTCGCCGCCGTCAGCTTGGCCCTGGTGGGGATAGCGGGTTTGCAAAACTATGCCGCGCGCCTGCAGGGCATGGGTGCCGTTACGATGCAAGACGGTGCCCTTGCACTTGCTCGCTACGGGGTACACACCGCCACCGAACCGAATCTGCACGGCATGGCCGTGTTTCTTCTGGGCGATGGCGCAGGCAGCGCGCTGCTGACGCTGCTGCTGTCCGCCGGGGTGCTGGTGTGGAGTGCGCGTCAGGCCGCCTCCATAGGCACGGCTGTGTGCGCTGCCCTGCTGCTCAGCTACCATCTGCTGCCATACGACCTTGTACTGCTGCTGCTGCCCATGGCCCTTGGGGCGATGCAGCTGCTGCCCATGGACTCTGCCGGACGGCTGCCGATGCAGCGCTCCCCAGCGCTGTGGCTTCTGGCGGGCAGCATGCTGCTGCTGAACGCACCCGTTGCCGCGTTTCTGATGCTGCACAATGCCATGACCTGGTACGTGCTGGCCAGCGTAGCGATGCTCTTGGTTTCGGCTTACGCTGAGCGACCGGTAACGATCAAGTCCGCGCTCGCCGCACCTCACCCCGCGCCAACACTGGCCTTGGTGCCCTGAGCCTTGCGCCTCTGTTTCGGCCTCCTATGCTTCCGTTGCCGATGCACGACAGTGGGTGCGGCATTCGAGGTGGCAGGTGCGGAGGGTGCAAGCTCGGTTGGCAAGGATGGCGGCACCTGTGGTTTGGCGGGCGCGACACTTCCGCAGACCGCCACCGGTTCGCGGATGCGCTCCCAACGCGCGGTGCGGCCCAGCAGGCTGACGCCCAGGTAGCCACGCAGCAGCAGAACGTCGCCTTTGCTGGTCATGCTGCCCTTGTACGTCTTGCCCGACCGTGGGTCATACAGATGGCCACCTTCGGCCTTGTCGAAATTGGACCCGTGAAAGCCTTCCCCAATCTGCAGCCCGCAAAGAGCACGCATACGCAGCGCGGCATTGGGATTGTTGGTGTCCAGGCGCGCGGCAGTCTCATTGCCGGTACTCAGCACCTTCGCGCACAAGGAGCCGCCACACGGGGTAATGCTGATGACGGAGTTTTCTGGCCCGCGCCAGGTGCCAACCACGCCGCTATCCGCAGCATGCAGTACCGGTGCAGAAAGTCCACAGACAGCCATCACGAACCACGCGGCAAGTCTCATCCGGTCTCCTCCACTTCAGGATGTTAGGCAGCCATGGCGCAGGGCCAAAACCAACACAGATGCATTGCACGCTTAAGGAACGTCGTCGTGCCGTTTAAACGCTACTCTAATCGGATAAAAGCTCCGGCATTTATTTACAGACCGCTACTCCTCGTCTGCACTAACGTGCCTGTGCGTGAGACGAAGTCCTGCAGGTTGACGGAACCTTCGTCGCCCTTGCCGCGGGTGCGCACGCTGACCGCGCCCGCCTCGGCTTCCTTGTCGCCCATCACTAGGATGAACGGCACCTTTTGCAGGCCGAACTCGCGAATCTTCGCGTTCATCTTCTCGTTGCGGCTGTCCAGTTCCACGCGCAGACCCGCGGCTTCCAGGTCCGCCTTGACCTTGTTGGCGTAGGCGAGGTGCTTTTCGCTGATGGGCACAAGGCCGATTTGCACCGGTGCCAGCCATAGCGGAAATGCACCCGCGTAGTGCTCGATGAGCACGCCGAAGAAGCGTTCGACAGAGCCGAACAGTGCGCGGTGCACCATCACCGGCTGGTGCTTTTCGCCGTCTTCGCCGGTGTACTCCAGCTCGAAGCGCTTGGGCAGGTTGAAGTCGAACTGCACCGTGGAAAGCTGCCACAGGCGGCCCAGCACATCGACCAGCTTGACGTCGATTTTGGGGCCATAGAACGCGGCTTCGCCCGGGATTTCCTTGTACGCGATGCCCTTGCGCTCCAGCGCGGACTTGAGGCCGTTGACGGCCAGCGCCCAGTCTTCCGGCGCGCCCACGTAGTGCGCCGCGTCGTTCGGGTCCCAGGTCGATAGCTCCACCTTGAACTCCTGAAAGCCGAAGGTGTGCAGGACAGATTCGGCAAACTCCACGCAGGCAACGACCTCGTCCTCAATCTGGTCGCGCGTGCAGAAGATGTGGGCATCGTCCTGCGTAAAGCCACGCACACGCAGCAGGCCGTGCATGGTGCCGCTGCGTTCGTAGCGGTACACGTTGCCCAGCTCGGCATAGCGCACGGGCAGGTCGCGGTAGCTCTTGGGGCTGTTCTTGTAGATCAGGATGTGGCCGGGGCAGTTCATCGGCTTCAGCCGGTACTCGGCGTCATCCAGTTCCATGGGCGCGTACATGTTGTCGCCGTAGAAGCCCTCGTGCCCGCTCACCTGCCATAGCTCGCGCTTCATCACATGCGGCGTGCTGACCAGTTCAAAGCCGCGGCGCAGGCACTCGTTGCGCATCCAGTCTTCCATCGTTTTGCGGATGATGGCGCCGCGCGGATGCCAGAAGATGAGGCCGGAACCCGCAAGCTCCTGGATGGAGAACAGGTCGAGCTGCTTGCCCAGCACGCGGTGGTCGCGCGCCTTGACCTCTTCCAGGTGCTTGAAGTGTGCATCGAGTTCCTTCTTCTGGAAGAACGCCGTGCCGTAGATGCGCTGTAGCTGCGGATTCTTTTCGTCGCCCAGCCAGTACGCACCCGCAATGCTCATCACCTTGAAGGCGCGCACGCGGCCCGTGGTGGGCACATGCGGCCCACGGCAAAAGTCGAGGAACTCACCATTCCGGTAGAAGCTGACGTTCTCGCCCGGCACGGTGAACTTCGTGATGAAGTGCACCTTCATAAAGTCGCCCTGCTGCTCGTACCCGCGCAGTGCTTCCTCGTGCAAAATGTACTCGTGGCGGAAGGGCTCATTGCGCGCGACCACCTCGGCCATCTTCAGTTCGATGGCCGCCAGATCTTCCGGCGTAAAGGGCTTTTCGCGCAGAATGTCGTAAAAGAATCCGCTGTCCGTCGCGGGGCCGTGACCCAGCTTGACCTCGGGATACAGCTCGGTAATCGCGGTCGCCATCACGTGTGCGGCGCTGTGTCGAACGACGCGCAGCGACTCCGCGTCCTGCTCTTTTAAGAGCCACAGGTGCACGTCCTCATGCAGCGGTTCTGCAAGGTCCACCAGACGCTCTGCACTTGCGGCTGCGGCGTACATGCTCTCCTCGGTTGCTGCACCGCGGTGGCCTGCGTCCGTCTGTTCTTCCGCGCCATCGGTCGTTGGCTCGCTGCCGGTGGTGCGGATTTTTGCAACGACAACGGCCTCCGCCAGCTTGGGCGAAATGCCATGCGCAATGGCAAAGGGTGTGGTGCCCGCGGGCACTTGGCGCACGCTGCCGTCGGGCAGGGTAATGTTGATGTTCGGTGAGGACTCGTTCACATGCAACAGGATACCGCCGCTGAGCGGCTGCCACGTAGCTGATGCGATTCGGGTCTCAGGAAGCGCGGCCATCCTGGGCAGACACGTCTCTGGCCTTGTATGCTGCTGACGCCATGCCAACCCGTCGCCATGTCGTTTGCTCCCTGCCTGCGCTCCTGCTGCTCCGTGACGCTGCTACCCAAGCCCAGGCGACCGCCGCCGAATCGAAGCCAGACCCGGCAAGGATCGCCAGGGGAACGGACCTCTTCTCGCACAACGAGGTCTTTCGCTGGCAGGAAACACCAGTTCAGCCCGGTAAACCGACCGCCATCCAGAGTCTTGCGCAGGGCGCGCTGCCCACGGGCGAGGGTGTGGAGATGCACAACACCGTGCTTCAGCCGGGCATGGAGCCGCACCCACCGCACCGGCACGAGCACTCGGAGTGGCTCCTGATTCGGGAAGGCCAGTGCGAGTGGCTTCTGGAGGGCAAGCGAGCCGCGGCTGGGCCGGGCGACATCTGCTATGCCGCCAGCATGCAACTGCACGGCATTCGCAATGTGGGTACCACTCCCGCGCGTTATTTTGTGATGGCGGTTGGGCCGAATTTGAAGGGCTGATCCCGGGGCACAGGTCGATGCGCCACGGCGGTGCGTGCCAGGCACGCTGCTGGGTCAAATTACGCTCCGGCCATGCAGCACCCTGACGCTTAGCTATGGGACAGTCATACCTTGCTCCGGCTGTCCGATGTTACAGGTAGTAGCCCAGATCCATCGCCTCTGCCGAGGGCTGCTGTTTCACAGTCTCGGAGCGTGCCTTGGTCATCGCCTGTTTGCCCTCAGAAACCACCTACGACGTGCAGTGCCCCATTTGCGGACGCGGCTTTCTCTTTTTGACCGATGTGGCGGAGGCAGACCGCGCTGCACTGCGACGCAGTGCCACGGCGGCACTGGCAGCACAGCACAACAAGCTGCAAGGGCGGTCAGACCGGCGGCGCAGTGCCGACCGCAGAAAAGGACACCCGGATGCCCGGGCCGTCCCCATGGAACGGCGGCACGCGCAGGCAGTAGTCAACCGGCGCGACCCGGAGTGCGACCGCCGCGGCACCATCCCGGAACAGCGTGGCAGCGAGCAGGAACGCCGTACGGCGGCACCAGCCTTTCGCCGGGGCAGTGGCGTCGCCCATCCCCGCGAGGTCTTCTATCTACAAGGCTGGGACGGGCAGACGGAGCGCGACTCCCGCTCCTGGGCGCGGCACTCTCCCAACCAGTCAACCGCCGTCTGCTGACAGCACGACGAAAGAAGGCTCTGGCACCAGGAAATAGAATCCTTCGACGTGGAACCATCATCGGAAGGTCTGCACGACACTTCCACACCCGGAGCAACATTCCATGGCATCACTTCTGAAAATCGATGTAAGCCCGCGCGGCGATGCGTCCTACTCGCGCCAGCTTGGCCAAACCTTTGCAGAGAGCTGGCAGGCTGCACACGCGGGCGGCACGGTGACCACGCGTGACTTGGCCAAGCAGCAGCCCACCTATGTTGACCTGCAGTGGATTGCCGGAGCGTACTCAAAGCCCGAAGACCAGACCGCAGAAAACAAGTCTGCGCTGAAACTGTCGGACGACATCATTGCCGAGGTGAAGGCCGCCGACACCGTGCTGATTACCACGCCCATGTACAACTTCCAGGTGCCAGCCGTGCTCAAGGCGTGGATCGATCACCTGGTGCGTGCCGGCGTCACCTTCAGCATGGGCGCGGACGGCTACAAGGGCCTGATTTCCGGACCAAAGGCTGTACTCATTGTGACCGCGGCCGGCGACTATGGCGCGGGATCGCCCATTGAAAGCTATGACCTGCTGACGCCGTATGTGAAACACATTCTGGGCTTCGTAGGCATCACCGAGGTCGAGGTGCTCAAAGCGGGCAATACGGCTGGCATCCAGTACGGCAAAATTTCCGCGGAAGACTGGAAAAAGCCACTTGATGAGAAGGCGAAATCGCTGGCTACGGCATAGGCGCTACGAATGCTCTCCACGCGAAAGGAGGAAGCCGTCGGGCTTCCTCCTTTGTGTTTGCGACGGGGCTGCAGAGCTTAGGTGCGTGCTCCGCCACCCACGGCCACGGTTTCGCCCGTTATCCAGAACGAGTCGTCAGAGGCAAAGAACGTCACAACCTTGCTGATATCGTCCGGCTGGCCGACACGGCCCAGCGGCGTCATAGGAACCACCATCTTGCTGTACTCGTCCAGAAAGTTGGAGGTGCCCTCGGTTGCCACCAGGCCAGGGCTCACGCTGTTGACGCGAATCTTCTTTGCGCCCAGTTCGCGCGCGAGGCCCAGCGAAATGCCGTCGACTGCGCTCTTGGTCGCACCGTAGACAACACCGTTCGGCATGGGTGCGCGGCCCACCACGGAGCTGATGTTGATTACAGAACCGCCCTCGGCAGGAAAGTGCTTTACAGCCGCCTGCGTGGTCAGCAGCAACCCCATTACGTTCAGGTCGAAGATGCGATGGTAAAGCTCCGGCGTAATCGCTTCCAGCGGCGCAAACTCGTACACGCCCGCGTTGTTCACCAGCACGTCGATCTTGCCGTACGCCTTCACCGTCTCATCAACCAGCGTGGCAATCTCTTCCGGCTTGGAGACGTTGGCACCCACGGCGATCGCCTTACCGCCTGCATCGTTAATGCGCTTGACCACGGCATCCGCGCCGGTCTTTGACGAGGCGTAGTTCACCACGACCGAGGCGCCCTCGCGTGCAAGATCCTCGGCGATGGCCGCTCCAATCCCCTTTGACGCGCCTGTCACCAACGCTACTTTTCCGTCCAGCTTGCCCATAAGTCATCCTCTTTTCGTCAGACTTCAACAACCATCGAAATGATGAGCGCGCCGTGACAAAAGATGCAAAAACGTTTCGCTAGGTATCGAACTGTGTTACGCAGCAAGCTCTTTAAGGTATGTCAGGTACGCTTTCCATACCTTTCGCCGCAGGTTTGCGCGGACCAATTTGCCATCGCGAACGGTTTCGATAAGCCCCGCATTTTCCAGCTGTTTGACATGGTGTGACAGCGTCGCAGGGCGCATTTGCAGGCTTTGGCGCACTTCCATGCAGCTGGTGGCACTGCAGTTGGCTATCATGCGCAGCACCTCCGTGCGCCTGGGGTCGGCCAGCGCGCGACTGATGGCCAGCATTGCGGAGGTTTCCGCGACGGATTCTTGTGACTGGGGCTCTGTCTTGTTTTTTCTCTTGGACACGCCATCCTCCGCCACATGCAGGGTGCACTTGTGTCAGTATATCGACCCGTTCTATCCGGTTCAGGCCGTTGCTACGATGGCCTGGAGCAAACCGGCGATACTCTGATGCAGCACGGGGTGCATCCAGTCCGGTGCAATCGCTGCCAATGGCTGCAGCACAAAGGTGCGTCGATGCATCTCCGGGTGCGGCAGCACCAGTGCTTCTGTCTCGACAATAAGGTCGTCATACAGCAAGAGATCCAGGTCCAGCGTGCGGGGACCCTTGGGCACAGCACCTGTGCGGTCCCGTCCGTGGTGCCGCTCGATGGAGAGCAGTTCACGCAGCAGTGCGGAGGGTGCCAACGCCGTCCTGAGCACGGCCGCGCCGTTGAGGAAACGCGGCTGGTGCGTGTAGCCGACCGGCTCTGTATCAAAGAAGGTGGAGACCGCAACGACCTCGCCAAGCGTGCGCAGGGCATCGACCGCCAGTCGCAGCGTCTGTTCGCGCGCGCCGAGGTTCGCACCGAGCGCAATGGCAGCTAGGGGCAAGGCTACGGGTGCGCAGGTACAGGTGTGAGCAGCGTTGCGGCCAGGCCCTGAGCGCCCCTGCCGGGCGCCGTAGAGGCTTCCTCGTCTGAGACCGGAGCCAACTCCCACGCCGAGCGGTCTTTGAGCAGCTTGCTAACCAGCGCGGTGTGCATGGCGTGGCCCGCCCGCTCTGCCACCACGCGGCCCTGCAGGCGGCGGCCCGCCAGTGCCAGGTCGCCAATCAGGTCCAGCACCTTGTGCCGCACAAACTCGTCGGAAAAGCGCAGCGGCCCATTCTGCACGGCGCCCCCGCCAATAAGAATGGCGCACGCTTCCGTGGCACCGCGGATCAGGCCCATGTTGCGCAGCATGGGCTCGTCCTCGCGAAAGCCGAAGGTACGCGCGGGCGCGATCAGCCCAGCGTATGCACCGGTTTGCAGGTCGCCCAGAAAGCGCGACGAGCCGATGGGGGCAGGAAAGTCGATACGGTAGTCGATGCTGTACCCCGTGCCGGGATAGACGCCGATGAACTTGACGCCGTCCTTCGAGCTCTCCGTGACCTCGACCGCCTTCAGGATGCGCAGGTACTCCCGGCGGCGGCGCTGGCGACGTGTGCCCACCTGCTCAAACGCTTCCACGTACGGCAGCGCCGAACCGTCCAAGATCGGCACCTCCAGGTTGTCGATCTCGACAATGACGTTGTCGACGCCATAGCCGATCAATGCGCTCAAGAGGTGTTCCGTGGTGGAAATGAGCACCCCCTGCCGCATGAGTGACGTGGCGTACGACACCCGCGCCACGTTGCGGCCGTTCGCAGGAATCTCAAAGTTGTCCAGGTCTGTGCGGCGAAAGACGATGCCTGAACCCGCGGGTGCGGGCATCAACCGCATGCTGACCGGTGCGCCGGAATGCAATCCAACGCCTGCAAAGCTGACCGGCTCGGCCAGCGTGCATTCTGTGTGTGCTCCACTCAACGGCAACCGCCCGCTCCGTGCCAGGCGTCCGCGTGGGGTGCGTCAACGTCTGACATCGAGCAGAGTAACCCCTCTGCAACATAGCCGACTGTGGCAATTCCGCCACACAAATCGGTTTACAGCGATGTCACCAGAAAGTTAATGGGGAGACGCGGTGCCGGGTTTGAGGCAGGCCTTGAATAGAATCGGCGCATGACCACCCAGCTGCCTGAACTGCGGCAACTCCTCACCGGCCAGGCGGAAGCCTGGCACCTGCGCCTGCGTGCGTTGGTGCTGTGCGAGTCGCCGACCGAGGACGCCGCTGCAGTAAACCGTGCCATGGACATGGTGCAGGGCTGGGCAGTAGAACTCGGCGCCAGGGCCGTGCGGCACCCGCAAGAGGCGCATGGAGACGTGCTGGAGCTGTGGTTTGGCCCCGCCGAGAGCGACGGAAAGCCGCTGATGCTGCTGGGCCACCTGGACACGGTGTGGCCGCAGGGCATACTCGCTACCATGCCGTGGCGCGAGGCACCGGACAGCACGGGCCAGCAGCGATTGTGGGGTCCAGGCGTCCTCGACATGAAGGCGGGAGTGGTGATGGCGCTGGCTGCCATCGAAACCGTGCAGAAGACCGGCAGCCTGACGCGCCCGGTTGTGCTGCTGCTGAACCCGGATGAGGAGACCGGCAGCGCCATCTCCCGCGCGCACACGGAGCGCCTCGCACGCGGTGCAGAGGCCGTTTTCGTACTGGAACCCGCGCAGGGGCTGCCCGGATCCCGGGACAACGCCGCGTACAAAACGGCGCGCAAGGGTGTCGGCCAGTACCGGCTTGACGTAACCGGCGTGGCCTCGCACGCGGGGGTGGACTTCGAGCGCGGCCACTCCGCCGTGCTGGAACTCGCCACGCTCCTGCAGCAGGTGGCGCGCTTCACCGATCTCTCAAGCGGCCTGACGGTGAACCCCGGCGTCATCGGCGGAGGCACCCGCAGCAACGTGATCGCGGCAGAGGCCTGGGCCGAAGTGGATGTGCGCATCGCACGCCTGATCGACGAAGGACGCGTCGACACACTGTTCCATGAACTGTGCGTCAGCAATCCATTCTGCCGATTGCGCGTGACCGGCGGCATCAATCGTCCACCCATGGAGCGCGGCCCTGGCACAGTGCGCCTGTACGAGCAGGCACGAACCATGGCAGCCGAGCTCGGCTTCGACTTGCCCGAGGCCAGCACCGGCGGCGGTTCCGACGGCAATTTCACCGCCGGTCTTGGCATCCCGACGCTGGACGGCATGGGAGCCGTAGGTGAGGGCGCACACGCCGCGCATGAGTCCATCCTGCTGGACCACCTCTTGCCTCGCACGGCGCTGCTCGCGGGCATGATCGCGTCGCTATTGCACTAGCTCAGGCTGCGGTTTGCACCTGGAACGGTCGCACCTTGATGGACTTTTCGCGTTTACGCGCCGCCGCTATGTTGTACGAGGCCTGCATGCGCATCAGCAGCTCCATGCTAACGCCAAATGCCTTTTCCAGGCGAAGTGCCATGTCACCGGAAAGGTCGGATTTGGCATTCAGCAGATTCGATAAAGCTGGCCGAGACACGCCAAGCACCTTCGCCGCCGCCGTCACCGTCAGGCCCGTCGGGTCTATGATTTCGGCTTTGACAAAAGTACCGGTATGCGGCGGACTTTTCATAGGCATCGCTTCATCGCTCCTAGTGGTAGTCCTCTAAATCAACATTGCAGATGGCTTGCGCTTCCTCGTCAAGGTAGAAGGTAAGCCGCCAATTACGGGTGACAAAGAGGTTCCAGGTTCCCCTGCGGTCACCTAGTAGCTAGTGCGCCTTCCACATTCGAAAGCTTTGCAGTTCTCGTACATCTTCTAAGTCATCCAGTACTGCCAGCATGTTGCGCAGCTTGCCCGCGGCTGTTGCTGGAATGGCTTGAGCACTATCGTCCTCGTACAAGTGGCGCAAACCTTTGTGCAGAATGTTTCGGATCTGCATTGCTCCACGACTGTAGCGTGTAACGCTACACCGGTCGATTTCTTGTGGACTGGTAAGTGGTCAAATCGCTTCATGCAGGCTGCTGCAGTAGCATGGCCAGCCGTGCTAGCGGCAGGCCCACCACGTTGCTGTAGTCACCCTCAATGCGCGGAATCCACTGCGCGGCGCGGCCCTGGATGGCATAGGCGCCGGCCTTGTCCGTGGGCTCGCCGGTAGCCACGTAGGCGGCGATTTCGTATTCGCGCATGGTGCTGAAGTATACGTCGGTGGTCTCGGTGGCAGTCAGCGTCAGGTCGCACGAGAGCACTGCCACCGCAGTGGTCACCTGGTGGGCGCGGCCGCTCAGCCGGCGCAGCATGCGTGCCGCGTCGGCTGCGTTCTGCGGCTTGCCCAGTAGCTCCGAATCAACGGCGACGGTGGTGTCCGCACCAATCACAACCGCGTCCGGGTGCAGCGCGAGGATGGCACGCGCCTTCTCCTCGGCCAGGCGCAACGTATACACGGTGTGCACCTCGCTGGGCAGCGGCGTCTCGTCAATGTCTGCGACGACCACGGTGAACTGCAAGCCGAGCTGTGCAAGCAGTTCGCGTCTGCGTGGCGAGGCAGACGCAAGAATCAGCGGTCGTGCCGGTTGCAGCGGGTTCACCAGCGCTCGTCCGCCGTAATCTCGCGCACGCCGTCCGCACCCGCCAGCAGCACACGCTCCGCCATGCCGAGGAACAGCCCATGCTCCACCACGCCCACGATGGCGCGGATGTCTGCGGCGGTCTTCGCCGGGTCGGCGATGCCGTCGGAGTGGCAGTCGAGCAGCAGGTTGCCCTCATCCGTGATGTAGGGGCCGCTACCGTCCTTGGCCTGCCGGATCACAGGCGTAAAGCCCAGCACGCGCAGACGTTCCGTCACCAGTGGCTCTGCCATGCGAATGACCTCCACCGGTAGAGGAAACCGGCCCAGCTGCCGTACCAGCTTGGTGTCGTCGGCCACAATGATGAAGCGCTTCGACGCACTTGCCACGATCTTCTCGCGCAGCAGTTTGCCGCCGCCGCCTTTAATCAACGCCAAGCCCGGTGCAACTTCGTCGGCACCATCCACGGCCACGTCGATGGTGCGGTGCTTCTCGAAATTTGTGATCGAGATGCTCAGCGACCGCGACAGTTGCTCGCTGCTGTCGGATGAGGCGATGCCCTGGACCTGCAGCCCCTGCTGCACCCGTTCGCCCAGCAACTGGATGAACAGCGTCGCCGTGGTGCCAGAGCCAAGGCCCACGACCATACCCGGTTGCACAAAGTGTAGGGCGGCCTGTGCGGCGGCCAGCTTGGCGGCGTGCTGCTGGGGGGACTCAGGCATGGTCTGCCTCCACGCGCACCGTCACGGCCATGCCATGCGTTGCGCCCGGGGCCAGGGTGATGCGGTCGTCCATGGCGTTCACCGTTTCCACGCAGACGAAGTGCTGCCAACTGTCCTCCTGGAGGTCCGCAAAGGTGGGCGTCAGCACGCTCCACGGATTCCAGACGACCGTGGTCTGTGAGCCTTCCTTGGTGATGTGGATGCGACGCTTGCCCGCCGGATCGTGCAGCACAAGCGGCTCCGCCGTATGCACGTGCACCTGGTCCACGTCGCGCGTCCAGGCAAACTCGGTCTCGCGTTGCACCTTGCGCACCATGTTGTCGCGCTTGTCCAGGTAGGTGCTGCCGCGCAGGCCGAGCAGCCGTGCCGCGGGCACGTCTGCAACGGCGTAGTAGCTGTGCAGCCCCTCCTCAAACACCATAGGCTCAGTGCCGCGGTTGGTCACGGTCAGCGCCTGCTGCAGGTCCCGCCCGAAGCGGAACTCCACTGTGGCGTGGAAGTGGCCGTACCCCAGGCTGCGCGCCTGTTCGCTCGGATCAAGCGACAACGTCACATGGATGTCCCCGTCGGGATTCAGGTGGACGCGGTCTAGAGTCCAAACCTCGGTGCGGGCAAAGCCGTGCATGGGGCTGGTGGTACCGTGTACCGCGTCGAACTCGTCCGCATTCCAACGCGGCCCAAACCATGGAAACAGCACCGGCACGCCGCCACGAATGGGCTTGCCCGGGGCCAGGGCTGACTTTGGCGAAAGGTATAGAACGGGGTTACCGCCATGCGGCGTCCAGCGTGTCAGATGGGCGCCCTGCAGGTACACGGTCGCTTCTGACGTATCGGCCACCACCCGCATCTGCACCATGCCCGGCCCGTCCTCATGAAACGAGACGTGATCGCGCACGGCGAAACGCTGCTGAAGTTCAGCGAGGGATTGCGGCATCGGGCCAACGCCTCCAGGCTTCCAGTCTATCGCTGGACTGGGGAGTCGGCCTCTGCCGCCGTGTGGAATGAGGCGCCGCGCTCAGAGCCGCTTGACGGAGACCAGCCACTTGGCGTCGCCTGCGACAGTCTCTCGCGAGAAGTCACAGGCACCCAGGTCGCTGACGCTCTCAGCCAACTGCAGGCAGAGCTCGTCGCGCGCATCGTCCTCATAGGTGTGTTGTACAGACAAGGGAGAAGAAAGGGTTTCGAGCAGTTCCATCGTAGACAAATCCTGAAGAGCGGTAAGTCCTTGCATTGATATTCGCTGACTTTCCGGGCAAAACGCCGTTTTCGGCGAACAAAATCTTAGCCACGTTCTGTTTTGGAAGTGACACAACGACGCGTAACCAGGAACTGGTTACCATGGGACGGAACTGCGCCTGCTGCGTACGTTACCAGTCACAGTGACGCTGGCTAAGGGCCTGAAAAGAGCCCAGAGCAACCCTGTTCTGGTAGGCTCAGCGCAACATGAGGCGCAGTGTTTTCTCATCCGTTGCGATTAGTACCAGCTTGTTCGCAGGCCTGGCTGCGGCCGCGCAAGCGCCCGCCACGCTGCGGTATGCAGGCACCATCGGCGAGCAAAGCGTGACGTTTCAGTTCGAGGTAGCGGACGACACCCTGCGCAACGGCCACTATGGCTATCGCGGCCAGCGGAGCCAGATCCGCATTGTGGACAGCCGCCGCTTTGGCACCACGCTGGTGCTGCAGGACGAGGACGGCAACATCCTGCACCTGCACTTCGAAACCGCTGCGGGAGAGAAGACAGGCGGGTTTTCGGCGGCCGCCATGCTAGAAGGCACCCTGGACCGGGGCGAGCTGGATCTGCCCGTAAAACTCATCCGCAAGGAGCAATAAAACACCGATTCGGGAGCGTACCTTGCGCCAGCAACTGTGTAGGGCGCGAAGCTAGCGAAACACGGTGCAATTAGCACGCAAATACAACGCCTTGAGCGTGCAGAACGCGACAAATCAGGCGCACAACGTGCAGTTTTGTACGTCAGTAATGCGTGATTACACGGCTGTGCGCAGCTTTTGCCGCTCTGTTTGCACGTAGGTATACCGGATCCGGTGAATGACCGTGACCGTGCTCAAAAAGGCCAGCACCCACAGCGCCGGAGCCATGACGCCCCACGTGTCAAACAGCGCCCCCAGGATGACCAGCACGATGCGCTCGGGCCGCTCCATGAAGCCGACCTTGCAACTGCCGATCAGCGCCTCGGCACGCGCCCGGGTGTAGCTCACCATCAGCGAGGCGGTCATCACAAAAGCGACCAGCACCACGTACACGAATCGATTGCCGCGAGCGTAGTAGACCAGGAGGCCAAAGAAGATGGCCACATCGCTGTAGCGGTCGATCACCGAGTCGAAAAACGCGCCAAACACCGACACCCGGTCCGTGGCCCGCGCCACGCGTCCGTCCACCATGTCAAACAGCCCCGCCCCAATCAGGATGAGGCCGGCATACAGAAACATGCGGTGCGCGTTGGACCCGCGCGCGTACCCAAAGAAAAACGCTGCCGCAATATTGATAACTAGCCCGACAAAGGTCAGCGTATTGGGCGAAATGCGCGACAGCGCCAGCCCCCGCACAATGCGGTGCAGCAGCCATCCACTGCCCTTGCCAAAGGCGCTTGTCCAGGTAAATCGCGTGCTCATACGTCGTGCGTGCCGAAGGCTATGCGGCTAGCGCGGCCCCTATTCAGTGTACCTGTGTGTCAGCTTTCGCCGTATTCGGAACAAACCAACGGTGCAGATAAGCCAGAAGTTGCCAAATTCGATTACAGAACGTGCTGCGCAATATTGCGCCATGCATTAAGCTGGACACCTTATGAGATCTTGGTTGTCCTCTGCCCCCATTGCGGTACGCCTTGTTGTGTCTTGTGTCATCTTGACCACCGGTTTGAGTGGTTGTTCCAACGGCTCTGGTGCTTCTGGCAGCTCGTCGTCCGGGTCTTCCAGCGGCACCGGCACGACGACCGGAACCGGTACGACAGTGGCTGCGTCGCCCACCGTAACGGCCGTGTCGCCGGCCACGGTCGTTGCGGGCGCGACTGCCACCACGCTGACGATTACGGGAACCAACTTCGGCTCGACCTCTACCGTGCAGGTGGGTAGTGCAGTCGTTCCCACCACACTTGTGAGCGCCACACAGTTGACCGCGGCTGTACCCCCGGCGCAGCTTGCGTCGGGCGCGCTGTTGCCCGTGATCGTGCTGAACGCTTCCGCCACCAGCGTGGGCGGCGCGGTGGTGAACCTGGAGGTGGACAATCCGTCACCCACGCTGACGCAGTTTACGCCGGTGACGCTGCTTGCGAGCACCGCCGGTACCATCCTGGCGGTCACGGGGACGGGCTTTGTGCCCACCACCACCATCCAGGTGAATGGCGCGGCGCGCAGCACCGCCTTTGTGAGTGGGACGCAGGTCAATGTCCTGCTGACAACGGCCGATCTTGCGGCCTCTGGCACCCTGCAGCTAACCGCCGTCAACGGGCTGCCGGGCGGCGGTACGTCCGCGGCGGCATCGCTGCCGGTGAACAACCCGGTACCCATGGCGGCTTCGCTTTCGCCTTCCACCGTGACGACAGGCACCACCACACCCACGACCATCACGGTAACCGGCACTGGCTTTGTGCCGGGCGCAGCCGCGCTGGTGGGTACTTCCGCACGCGCCAGCACCGTGGTCAGCAGCACGCAGCTGACGTTTGCCCTGACTGCCGCAGACATGGCTGCCTCGGTGCGACTGCCGATCTATGTGCAGAACCCGGCACCGGGCGGCGGCACCTCCACGCCTGCGCTGGCGCTTACGGTGGCTGCTGTTACGCCAACGCCGGTCATCACGTCGGTGACGCCAACGGCGTTCGTTGCGGGCAGCGCGGCGAGCAGCATTACCGTAGTGGGCACAAACCTGGTCGCTGGTTGCATTGTGCAGTGGAACGGCAGCGCGCTGAGCACAACGTCCTACACTTCCAACTTGAATCCAACATACCTGTCTGGTGCCGTGCCTGCCAACCTGATTGCCACCACGGGTTCCGCCAGCGTCACAGCGAACTGCCCCACGGCGACGCCTTCGCTGTCGAATGCGATTAGGGTCGCCATCAATAATCCGCCCGTGCCCACGCTAACGGCGATATCGCCAGGTTCCGGCCCCATCAACACGGCCACCAAGTTGACGTTCGCGGGTACCGGCTTCAACTCGGGTAGCACGGTTAGTTTGAATGGCGTGGTGCTAAGCGGTGCCACGGTCAGCGGCAGCACCAGCATCAGTGTCACGGTGCCTGCCTCGTCGTTGCTGCTGCCCGGCAACAGCACCTTTACCGTCACCACGCCCGCACCCGGTGGCGGCACCAGCAATGGCCTCACATACACGGCATACATCCCGCTGGTCAGCAACAGCATGGTCTATAACCCGGTGGACGGGCTGTTGTACGCGTCCATCCCGGGCTCCGTGGGTACGCCGCTGGGCAACTCCGTGGTCAGCGTGGATCCGGCGACCGGTGCCATGGGTGCGCCCATTTTTGTGGGCAGCGAACCCAACAAGCTGGCCGTGAGTAGCGATGGCAAGACACTGTGGGTGGGGTTGGACGGCTCCTCGGCCGTGCGCCGCGTTGACCTGTCAAGCAAGACGGCGGGGCTGCAGTTCTCGCTGCCTACCACCAACAACGGTATTTACAACAACCCGTCTACGACGCTTGCGTTGGCAGCACTTCCGGGGTCGTCTACTTCGGTGTTTGTTTCCACCTCCACGTCCGGTGCTCCCATGTTGTATGACAATGGCGTGCTTCGCGGCACAACACCCACGTCCTCGTCGTATTCCTACCCGTATGCGTTGCAGGTGGATGGCACCCGCAGCGAAGTATATGCGGCGGGTAGCGGCTACAGCACATATACGTACAGTTCCACTGGGCTGACCAGCAAGGCGAACAATACCAGCATCTCGCCAGCCAGCAGTACCTACGACGAAGTGCAGTTGTTGGGTGGCAAGCTGTACACAGACACTGGCAAGGTGTACGACGCGGAATCCGGCTCGCTGCTGGGTACGCTGTACCTCACCGGTACCACCATTACCTCTGGCACCACATTGGCCGATAGCACGCTGAACAAAATCTTTGTGCTCAACAACTCGACGCAGTACAGCTTGTCGTACAACCAGATTCAGGTGTTCAGTCTGGCGGACTACACCTCAAATGGCACAACCATCCCGGTCAATGTGTCCTACGACAGCACCTACTTGAATGGCACGCCCAAGCGGCTGACGCGTTGGGGAGCCAACGGGCTCGCCTTCCAGGTGCCCTACGGCATCTACAGTCTGCGGTCTAACACTGTGGCGGACCTGAGCGGCAGCAGTGCAGACCTGGGTGTGGCGGTGACTACCGGCGGCTCAACCCTGACCGGCGCCAGCACCACGTTTACCGCCAAGGTGACAAACAACGGTCCGGCCACCGCGACGGATACCGTGTTGACACTTACGCCGCCCGCCATCGGTTCCGGGGTATCGGCGGTGCCGTCCTCCGGGGTGTGCAGCGCGGCACTTTCCTGTTCCCTGGGCAGCCTGGCCAATGGAGGCAGCGCCTCCGTGGTGCTGACGGTGCTGCAAACAACGGCAGGCAGTTCCGCGGTTACAGCAGCGGTCTCCGGCTCCACGCCGGACGGCACAAGCAGCAACAACACCGCGACCGGCACCGTGACGGTGACCGGCAATGACTTTAGTCTGCCGCCCGCCATCGCGTCGCTGAGCCCTGCCGCCATTCAGAGTGGCGCCGCGGACACGGTGTTGACGGTGAACGGCAGCGGCTTCAACAGTGCTTCCACCGTAAAGCTGGGCACGGCGTCGCTGAACACCAGCTACGTGAGCGGCACAAAGCTTACGGCGATTGTGCCGGCGGCCAACCTGGCTTCGCTTGGCTGGGGTGCGGTCTCGGTCAGCACGCCCGCGCCGGGCGGCGGCAACTCCAACTCGCTGCCCCTGACGGTGTACAAGGTACTAACCGCTGGTATCAATCACATCCTGTACGATCCATACTCGCGGCAGATCATGGCCAGCGTGGGCTCCGGGTCGTCGACACTCACGGGCAACTCCATCGCGGCCATTACGCCGGAGACGGGTACCTTCTCGACGCCGGTGTCCATCGGCAGCCAGCCGACAAACCTTGGGCTCAGCTCGGACGGGCAAATCCTGTACACCACGCTGAGCGGCGCGCAGAGCGTGGCGCGGTTCAACATGCTTACACGGCAGGCGGACTTCACCGTGAAGATCCCTGCGCCAAATACCTATGACACCGTTGCCCTGCGTGGTGTCACCGTGCAGCCGGGTACGGAGGACACGGTGGTGCTGGACTTGGCGGCGTTCACCGGCAATGGCATTTACGACTTCAATCCAACCGCTCAAACGGTCACGATGCGCGGCATGGCGTCCGGGCCGTACACGGGTTCATGCACACAATTTCTTGACGCGACCAATGTGTTTGCCTTCGATACGGACACCTCGGGTGCAAGCCTGTACCACTACACCCTTGGTAGTGCAGGCTTTGCAACTACATCCAACGGCAGCCGTTATGCCAATTCCACGCTGAACCGGTTCGGCTGCTTCAAGCTGAGTGGCGGCCTGGCCTATGCCATCAATGGCGGCATTGCCAATCCGCTGCCCAATCCGGCGTTGCAAGTGGCCACGCTGCCGCTCAACACCACCTATAACAGCAGCTTCAACTCACTCTTCGGTTTCGTGCCGGATGCGTCGCTGCAGCGTGCGTTTTACCCCGCAGCTATCTCCTCACCCACCAGCAGCACGTACGACGGCATCGCGGCGTACAACCTGTCCAACTATCAACTCGCAGCCACACTGCCCCTGAACATGAACACTACCGAGGGCAGCACGTCGTACGCGCAAGTGGACATGGTGCGCTGGGGGCAGGACGGCTTGGCGGTGCTCACCTCCGGCGGGCACATCTACCTCTTGCGCGGACCGGTAGTGGTGCCGCAATTGCTGGGTAGCAATACAGCCGCGGCGCTGTCGAGCCTGTCCAGTTCTTCGGTGACGCACGGCACCGGCAATACGGTGCTGACGCTGACCGGCTCCAACTTCGTGCCGGGCGTGGCGGTGTTGCTGAACGGCGCCTATCGCACCACTACCATCCTGGACAGCACACACCTGTCGGTGGCGATTCCGGCCAGCGATCTGTCGGTTGCGGGTTCCGCAACGCTCACTGCGGTCAATCCGGGTGCCTCGGCCTCCGGTGCATTAACGCTGACCATTAATTAAATCCAGCGCCTGCCCTTTCGTCACACGGAGGAGCAGGCACCGTCATTTTGCATCGCACACCAGCCCCTTCTTCAAAGGGCGAACTCCCTCTCCTCATACTTTGCATCTGACGTTATGAAAGGCACAGAGGATCATGGCAAAGGACATTCAAGTAAAGGACGGCGCGAAGCTTTCCAAGCGCATGTATAAGAATCGGGTTGCGCTGTCGGACGATGTAAAAAAGCAGGTCGTCGACGAGATGAGCAAGACGCTGGCGGCATCGTTCGATGTGTATTCCCAGGCGAAGTTTGCGCATTGGAACGTCAAGGGGCTGAACTTCTACCAGTTGCACCTGGTGTTCGACACGGTAGCGAAGACCGTGTTCAAGCAGGTGGATCCGATTGCGGAGCGCATTACGCAGTTGGGCGGCGTGGCCAACGGCACGGTACGGCAGGCAGCGGCTACGAGCGAAATTCCCGCGTACAACGTGGAAGCACTGAATGGACCGGAGCACCTGACGGCCCTGGCGGATTCACTCGGCAAGTATTGCGGCCTGATGCGCGAGGTGTCAGAGAAGATTGACGACCTGGGCGATAAGCCCTCGGCGGACTTCTTCAACCAGTTGATCGTGGACGCGGAAGAGGAGCTTTACTTCCTCGAGAGCCACATGGAAGCTGGCAACGTCCAGTAACCTTGTTTCAGCACGTAAGAGGGGCTCGCCTAGGTGCGAGCCCCTTGTGTTTCAGCAATCAGAAGCTGGCTTACGCTTCGTCGTGAATGGTCGTCACTTTCAGGATTTCCAACGCGCGCTTGCCGTTCGGCGTGACGACAGTGGTCTCGTCGCCCACCTGTTTGCCCACCAGGGCGCGGCCAATCGGGCTGGTGGTGCTGATCAGGCCCTGGGTCACGTCACTTTCTTCGCTGGTGACCAGCTTGTAGGTCAACTCCTCACCCTTGCCCTGATCGAAGACAAGGATCGTGGACCCAAAGCCCACGCGGTCATGGGGGATGTTGGCCAGGTTGACCAGCGACAGCTCAGCCATGCGCCGCTTTAGCTGACCCAGATGAGCATTGACGAATTCCTGGCGCTGCTTGGCGCTGTGGTATTCGGCGTTTTCGCTCAAGTCGCCCAGGGCCACGGCGCGCTTGATTTCCGCAGGCAGTTCATTCGTCAGCTCATATTCCAGCGCACGAATCTGTTCTTCCAGCTTTTTTGTGATGTCCAGCATGTGGTGAAGTCCGTTCTGGGAGGATGACGATGCGCTTGGGAGCTGGGAGGGCGACCCGCGACATCCGTTAGTATAGCGGCCCGGGTTCCAGGGGTGCGAGGCTGGCCAATGCAGCCTGCCGCTCCTGTGCGTCGAGCCAGTCCTGCAGGATGATGACGGCGGCGTACTGGTCTAGCCGGGCCTTGCGCTCTGGCCCGCGTGGCAGGTCAAGGCGGTCCATCAACTCCTCGGCAGCGGCACTGGACAGCCGCTCGTCCTGCAGGTAGACGGGCAGGGGGAACGCCTCTCGCAGGGTGGCGACAAAGGCGGCTACCCTGGCGGTCTGCGGGGATGGCTCGCCAGACATGTGCAGCGGATTGCCTGCAACGAGGGCTGTGATGCCGTGCTTGCGGACCAGCCGGCCCAGGTCTTTCAGGGTTTGCCGGGGATTGCTGTTGCCAAGGGTCAGCAGTGGCTGCGCGGGCATGCCGAGCAGGCCGCTGAGGGCGACGCCAATGCGGCGGGTTCCAACGTCAAGCCCCAGCACGCGCTGCATGGCGGCAGCCTTTCCGGGTTGTGCCTGCGGTTCCATCCCCGGCTACCGATTGTGCAGCACTTCCAGCTTGACCTGGGCCAAGCCCTGCTCCAGCATGCCAAGCTCCTGGGCGGCGGCGGACGATAGATCGATGATGCGGCCAGGCGCAAGGGCACCACGGTCGTTGATACGGACGATGACGGAGTGCATGGAGCGAAGATTGGTGACGCGGACCAGCGTTCCCAATGGCAGCGAGCGATGGGCGGCGGTCAGCTGCGAGCTGTCGTAGACTTCGCCAGATGCAGTCGTGCGGCCATTCCACATGTCGCCGTACCA
>CALMOM010000011.1:0-6028 GCA_937873305.1 uncultured Terriglobus sp.
TGCTCCGCTCAATCAACCTTTGGAATCAGCCACGGCTAGCCATGTGTCTTTCGAGACCCTCAGCGACACAAAGGGGACTGACCTCAATGCTTACCTAGGCACTCTGGCGCGTGAGTTGCGAGAACATCTCAGACAGGTGGAGAGTTCGACCGTGAGCCAATCGCCGACGGCGATGCCTATCGACCTGGTGCTCACCATCGACAGCCAAGGTACATTGACTACGCTACGTCTTGAGTCCGTTAGCTCGGCAGCGAGCAAGGCCGCGTGTCAAGCGGCGCGAGATCTCACGTACCCACCACTACCAAATAGCCTTGGCGGGAGCGGTCTGAAATTGCGGGTACACGTGTCCTCTTTGTAGGGCGAGTTCGACAATGAACTTCACGGTGGATCGGCCCAAGCGTGATGCTATAAAGTTTGAACAGTCTAGCCCGCTAGACGTTTAGAACGCTGGTTACGCGGAAGCCCACTCGCCTAACGAGAGCATCAGGGTTGCTACTGTGCCCTCTTTACTTGCGACCTCATGCTTTTTGTAAACCTCTCAGCGAGAGAAACAATGAAGCATGTGTGTACGGGTCTTCTCATTCTTTGTAGTGCGCTCTCCGCGCAGAAGCCAGTGTGGCAACCAGCCGCCGGTCATACTCAGGTGCCAATCTGGCCGGGTGCAATCCCTGATCCGCAGCCCACGTCCGGCCCTGAGTTTGCTGAAACGATGCCGAAGGAGTTTCCTGTTGGCACGGGAAGGACGGCAACAGCAATCAACAACGTCATCCGGCCGACGATGACGGTGTACTCGCCCAAAGGGAACAACACAGGTATCGCAGTGGTTGTGTTTCCGGGCGGCGGCTATCAAAGCCTGGCGATCGATCTTGAAGGTACAGACGTCTGCGACTGGCTGGTGCCGCGCGGTATCACCTGTGTGCTCTTGAAATATCGAGTCACCAACATCGGGCCGTACCCAAAGTCTGGACCGTATCCTGAGTCGCCCATGGCTCTGGAGGACGCTCAACGGACGGTCGGCCTGGTCCGTTTCCATGCTGCGGAACTGCACGTCGATCCGCACAAGATAGGCGTGTTGGGCTTCTCCTCGGGTGGTCATCTCGTAGCGGCGATCAGCACACACTTCACGGGACGCATCTACAAGCCTGTTGACGCTGCCGACAGGGTAAGCTGCAGACCAGACTTCGCAGTTCCGATCTATCCCGGCCATCTCTCCCTGCACGCAGCGGAGTGGGACACCCGCCAGGGCAAGTCCAGGTATGTCATGCCAGCATCTGTGCTGTCCGCCTGCAAGGATCATGAGCTGTGCCTGAACCCAGAAGTTCCGGTCACTAGTCAAACTCCGCCGACCTTCCTGCTGCAGAATGAGGACGATCACGTGGACAATGTGGACGACGCCCTGGCGTACTACATCGCCCTCAAGAAGGTGAAGGTACCCGTCGAGATGCACTTGTACGCGCAGGGCGGGCATGCCTTCGGGCTTCGCCGAACGAAGCTACCGGTGACAGCGTGGCCTGAGCTTGTGAATACATGGCTGAACACTATCGGCATGACGCACTGACTTGTGCCCACCGCATCTTGGTAGCTCAAGTGACGATCTAGGGCTTAGAAAAGGGCCTCTAGCACTTTAGTGATCTAGCAGGTTAAACGGCTATCGCGGAAGCCTACAAAGCCCGTTAGGGCTCCAGCCAATGATCTAAAAACGTAACGAATTCTTGCTCTCATAAGCCCGCCGAAGATGGCTCAGAGATGCCTGGCACCTGCCTTTGGCTTGTCGGCAGGCGTTCTTAGAGATGCCTTTGCGAGATCAATTGCAGCGAAGAGTTGACGTGGATCAGTGACCTCGATCCAACGATCTGCGGTTGCCACAATGATCGTAGGCGTGTGGTGAATGCCAATACGGAAGCCCAGCAGGCAATCCGACTCGACTTCTTTAGCGCAAAGCCCCGTGGAGTCGAAGACGAAAGGCATTTGCAGCTTATGTGTTTGGAACCATCGGGTGGTGAACCGTTGAAGGTCGTCACGACTCGCTATGGACGCCTGACTGGCGAACACGTCACGACGATACTCTTCTGCAGTTTTGGGCGAGAGCTTGTCTTCCATGTACCGCGCATTGATTGCAGCTGTGCGTGACCAGACGTGACTCTGAATCAGGAAGTCATGATGAACGCGTGGGATCTTGTACTGTTCCATCGCAGCATGGACGATTGGAGAAGCCTGCCCACAGGCGTAGCATTCGAGGTCTTCAAACTCGATGATGGCTAGCTTTTCTCCGGCTGGGGGCTTGAAGAAAGAAGTGTCACGAAAGGTCGTGGCTCCGGATGCTGGATAGGCAAGCTGAGACAGACAGGGCACTGCCGTAAAGATGAGAGCGGCTGCAGTCGCGAGAATCTTCATGGCGGGATTGTAAGGTCGAATGCTGGTACGGTGAAACGGTCTTTCGTCGTGAATGAGCGGCTAGACGGCTAGCAACTTAGAACGCTGAACATTTGGTGGGAGCCAAAGCGCACACTTTGCTCTGGATGGTAGCGCTCTAGAACGTCAGTCATGGCTGTCTAGATGGCTAGATACGCGGAGGCCCACCAAACCGGAACATGCTCTAGCCTCAGTGTCTGAGGCCTTCCGCTCATTCGGTTGTGCGGGCCGGATAGCGGCCTTTCAATTCAGCAGGCCTCCTGCATAACAAAGCGCGAAACCCGTTGTCTAAGGTTGCGAATGGACATCCTGGAGCAAGAGGCCATACGACGGGTGCTGACCGGTGACCGCGACGCATACCGCGTGCTGATGGAATGCCATTTTCCTGCAGTGATCCGCATGACATTGCGCGTGACCGGCAACCTCGAAGACGCGGAAGAGGCTGCGCAGGAAGCCTTCCTCAAGGCCTACAAGGAACTGCCGGGGTTCCGCGAAAAAGCAGCCTTCGGCACATGGGTGTACCGCATCGCCATGAACAGCGCTCTCAATCTCGTAAAAAGCCGCGCACGTAAGCCGGAGTGGAAAGCGGAACCGATTGACGGAGTGCCGCAAGGCGACTCGCCGGTTTCGCAACACCCGACACCGGAAGCTGTCCTCTTGAATGCCGAAGCCCGGCGCGAACGCGAGCGGGCCATGGGAGCTTTGACGCCCATGGAGAGGACGGCTTTCGTGCTGCGCCACATCGAGGAGCAGCCGATGGACGTCGTGGCGACCGCGCTGGGCGTCAACGCAAACTCCGCAAGACAAACCCTGTTCCGTGCGGTATCGAAGCTGCGGCGTGAGCTTGCACCTCTGCGCAGCTCCTACCGTGCTGCAACGGCAGCGCCACACGTTCTGAAGGAGGCACAGTGAGGCCGTTTGATGAGAACGATCTGATTGCATACCACCTCAACGAACTTCCTCTGCGCCGGAGGGTTGCTCTGGAAAGAGCGCTCAAGGTGGATGCTGATCTCTCCGCCCAATCTGAATCGATTGCGGAAACACTGCGCGGGTTCAAAGGCCACAGGCTGTTCGACCTTGACTCGCGTCTTGACGACGGCTTGGTGGAGTGGAACTGGAAGGTGTTGGCACCGGCGCTACCGCGCTACCCTGTGGCCAAACCCACATTCTTGCGTCGTCATCTGCCGGTGCTGGCAGCTGCGGGCCTGGCCTTTGCAGCGGTTACGGTTACGTTCGTGAAACGGCATCACCCACCCACGGTGCTGAAGGCCGTAGTGCCTCAGCAGCCGTCCGTAGCACCTACGGCAGGCATGTCGCGCCCCGATGCGCTCACCACCGCTCGCACTGCCCTGAACGGAGCCTCTGAAGGTGGCAGGATGCAGCAGCAACAAGTCGAAGGACTGCAGGGTGCTCCTGGAAAGCTTAAAGATGCGTTGCACCCATCGTTGCTGACTCCAGCAAGTCCAGCACCGTTGTCCGAGCCTGCTCAGGTCACCGCCTCCGCAGTGGCGTCGCCCAGTCTTCCAGCTGCCCTGCTCACTGCAGCAGTACCTCCACCCACGCCCCTACTGCCTGTACTAGTTACTTCCTCCTCAGATCCCGTTGAGCCCGGGCAAGCGTCTCCCGCGCAGCCGGTTGCAGCGAGTGTGGCGAGAGGCAAACGTGACATCGCAGTGCACCACGACCACATCACGGAACTGACCCTGGCCATGGGCGGCACCCTGATTCCGACACACTACAACGATGTCTCTGGAGTGCCCACATCATCAGGCGCAACGCACGCTGTGACGGCGATCGCGATGTTTCACCAGCAATTCCGCCCGGTAGCCGGGTACCGCATCACTCTGTCATACAGCCGCCCTGAGTTCTTCTATGGGTACAGCAGTCCCGGCTACATCAACGGGCGCATGTACGAGGCCGCTGGCACCTATGTTGTGCAGGGTCCAGGGAAGGGCAGGCTGAGTACCTCGGTAGAAGCCGGTGCCGGGGTCATGCACATAACACCCACCATCAAGGACCCCACAACCGGAAGCAACATGCGCGTGGCGGGCATAGTTGGCGTTGCTGCTGACCTGATGCTCTCAAAGCGGATCGGCATCCACGCCGCATACAGGGGGCAGGTGTTCAACGGTCCGGACTTTCAGTACAGCGGAATCGGTGCGCCGATCAACACGAAGATCTTGGTCAGTAACGAGCCCTCACTCGGCATTACCTATCGCTTTAGCCCTCGCTAACGCCCAACAGAATGGAGCCGGTCCCTTTGAAGTTATCGTTGAATTTGTTTACCTCGAAAGTCACGTTGCAGCGTTCATCAGTGCTGCTCCGGCTGCCCGTTATGGCCATTCTCGCAGCGTCCCTGACCGGTACCCACGCACAAGCACCCAAGGTGACGTCACACTTCGACCCTACGCGCACAGAGCAGACAGTTTCAGCGGGTGCTTTTGGCTGGTTGACGCTGCGCAATCCGACTACTGGAGTAACGCAAGGAACCTCGTCCTCCGCCGGCATCTCCGCCGCATACCAACAGCAGCTGTCGCCATTCGTTGGGTATCGTGCAAACTTCGGTTGGACCCGTATAGACGAAATCTATACGGGAACGGCGTACCAATCCTTCGGAAACACGACGTACCAGGTGCAAACGAAACAGACCATTCCGGCGAACGTTTTTGAGCTGAGCACTACGTACGTCATTCAGCAGCCGAGGCAGAAAAGGCAGGTCCGTGCCTTCGCAGAAGCTGGTCCGGGCGTGCTGATGTTCATTCCGACGAAGGCACCGTTCGCTGGGTACTCAAGCTACCGCGCAGCCGCAGTTGCAGGAGCCGGAGTGCTATATCAGCCAACAGAGCGTTGGGGCCTACGGCTTGCCTACCGGGGCTACTTCTACAAAAATCCTGACTTCGCTGCCCAAACACAAGGTGGCACTCGCGACAAATACTTCACCTACACGTCAGGGCCGACACTCTCGGTCAGCTACCGGTTTCGCTAACGGCACCGTGCCGCGTGCTCTCTTGCTGCCACCCTCAGCCGTCGTCACCACCGAAGCCAATAAACTCATAAGTCGGGTTTGCCCAGAATGCCCGTCATCCTCCACCCACGCGAGTTCGACCGATGGCTCGACTGCGACGAAACCGAACGGCTCCCGCTCGATCTGCTGCGGCCACTGGACTCCGACGACATGATGATGTTCGAAGCCCACCCAAACGTCGGGAACGTGCGCAACAATGGGCCGGAACTCATGAGAAAGCGGAACGGGCAAGCGAGAGCGGAGCGCTGCCGCTGTAGTTGTGCGTCTGTTTTGACCGTTCCCGACGTGAAGCCCCATAGTGAGCCGCATGAGCGCAAGACCGGCTTCGACAGGGTCTTCAGCTCAAATTCAAGCGGAGCCAATATGCCTCCTAAACCGGTACAGATATATGGCGTCCTCAGCAAGGTCACTCTTGCCAAGGATCAACCTTCAACATCAAACACATCTCCAGAAATGGAGAAGGCTCAACCCGTTAAAGTAAAGCCCGCGGCATTGTCTTCTAAAAAGAAGAAGGTCAACTAAACAGCCTTGCCGCCCCCCAAATACAAGTGTTTGGGGGGGGAAGGTGGGGTGAGACCCCCCCCGTTGTGG
>CALMOM010000011.1:6038-11947 GCA_937873305.1 uncultured Terriglobus sp.
CGTGTATAGACTGCCACCATGGAAGCGTCCGCAGGTAGCAGCGGTGTTCGTCACCGGTACAGGAGCTTCAAGCAACCACAACGCATGGAAGCAAGACCGCTGAGTGCAATCGTGGAAGCGCGTCTAGAGCTTGCCAAAGCGGTTTACAACCTCACAACCGAGTTGCATCCTGTCGGCACGTATACCGCTGATCTGCGCAATACTCTCTTCCACGCGTTGGCAGATCAGGTAATCGAACACCTCGGTGCAATCATTCACCTTGTGGAACGGCGGCAGTTCTTCGGCAGTGCCTTCGCGCTGCTCCGTCCTCTGATCGAGACGTACTTACGAGCTGTTTGGGTCCAGTCGATTGCAACTGATGCTGACTTCGTCGCTATTCGCGAGAAGCGGACGAATGCCTTTCCTCCGTTCTCGCGGTGTCGAGCTGCGGTTGAGGCATACTTCGAAGCGAACGGAGTTCCTGGCTTGTATGCGATGGACAAGGGCTTCATCGACTCACTGCACGGATTCACCCATTCCGGCCTGGAACAGATCGTGAACCGGATTGACTCCACGCTACACATCACGCCCTACGAGTACCCGGATGCAAACGTCATGAGTCTGCTCGATCAAGCAGGGCGCTTCGCAGTCATGTCTGCCATGATCCTGGTTCAAGCAATCGAGGGTAGTGCGGACGTCATGTCACCCAAGGTTGAGACGCTCCAAAGAAGATTCAATCAGCTGCGTAGTAGCTATGGCGCTTGAGCGCAGGGGCAATACATGATTCAGAAAGAACGAGGTGTGACTAGGGCAGCAACGCCGCGATTCGAAACGGTGGATTTGCTGCGTGGACTCTCGATCCTGGCAGTAGTCCTGCTGCACTGCTACATCCGTTTTGGCGGCTACGGCGTGCAGGTGGGCACAGGGTTGTCACGGTACTGGCGTCACCTTATCTTTCAGAATGGCGGCAACGGAGTCACCGTCTTCTTTGCGATCTCCGGTTTTCTGATTACACTGACCAGCCTGCGCCGCTTTGGAGGCCTAGAACGGATACGTGCTTTCACGTTCTACCGGATACGGTTTGCCCGAATCGCGCCCCCGCTGCTCATGCTTCTGCTTGTGCTTAGCCTGCTGCACTGGGGCAGTCTTCATTCTGAGGTGTTCCAGGCATGGCACGTAAAGAGTGCGATTGGATTGCCTCGGGCTTTGTTTTCCGCCCTTACGTTCCATCTGAACTGGCTGGAAGCGAAAACTGGCTACCTTCCTGCAAGCTGGGACGTGATGTGGTCGCTCAGTGTCGAGGAGATGTTCTACGTCTTCTTCCCACTGGTATGTATCGCCCTAGTCGGTGAGCGTTCTCCGCTAAGACGTACTGGCTGGCCGCTGCTTTTCCTCATCGCAGCTGCGCTTATCGTGCTGGGTCCGTGGGCACGCTCGGTCTGGATTAGCTCCAGCGAGATCGGGCAGGAAAAGAGTTACTTGGGTGGCATGAGCGCCATCGCCATGGGCTGCCTAACCGCAATACTTTGCAATCGGATGTCTCAGTTCAAGAACATCAGCCGGAGATGGCTGTACGCTGCCGAAGTCGTTGGCTGGGTTCTGATTGCCTGGATTGCGAGTTGGCCATCCTGGCACTGGCTGCGCAGCACGGATCGCTTTCTAGCCAGGCACGATCTCGATGACATAGTTCTGCCGGTCGGTGTCTGCCTCGTCATGCTCACGACGGTACTCCGCGGTTCACAGGGTGGCGGTGTGCTGGCCGCACCGATCCGGTGGTATGGAAGGCACAGCTATGAGGTCTACCTAATGCACGAATTTCTGGTCATCCTGGGAGTCGTGGCATTCCTGCGCTGGCATGGAACGCATCCTGCCGTTTGGACCCTTGCCATTACGCTGCTCACGGCACCACTTGGATGGGTAGTAGCAAGATGGTTTTCAGAGCCTATGAACCGCTGGTTGCGCGGTTCTGGCAAGAGCCTGCATCCCCAGCAAGCCACGTCACTCTGACTATCGCCACGGTGACGGCTGCACGGTGTACAAGCTGCGCGAGATCTCCTGCATGCCTTTGGAACTGGTGAAGCCGACGCGGAAGGGAGTTGCCGTCGCCCGGAGCTTCGGAAAGCCGGTCACGATTTCCTTGAGATGCGCGAAGCGCTTGCCGGTTACGCCACCCGCGCAGCGGAGAAGATGCGACGCTACAAGGTGGCAGCCGACAACCTGTTCGTCTTCATGCACACCAACACCTTCCGTTCTACTCGAGCGGTGCCTCGGCCCGGTTTCCGGCCTGGAGGAACGACACGGCGAAGTGGTCGCTCTTGCGGTGCGCTTGGGTGAACGACTGTTCGGCGGGAGCGCGTCTGGAGACGGTGGATCGGCTCAACGCCACCCTGGGGCGGGGAACGGTTCGCATCCTGAGCGCCGGGCGAAAATGCGGCTTGGAAGCTGCGAGCGGAGTACCGGTCGCCGCAGTGGACCACGCGGTGGGAAGAGGTGCCAAGAGTTCGTGCCGGATAACGATGGCTTGTCGGCTTGAGTGCGAAAAGCATACAATTTATTTGAGCCAAGCTGCGGACGCAGCATTCTTGCAAAGCCAGCTTCGCTGACCTTTTGGAGTAAGCGATTTGGCTACGATTCCCGACTCGATAACACTACTTCACTTGTCCGACATTCACTTTGTAAAGGGTGTCAGCAACGTGCTGTCTTCGGATATCGACGGTGTAGTCCGAAACGAACTAGAGCGGGATGCGGCATCCCTGACCTCAGGTCAATCCCTCGCTGGGATCATCGTCTCGGGAGACATCGCTTTTGCTGGCAAGACGGAAGAGTTCCAAACTGCCATCGAGTGGTTGAACGGCTTATCGTCGAAGCTTGCGATTGATCCCAGCTTGGTTTGGTGTGTCCCAGGTAATCACGATATTGATCGTTCAGTGTTGCGGTCACATACTTCCCTGGAGCCAATACACAACGACATCAGAAGAAGCGCGAACCTGCACCAGTGTTTGGAGAAACATTTGCAGGGTCAGGATGGGCCACTCTTGTTCGAGCCGCTTCGAGCCTATAACGAGACCGTAGGGCAGAGGTTCGGATGTCTGACGAAGCCAGATCAACCGTGGTGGGACTTCGATCTGACGCTTTCTGATGGCAGCATCCTCAGAATGAGGGGCGTAAACAGCGCGCTAATTTCAGGTACCAACGATAGCAGAGAGAACAGCAAGCTTTGCTTAGGACCTGCACAGTATGAGTTGCGCAGGGATGATGACGTTACGCACCTGGTGATTTGTCACCACCCTCCCGACTGGCTTGTTGATGGCGATGATGCTCGTCAAGCATTGAAAGCCTACGCCAAGGTCATCTTGACCGGCCACAAGCACAGCCACGAAGAGGAGAAAGTCAATGAAACGCTCTGGTTAAGCTCAGGAGCGGTTCATCCCTCCCGATTGGAGACAAAGTGGGAGCCGAACTACTACATGCTGCGCCTGACCGTTGAGCTTAACGGCGATAGTCGTTGGTTGAAGGTTGATCTTTACCGACGTGTTTGGAGTGATATCCAACGTACGTTTGTTCGGCCTGCGGGCCAAGACAAAGACTTCAAGACTTACAAGCTCGCATTAGGTACTCGTTCACTCAGAGAGTCTGTTGAAACGACAAACTCAGTTCGTCAGGATGGAGAGCAAGAGATGTCTCTTAGCAGAAAGAAATTACTCTATGCTTTCGTTTCGTTGCCGTATCACACGCGCGTGAACATCATGGAAAAGCTCCGGCTCTTTGATGATTCGAATCGGGGCTTACCGGATGAGGAACGCTTTGCGTCGGGATTTGATAGAGCCGTCATTGAGCAGCGTCTGCCAGAGGTATGGGACGCAGTGGACGCTGTGACGCAGCGGACCTAAAAGGAGTAAATGTGTTCGAACTCTTCCCAAACTGGATGAATAAGGTCGTCGGCACAAGTGCAGGATCGCGCATTCAGGATCGTTGGAATGCGGTCGAGAAATTGGCCAAAGCCGCGCTTCCTAAGCAGATCGTCGATCTGGTTGCTCACGCGTTTGGTTACTCGACCTCAATGACGGATGTCGTGCGGGGTCACGCTCGTGAAGCAGATCCTAACTACGTTACGGAGGATGACGCACTAGAGGTCCAGATCCTCGTAGCTGGAGCCATCGCAAGCCTGCTTACCGGTAGCTCTTCACATCGTGGAGTCGCGGCACTTGCGATTGTGTCCACGACTTTCGGGCGCGACATCCCAGACTTCATGTGTAAAGACTTGGCAGCACTTGCATCGCAACAGCTTCAGAAAGCAGCTGAAGAGGCCAGGGCTTGGGTTCCTCTACCAGTATGGAACACCAAGCCACTTGTTGAGAGCCTTGGAAAGCTGATGCCCGTCCCGCCTGAGTCAGGGATTACTGGGACTGCCGTTCTCAGTGCAGTTACGACTGTTGTTGAAGTAGTGAAAGCCCAGATGACGAAGCAAGCTGCGGCTGCTGACATGCTAGCCAATTTGCAAAAGGAAAGCGCGGCATTAGCGTTTCAAGTCGTCTCCGAATATTCGGGCAGGGGACAGCGGCTTCTGTCTGAGTCGTCTCTAGGAGACGCGGCTGTAGGAACCGCACTCGACCTCTATGACACTACGTCGCGTCAACCTGTTCTTCCCTCCTACGAGGCGATAATCTCGAGCATTCTCCGGCCTGTCAAGAATGTCAAAAAGCCAGCGCCTTTGGAAAGCATCGTAAGCAGCATGACGGACCCGATTCGTGTGGCATGCACTTATTCCGGTCAGGTGATGCCCTTAGCGCAGCCTCTCCACTATGGTCTACAGAAACAAGCAGAGATGTCTTCGGGAGATTGGCGTCCAGCGTTCGTCCAAGGCAGCAAGCTAAAGGCTGATCTCCAGGTTGCTCCCGTGGTCTTTTCGAGGCAAATGTATGTAGAACGCTGCCTGCTGTGGGCGCTGGGGGATGCGTGATAAACCTCAACCCAGGAAGTGCACTTGATGCGGACGGAGCATATGCCATTCGGCGGGGAGGAAACACGCAGGTTGTTGCACTTCTAGGAGCCATCGGAAGTGGGAAGACAACGCTCATCGCGGGCTTGCTTCAAAGCTTTCTAACTGGTCCTCTTGCCGGGTACAGCTTCAAACGCTCGGACACCCTTTTGGCTTTTGAAGAGCGTTGTTTCGAATCCCGTGTTGCGTCCGGCGCACCTAGCGCTTCAACCGTGCGCACCAGTAGCCTCTCGGGCCAACACTACTATCACCTTGAGGTGGTCAAGAATGTGGGAGAGGCCTCGAAACGGCTCTTGCTTTTAGACATGTCCGGCGAGTTTTACGAAGCGGCTCTAAGCTCCAACGAAGAAGCAGCGCAGTTGCAAAGTCTGAGTGGGGTTGATCGGATTGTGCATCTTCTGGATGGTCGTAAGCTAGGCGATTCCAGTCAAAGGGAGAAGGTCTATTCAACAGCGAGGCAGCTACTGCGCCGCCTATACGAGACTAAAGTCCTCCAGCCAGAAGTGCCTCTCCAGATGGTTGTCTCTAAGCTAGATCAGCTTGCGCCCTCTTCTGATAGTGAGGCGGTCAGCTCCGCTATTGCCTCTGTAGAAGACAGGTTCAAAAGAGAACGCGCCCGCGGGTCATGGGAGGTATTCGGAATCGCTAGCAGTCCTGAAGTGAACACGAGCTTTGCTGTTCGCTTCGGTGTACCGGAGCTGTTCGGATCGTGGTTGAACGATGTTGTGAAGAGTGAATCCCCCGACCAACGCGTGCGAGTAGCGGCGGGTGGGATCGCCTCCCTAGGACCGGCCTGGGCACCCGAAAGGTACACACGTGAGTAATCCAAGCGATAAGCAGGTTCTTCTCGTCGGGCTGCCGGGGGCAGGTAAAACGTCCTTCATCGCCGCTTTGTGGCACGTCGTCAATGCCGAGGATATTCCAGGTGCGT
>CALMOM010000011.1:11957-16348 GCA_937873305.1 uncultured Terriglobus sp.
TGGAAGCCTGGATCACCTTTCAGCCGGTGCTCAGAACGACGCAGCAAGACGAAAAGGTGCCAACCCTGCAGCTTGAGGAGGAACCCACTGAGAACCGCTGCGTTCTTTCGGTACCAGATTTGTCAGGAGAGACATACAGACGTCAATGGGTAGATCGGGAGTGGTCGGAGTCTTACGAGGCCAACGTTCGGCGCTGTGATGCTCTCTTGGTCTTCATTCATCCTGAACAACAACTGGAGGCGGCTGAGATCACGCCAGCACTGCGGATGATCCCGCCGGCACTGCGGGAGGAGATTTCAAGTGAAGATACCGACGCTGTGCCCCGTCCCGTCCGCACGGCCATTGTTGTTTCAGCATGGGATCTTCTAGAACAGCGATTCTCAGACCCTGGAGATTTTGTTGCGCAGAGACTGCCGTTCCTTGAGCAATACCTGAGAACAAACGCCGAGACATTCAAGTACAAGGCGTTTGGACTGAGTGCCTTGGGAGTTGCGCTAGAAGATCGGGCGCAGAAAACAGCTTTTCAAGAGATGGTCAAGACGGCTTCTGAGCGTATTAAAGTTGTTCATGGTGGGCTTTCTACTCATGACATAACACTGCCCCTAAAGTGGGCTTTAGGGTGGGAATCGAGTGCGCAAAGTGCACCTTGATCAGGCGCTCTTCGGTTATAGCCATGGTCATCGGCGACTAGCGAGTTCAACGCCTTTGACACAGAGCGAAGAACGTCTGTTGGTGAGAATGACGGATCTTTCAGGCTCTCGTGCAGCCGTAGGATTTGAGACCTACCTTAGTGGCTATTCACTCGGTAAGTCGGGCCGTTATGCTATTGCCAAGACTTGGTATGCCCCCGAGTGCGAACGGCCTGGCTGTGTTTGGACACAAGTTGTATTTCTAACACCTGATGCTTGGGACTTCGTTAGCGCATCGGAGTTGCTGAGTTTGTTTTGCAGGCCTTCAGAGGCAAAGCAAGACTTCGAGTGGTATTCGCGCAAACTGATTATCGAAGAGCACGCCTCTCCGTCTTCTCTGTTCCTCAACGGTGACATGGCTAGAGTGATTGCTCCAGCAATTTACCTGTCCAATGAGCCCGTTGTGGCGCTGATGCATAGTCTAGAGGACCCGGTAGCATTTATTGCCCTGGCGATGCTTTGGCAGAGACCGGCACCTCTGCGGGACGCTTTTTCCTTTTGCACAGGTGCTCTTAGCTTTCTAAAGATAGATGACCAGCCGCTCAGATTGCAGATTATGCCAAGTCGAGCAGCGAAGACGTTGCGTGAACCGAACATCACGATAGTTTCTCTAGATGGTCTGGTTGGTACCGCAGCCGAGGCAGTTCCAGACTTGATAGCTCGTGATCTTGAGCAGGACAGTTCTACCTATCGCAAGTTCTTGCGAGCTGTCACGGAGGGCTGGCAACCGATAGAAGAGCCACTTGCCTCCGAAACTATTACCTCATTGAGCGAAGCATTTCTTGCTCTTCGTGATTACACGGATACGACCGAAAATGCAACGAATGTTCTTCGACTAGCACACACGTTCTCATCAGAAGATGGTCGCCACATCTATTTACTGGAACGCTTCGCTGGTCTTCTGAAGAACCCAAGTGCGTCTTGGGTTTTGGTAGACCTTGTACTTGTGGCAGACCCAGCTAGCGATGCGTTCGGGGTCGCTTTCATTGATGAAGCTGCTCACATGGCTGCCAAATCAGATCCTGATCGGGCTTTCAATGTACTCAAGCAGCACTTGTATGACGCCGATGCGAGCTTCGCGCTCAAGAGGCTACTTGCGGGATTGCTCAGGGCAATCACCTTGGAATTCCTGAGTGCTCTGAAGCCAATCGAACCACAACTACTGATTGCGTGGGTTCACCAACATCCCGATGCATTAAGCGACAGCCGTTTCTGGTTGCTCCAGCACTCGTTCAACGAATCCGCAGAGCTAGCGGAAGCCTTGCAAGAGTCCTCTTCAGAAGGACTCGTTTTAGAAGCATTGCTGATGGCGGATCGTTACGACTTGTTGCTGTTGCTCCTTCGTGCGCAGGGCCGCGAAGGGGCTCTCAAAGCCTTCAGGCTTGCCGCACAACTGGACATCTCCTCGTACGCTGATCGACAGCGCTTAAGGGCTTTGAGAGAAGAAACGGTGGCGTTTGCCGAGTACATCGTCCGGATGAGAGAGAACGAAGGACAGAACATCACAGCAAGCCAGCTTTTTCTACTCGGAAGCTCCCATCTGGATGCAGCCAAATTGCTAGAAGTGGCTCCGCAGCAGACGACATGGACTGCTGTGCTCAAGGCTTTAGGGCAAGAGTACGATCGTATCCATTGCATGGCTTTCGTCCTTGCAATCTGGAATGAGGGATGGTGGAGGCTAGGAGAGCTGGCGTTCCTGCCGCTCTATGAGCGTACGGGTAGAGATCTCCCTTACGAGGACTGGTCCTTCGTGAAGCGCTTCTTGCCGAAGCTGGCAATCTGGGAGAAGTGGGACAAGCGTGAGAGGCTGCGACGAGCGCTCGTAGACATCATGCGACGAGACCGAGAGCCGCTAGGCTCTTTAGCTGCCGTGAAGGGTGAGACGAAGACATCTCTCCTTGCGACTGCGGAACGGTATAGGTGATTCCCGGTCGTCTTTGTCCGTAGCGAAAGGGTATACGCATTTAGTACAGTCCATCTCTGGCCGGGATGCGTACTAATAGATTCGGTCCTGAGCTATTATGACAGGTAGTGAAGCGAAGCCAAGAACCTATTAGGACAGAACAGGCCAGCGAGGCCCCTCACAAGGGTCTTCAGGTCGGCTACCTGCGTGTGAGTGCCCTCGACCAGAAGGAATTGCGGCAGCTCGACGGTTTGGAGTTGGACAAGCGGTTTACGGACAAGGTTTCCGGCCGCGACCGGAACCGGCCTGGCCTGGATCGCATGATCGAGTTTGTTCGGGAAGGCGATACGCTCTTCTGTCACTCGATGGACCGGCTCGCTCGGAATCTTGACGATCTTCGTCTGCTTGTAAAAACGCTGACGGGCAAGGGAGTAAAGGTCTGCTTTGTTAAGGAGAGCCTGACCTTCACCGGGGAAGACTCCCCGATGGCGAACCTGCTCCTGAGCGTCATGGGAGCTATCGCGGAGTTTGAGCGGGAGCTGATTAAGGAACGCCAGCGCGAGGGAATCGCCCTCGCCAAGAAAGCTGGCGCGTATCAGGGTCGCAAGCGGACCCTGACGGTACCGCAGGCTGCGGCTCTGTTGCAGCGCGTCTCGGCCGGCGAGTCGAAGACGAAGCTGGCGAAGGAACTGGGTGTGTCGAGAAACACTATCTATATGTATGTGGGCCGGGGAGGGAAGTGATGCGGGTCTTGGTCGATGGGCTGGATACGGTGATCGAAGGGGAAGTCGCCGGCGGCGAGCTGCTCGACGGTGTGAGTGGGCAATACGACCTGGAAGCCGCGTTCACCGTCCAGTGCGACGACGGGGCCTGCTTCCTGGTCCACGGTTGGCTAGTAGACGTGGAGATTGTGGACCCGCCTGCTCAGTGGGTGATGTAGAAGATGGCGCGTGTTGTTCAGCGGTCGATCTGCTGTCCCTGCGGGAACGATAAGGTTCTCGCCTTGGGCCTTTGTGCGACGTGCTACACGCTGAAACGGCAGGATGAGGAATACTTTGGTGGGTGCCGGGAAGAGGTCCTGACCCGCGACAATAATCGCTGTGCGGTTCCTGGCTGCACCACGTTGAAGCGGGGAAAGCGGTCGATTGCGGTTCATCATCGCAAGCCGGGGAATAACGATCCGAAACTCATGATCTCGCTCTGCCTTGCTTGTCATGCGAAAGTGACGCGAACTCAGTTCTTGAACCGAGAGTGGCCACCGCTGCTGCGCGTTCTCTGGAGAGAGCAACATCCTGAGGGACATGAGCAAACCGCGCTGAACTTCGGAGCCCAGAAATCACCAGCCAGGACAGTTCCTCTTTTCAAAGAAGATTCAGACAAGTGAAGAAAGTGAGGGGTGAGGTGCGTGAGGATGACTTCAGCCCCGCCATGCTCTGACTGCCTGACTACGACCACGAAAGCACTGGTTGCTTTGCGTTCAGTCTTTCTGGATAAAGATAGAGCCTCTCGCCAGCTTTCTTAAGGGCGAGACCATTAGGTGACTTTGACCCTTCGGCACCGCTTTGCATCTGAATCAACACGCAAGGCAGCATACGCAGGCACCTTCTGGAGGAAGCATGACGACCGGACAGCAGGCATTGGGAGAGAAGGCGGATTTCGCCATCACAACAGAAATGATGGTTAACGGCCGTTCTCACACGTTGCAGGTTGAGCCCTGGACTTCTTTGCTTGACCTGCTTCGGGAAGAACTGCAACTGACGGGGAGCAAGAAGGGCTGCGACCACGGCCAGTGCGGGGCG
>CALMOM010000012.1:0-13126 GCA_937873305.1 uncultured Terriglobus sp.
CCGGTACACCCCGCCCTTGCTGGTGCCGCCGACATACTCGGCAATCTGCGGCACATCCTGCCCCTTCTGCTTGGCAATGACCAGAAACAGGCGTCCATCCGGCGACAGCGCCACGCCGTTGGTCTGCGCGTTGGGCAGTTCCAGCGCAGTAGTGACGGCGGGGGCTTTGGCGGATTGGGCGAAGACACGAAAGCTTGGGGGCAGTAGTAGGGCAATGCCCAAACCAACAGCGGAGACAAAAGCAGTTGTGCGAACCATCCGTATATGGATGCTCTTTACTGCTTGAGCGTCGACGGTTCTCGTCAACGCAAGAGACTACGCGCTTTTAGAACGGCCGTTGGCGTATGCTCACCTGCAACCATCATTTTTGTATTCGGAGAGACGTGTGTCTTCACTGCCTTTCAGAACCACGTTGGACGATGTAACAGCTATTTGCACCTACTTGAGCAAGAAGCCAACTGGCGCCTCGATTGCAGAAGCCAAGAAAGTCATAGACACGAAGCTCGTAGACTTTCGCAAGATTGCAGCCTATAAAGCATGGGGATTGTTGAGTGAAGCGGACGGCCGCCTCAAGATTTCTGAGCGTGGGAGAGCAGTGACCAAAGGTGACCGCTTTAGAGTTGAGGCTCTGCAGTCGTCAGTGAGTGAAGTTGAACCATACATGGCGATTCTAGAGCGCGTTGCTCATAAAGGTGACGAAAGCTGGACCGCACTCGAAGTTGCAGCGCATTGGCATGAACACTTTAGTGAGGTGGTCTCCGGGGAATGAACAAATCCTGAACGATCAAGCGGTCTGTTTCTTTCAACTTGCCCAAGGGGCCGGACTCGGCCAGGTTGTCATGGAAGAAAGGGGCAACCAACTCGATTCAACTTCGCGAAAGATACCGTCGGAAACATAACGTCTGGATTCTCGGAAGGTTCGAGTTTAGAAGCTGACCACGGGCAAGATGAGTTAGACGACGAAGAGCCTAGTGATGATCCTGCCAATCTCAGGACTCCACCGAAAGCAGACAAGCCTTTGGGACAAGGCATCTTTATCGCTCATGGCAAAAATAAAAAGCCACTCGAGCAGTTGAGGCGCATACTCGACCAGTTCAGAGTCCCGTACAAGGTTGCCACGGAGGAGCCCAATCTCGGTAGGCCGATTGGCACCAAAGTTAAAGAGGTCATGGAGTCATGCAACTGTGCAATTTTACTTTTCACGGCAGATGAGGAGTTGTTTGACAAGGACGGGAAGAGCGTCTGGAGGCCCAATGAGAACGCCATCCATGAGCTTGGCGCTTCTAGCTACCTGTACGGCAATCGCATCGTCATTTTGAAAGAAGAGCAGGTGACGTTGGCTTCTAACTACAAGGACATCGGCTATATCTCCTTTGCCACTGATGCACTTGACGCTAAGAGTCTCGAGGTCCTTCATGAACTCATAGGGTTTCAAATCGTTAAGATCAGCACTTAAAAATAAGACCTGAGCAGTCCGATACGATGATGCCATGCGTCTTTACACCCAGCACCGCACCCGCCACCTCCTGACCGCCGCTGCCCTGCTGCCCGTCCTTGCGTGTGCGCAGGTGTCGCCGCTGGAGCGGGGCAAGGCGGCCATCAGGACGCGGACCGGCTGCTACCTGGTGGACTACAGCTTTGTGGAGACGGAGACGCTGAAGCCCGGCTACGTTAAGGACGAGCGCGTCTTTGACGTGAACACAAACAAGAGCGTGAAGGAGTGGATCGTCGCCACGGACGTGTCGCCCACGCGCATCAAGCTGCAGCACGTGTTGCAGGGCGTGGCCATGAAGGGTGAGCACATGCCGGGCGGCATCCTCCGGCACACGGGCGAGGACTAGGAGTGGAACGCTGGGCGCGAGTGGCAGTAAGGCTAGGGCGAAATGGCGCGCAGCGATCGCGGTGACCGCATATCGGGCAACCCATGCAGTACCGTAAGGAACGATGTCTGCCGGCGAGAAAACGCGATGGGAACAGAGCCTGATTGCCGCGCGTGAAGCTGGCTCTGTCTTGCTGCAAAGAGTGCCCTCGACAGATGTGCCGGGCCGAGTAATGTTGTTTCGGGATCCGGTTGCCATTCTCCAAGCGCGACAGCCAGCCGATGTAGCGCCTGCGCTGGCCCGCATCGAAGAGATGCTGGCGCAGGGCCTGTATCTCGCTGGCTACATCGCATACGAGGCCGGCTTTGCGCTGGAATCCTCGCTGGCCGATCTTACGGCCCCGCTACCAGGCAGCGAGCCGCTGCTGTGGCTCGGGTGTTACCGGCCACCACATGTCGTAGAAGACGCCTCCATGGTGGAGGTCGCTGCCAATGTCCCAGCCGCGCCCGCTGCGCTTGAGTTTTCGCTGGGACGCATGGACTTCGAGCGCAAGGTGGCGCACGTGCGCAGCCTGATTGCTGCCGGTGATACCTACCAGGCCAACCTGACCATGGACCTGCTCTGGCGCACGGATGAAGCTCCGGCAGCACTGTACCGGCGCCTGCTGCTGGCACAGCCGGTGCCTTATGCGGCTCTGCTGCACCCGGTGCCCGAGCAGCACATTCTGTCGTTTTCCCCTGAGCTGTTCTTCCTGCGCGAAGGCGATCGAATCGTGACCCGTCCCATGAAGGGCACGGCAGCACCCGGCCTTGACCTGGCTGAAATTCGCGCGCAAACCGCATGGCTGCACGCGGATAGCAAGAACCGGGCAGAAAACGTCATGATTGTCGACCTGCTGCGCAGCGACCTTGGGCGCATCTGCCAAATGGGTTCCGTACAAGCCACCAGGCTATTCGAGGTGGAGCGATACCCAGCCGTGCTGCAGATGACATCCACAGTGGAAGGCCGCTTGCGGAGTGGTATCACTTATCTCGAGTTGTTACGGGCACTCTTTCCCTCGGGGTCAATCGTGGGTGCGCCCAAGATTCACACGATGCGGCTGCTGCATCAACTGGAGGGCAGGCCGCGCGGCGTGTACACCGGCGCGATTGGCTACCTGGCCCCGGATGGCCGCGCGGAGTTCAACGTGGCCATTCGCACGGTCTCGCTGCGGAGCCGAGAGGCGCGGTTCGGGGTTGGTGCAGGCATCACCTTTGACTCGGACAGTGCGCTGGAATACGAGGAGTGCCGCACCAAAACACGCTTCCTGCACCGCGTGCCCGGCGAGGCGTTCCAACTCGTTGAAACCTTGCTGCTGCAGGATGGCCGTTACACGTTTGAAGAGGAACACCTGAAGCGCATGGGCGATTCTGCCGTGTACTTCAACATGAGCTTTGACCCGGCGCGCGCCCAGCATGCACTTGAGACGGCGGCACAGCGCTGGCAGGGCACACCCCGTGTACGGGTTCGCCTGCTGCTGCACGGCGACGGATCGCTACGCTGGACAGCCGCAGCGCTCGACGCGCCGGACTATTCCCGACCGCTCAGGCTGCTGCTCGCACCGGAGCGCACCGACCCCAGTGACCACTTTTTCCGGCACAAGACGACCCGGCGCGCTCTTTACGACGAAGCGCACAAGCGTGCGCAAGACCTAGATTGTGCCGACGCACTGTTCCGCAACGCACGTGGCGAGATCACGGAGGGCGCAGTCCACAACGTCATTGCGTGCCTCCGCGGTGAGTGGGTTACGCCACCCCTCAGCAGTGGCGTGCTGCCCGGCATTTATCGCGGGCACCTCTTGGCCAGCGGCAGGATCTCGGAACGGGTGTTGACGCTCGCCGACCTCGTCGCGGCGGAGCACATCGTTCTCTGTAACTCTGTCCGAGGAGTGCGGAGGATCGAACGTATCGTAGAGGTTTGCAGTGACGCCACCTTGAGAATGCTTTCGTGCACACCGACGTCGGGCGACTTGGAAGAAGCCTGGATCCACAGCCTCGCCAAGCCAGAGGTGCGCGCCGCGACTATAGCCGCGGTGAAGCAGGTGATTGAGCAGACGCAGGCAAGGAAGTAATACACTTGGCTCTCCCAGGAGCTTGCCTGATGCTTCGTACTTTTGGTACACATACGCTGTTTGTTGCCGCCGCATGCCTTGGACCCGCGCTCTACGCGCAGAGCAAGCCGCCCACAATGTACGACGTTTCTACGGTCAAGCCCTCCACCAAGACCGACAATAGCTGGGGCGTGAATTGGAACCACGGCCAGCTGAAAGCCGACAACATCACGCTGTCATGGATTCTGACCGCAGCTTTCGACATTCGCGAAGACCAGTTGACCGGCCAACCTAACTGGGCGAAAGAGCAGCACTACGACATCAACGCCAAGCTGCTGGACGCTGATCCAGCGGTCGTTGAGAAGATGAGCCCCGAGCAAGATCAAGTACTACTGCTGGCTCTGCTGGTGGAGCGCTTTGGACTCAAGTACCACGTCGAAGTGAAGGAAATGGCAACGTATGATCTCCTGCCCGCGAAAGCCGGCCTGAAACTTAACCCAGCCGCTTATTCCGGTGACAAGAGTAAGCAGGTGTACGACACCTGCAGTCGTTGCTTTAGCTGGGGTGATAACTACGTCACGGCGCACGACGTACCATTCACATCCCTTACACGAGTACTTGCCAACCAGTTGAAACGTACCGTGAACGACCGCACAGGCTACACGGGCAATATCGATATCAAGATGAAGTGGGCACCGGAGCTGGGTACCGGGACCGTGGCAGATGAGGACGCCGGGTTGCCGCCCCTACCACGGGCGCTGGAAGAGCAGCTTGGCCTGCACCTACAACCCTCACGCGGGCCGGTCAAGCTCTACGTGGTGGATCATCTGGACAAGCCTTCGGACAACTAACCGCGAGAGCACCTCGTCCGGCCCGAGCGCGCCGTAGCGGTGGCAGCGTTAGAACAGATGATTGACCAGACGCAGGTACGCAGGTAAAACCACTGCAGAGGTCTTAGGAGTTGGCGATGCGTCGGGCTGTCGTGTCTGTGCTGTCTGCTGGATTGCTGTCCGCGGTACTGGGCGTACATGCGCAAAACGCAACACCCCTGACCTACGATGTGTCGACGGTAAAGCCTGCGGCACCGAACAACGGAAGCATGATGCTCAACTATGGCAATGCAGAGTTGAAAGCAGAGAACATAACTCTGGCGTGGATACTGCAAAGTGCCTTTCATGCCCGCAAGGACCAGATCAGCGCCACGCCTGACTGGGCAAGAGAGCAGCACTTTGACATCAGTGCAAAGCTCGTGGCCACTGATGCGGCCACCACTGACAAGCTGAGCCAAGAACAACAACGGGCACTGTTGCTGGCCCTGCTGGTGGAACGGTTCGGGCTCAAGTATCACGTTGAAACCAAAGACATGGCAACATATGACCTGCTGCCCTCGAAGAAAGGGCTTAAGCTCACCCCGGCTGCCTACCCCGGCGACAAGACGAAGCAGGTGAACAGCACGTGCAGCGGCTGCTCCATGTGGGATACAGCTGCAGTCTCTGGACATGACAAATCTGTCCCGGTCTTTGCGGACATGCTGGCGAATACACTCGAGCGCACAGTCAACGACCGCACCGGCTACACCGGCACCATCGACTTCAAGTTGAAGTGGGCACCGGACCTTGGCACCAAGTCCGCATCGGACGAGGACGCGTCGTTGCCGCCGCTGTCGCAGGCGCTGGAAGAGCAGCTTGGCCTGCACCTGCAGCCCTCACGCGGGCCGGTGAAGGTGTACGTCGTCGATCATCTGGACAAGCCCTCGGACAACTGAGATGGCGGCTTGCTGTTCAGCTTCCGCACGCCGTTAGACTGTAGCCGCTGGAGCATTTGGACATGGCGATTCCTGTTAGCGTACTGATCCCCTCCTACAATGGCGGAAAGTTCTTGCCGGCAACACTGGAGTCGATCCTGACGCAGACGTACCCGGCAGCAGAAGTACTCGTGCTGGATGATGGCTCCCATGACGACACGCGTGAGGTGGTCGCTCGCTTCGGGAGTCGCCGCGTTCGCTACCATTTTGCCTCCAATGGTGGACCCTGTCGCGCACGAAATCTGGCAGCCTCACTAGCGACATCACCTTACCTTGCCTTCTGCGACCACGATGATGTGTGGCGCACTGACAAGCTGGCGCAGCAGATGACGCTGCATGACGCGGATCCACAACTCAACTTCTCATTTACCAATTTTTGCTATGTGGTGGACGGGGTGACACAGCAGCGCACGAAGCTGGACGACGCGCCTGCGGATTTCTTTGCAGACTCTCCGCCCCCCGGAACTTCACCCTTTTCATACGCTGGTTCGCTCTACGAGTCGCTATTACGCTTCCAGCCCATCTGGCCTTCCACCATCGTGGTACGCAGTGACTACTTTCACCAGGTAGGAGCCTTTCGCGAAGAGTTCGGCAAGAACCCGTCGGAGGACTTTGAGTTCAGCCTGCGGTGCCTGATGCATGGGCCGGTGGGCGTCGTGCGCGAACCCGTGGTGGAGGTTCGCCGACATAATGCTAACTTTTCCGGCAGCAATGAAAAGAACACCCTCGGGCAAATTGAGATTCTCCAGTACGTGCTGCAGAACCATCCCATCGACGATGCGGTGCGCGCCAAGGTGGTCGACCAGATTGAACTGCGACGCCTAGAGGCGGCCTATGACGCCTTCCACCGCGCGGATTTCGCCCTCGTGCGCTCACTGCTCAGCCCCGTGCCCAAGCACTACTTGGACCGGAAGTCCGCGCTGAAGCTATGGATCGCACGGCTGCCGCACGCGCTTGCGCAACCTATGTGGCGAGTGCTTGTTAAGACCTAGGCTTGCCAGTTGCACATGACATATCCGCGCCGAACGCCTGTGCACCAGGCACGTGCGGTCGCTTCCGAGCACCCTGAAATGGTCGCCATAGTACTCGCTTTCGGGAGGGCGTGGCTTTAGCCATGCCGATTCCGCAGGCGTACGAACGGCTTGAGCCGCCGAGGTCCGCTGCGAAGTTGCCCTCAGGGGCTAAAGCCCTGTTCTTTTTGGCTCGTCTACGGCACAGCTGAAGCTGTACCCTTCCGACGGCAGAACCCTACTTGTCTTCCTTCTTCTTGTTCCGAGCGCGCACCTTGAACCAGATGGGCGAGCCGATGAACTTGAAGCTTGCACGGATCTGGTTTTCGAGGAAGCGCTCGTAGGAGAAGTGCAACTTTACGTCGCGGTCGGTGAATAGGACGAAGGTGGGCGGCGCGACGGCGGCCTGCGTCATGTAGTAGATGCGCAGGCGCTTGTTGTACGGCACGCCTGCCTTTTCGAATTCGACCGCGTCCAAAAAGCGGTTCATCTGGCCGGTGGTGATGCGCTTGCGGCGTTCACGCGCGACAAGTTGCACCTTTTTGAACACCTCTTCGACGTTGATGCCGTCACGCGCACTGATGAAAATGAGTGGCGCGTAGTCCAGGTATTTGAGCGCGTCACGCACCTGCTGCGTGTACACCTTCTGATCGGCGGGTTGCTTGCCGTCGGGGTTTGAGCCGTCGGTGCGGCCGGTGGTAATCATGTCCCACTTGTTCACGACGATGATGACGCTGCGCCCGCTCTCGTGCGCGTAGCCGCCGATGTTGGCGTCCAGCGCGGCCACGCCCTCAGTGGCGTCGATGACGAGCAGCGCGACGTCTGCCGCCTCAAGGTGCTTGCGCGCCATGATGACGGAGAGCTTTTCCGCCATGAGCGTCGTTTTGCCCTTGCGCCGGATGCCCGCTGTATCCACAAAGCGGAAACTGTGGCCCTTGCGTTCGACGACCTCATCTACCGCGTCGCGCGTGGTGCCTGCAATGGGCGACACGATGGCGCGGCCCGTGCCGGTGAGCGCGTTCAGCAGCGTGGATTTGCCAACGTTCGGCCTGCCAATGATGGCGACGCGCGTCTCCTTGCTGACGTGCTCGCCGTGGGAACGCAGCTTGCGCTCGGGCGTGGCCTCGGTGGGCTCGCCTGACTCTGCATCCGGCTTCGCTTCAGCAGACTGCGCAGCTTTTGTGTCGAGGGCTGAATACACCGGCACCCCATGCCTTGGCTTTGACACAGGGGTTTGGGTCTGCGCCTGTTCATCGTCCTCGGTTACCGGCATGGCGGCGCTAACGGCGTCCAGCAGGTCACCCATGCCCAGGCCGTGCTCGCCGCTGACGGGGAACACTTCCTCAAAGCCCAGCGTACGGAAGCCCTCCGCGGTGTGCGCAATCTTTTCCGTGTCCATCTTGTTGACGGCTAGAAACACCGGCTTACCGCTGCGAATGAGCAGGCGTGACAACTCAATGTCGGGCGAGGTGAGTTCGGCGCGACCGTCCACCACCTGCACGATGGCGGCGGCTTCGTCGAGCGCGATGCGCGCCTGCCGGAAGATTTCGCTGGGGATCAGCGCTTCATCGTCGGGCACCACACCGCCCGTGTCGACGATGCGCAACACGCGGCCTTCCCAGTCCACGTCGCCGTAGATGCGGTCACGCGTGATGCCCGGCTCGTCGCCCACGATGGAGCGGCGTGTGCCAGTAAGCCGGTTGAAGATGGTGCTTTTGCCCACGTTGGGCCTGCCGCAGATGGCGAAGAGCGGTGCCGCAATGCTGTCCGACGGGCGCTGCACGTCTTCAATCAGTGGCAGCATGGCGGCAAAAGTGTTCTCCGTCTCCGGGTCGGAAAGCGCGGCGGCGTTGACGCGGGGGCGCGGCGTGTCGAGCTCGTTGGAGCGGAAGGTGCCCATACCGCGCTCACCGCGCGCAGGCCGCTGCGACTGCGGCAAAGCAGCGGGCGCCATTTGCGCTCCGGTCACTGCGCGACCCTTTTGCCGCTCTGGCGACTGCGTGCGCACCTTGCCCTTGCTAAAGGCCGCTTCCTTCTTTGCGGCAATGGCTTTGCGACCCTTCGGCGACGCTCCACCCACCGACTTCTCAGACGCCTTGGCACCCTTGGGTGTCGCACCCTTGTGGGGTCGTGTTTGCGCCTGCCGGTGCTTTTTGCCGAGCCGCTTCTTTTCCGGTGCCATCGCGTTACCGCCTTCTTTAGGGTAGCAGCGCCGCGCGTGCTGTCGCTCAGACGCTGTATGGTGGGAACGCATGCCCATCGTTGTCACGCGTACCACGTGCCGCCGTCGTTGCCTCATGCCTCTCGCGCTTGCCGTCCTTACGCTGCTTACAGCTACGCCAGCGCAGGTGCGCAGGCAGACCCTGCACTGGACGGGCACTTGGGCCGCGGCTCCGTGCGCGCCCCCTGCTGCTGACAGCAAGGCACCGCTCGTCTTCCATGACGAAACGCTGCGGCTGGTGGTACACACGTCTATCGGCGGCGACACTGTGCGCGTCCGGCTGTCCAACACGTTCAGCGGAGAGCCGGTTACTGTGGCTGCGGCAAACTTTGCACTGCGTGGCGAGGGCAATGCCATTCGCGCTGGTGCAGCACTGCTATTCAGTGGGCGCGCAACCGTGACCATTCCAGCGGGGGCGAACGTGCTGAGCGATCCGGTGCCCATGGCGGTGCCCGCATTGACCGACGTTGCGGTAAGCCTCTACCTGCCCGGCGAGTCACATCCAGGCGCGGTGCACTACGACACGCGGCAGACTAACTACGCCGCAGCGGGTGACCAAACCGCCGCAACCACGCTGCAGAACGGCCACCCACTGGAGCGCTGGCCGTTGCTGACCGCGGTCGAGGTAAGCGGCACAGCACCACAGGCAGCCATCGTGGCGCTGGGTTCGTCCACCACAGACGGCGCACATTCCAGCATGGACGCGAACCATCGCTGGCCGGATTACCTCGCTACGCGGCTGCAAGCAGACGCGAGGCTACGCAACCGCAGCGTGCTAAACGAGGGCATCGGCGGCAATCGCGTGCTGCATGATGGTCGCGGGCCCAGTGGGCTGGCCTTCGGCGTGAGTGCCAGCGCACGCTTTGACCGTGACGTGCTCTCCCAGGCGGGCGTGCGCTACGTGGTGCTATTCGAGGGCGGTAACGACATCAACCATCCCGGCGACTCAGCCCCGCTGAGCGAGACGATCACCGCGGATGACCTTATTACAGGCTATCGGCAGATCATTGCGCGGGCGCACGAGCATGGCCTCTACGTCGTGGTGGCGACCATCACTCCCTTTGAGGGTTCGCTGAAGCATGCCGATCTGCAGCCTGCCCACGAGAACATTCGAGCGGCGGTAAACCGCTGGGTGCTGTCGAATACCGAGGCGGACGGCAGCATCGACTTCGCCCACGCGGTCGCCGATCCTGCGGACCCAGCACGCATCCTGCCCAGGTTCGACAGCGGCGACCACCTCCACCCCAACGATGCCGGGTACAAAGCCATGGCGGATGCGATCAATCTGGCACTGTTCATTCGCTAGGCAGCACTTCTTTGCGTGCAAGCGGTCCCAGTCCGCGGTACGCTACTGTCGAGAACCTCGTGTCGCTGCTGACTCAGCCGATGCGGCATAGGAGGCTTCCGGCTCCATGATGCTACTGTCCATCCTGTTCACCGCCCTGCTGCTGGCTCCTGCTCTCGTCATCGCCTGGTTTTGGCGTGCGGCTCGACTGCGCACGGCACAGCACCCCGATGTGGTGCCCGATACAGAGGCGTTAGTGCTGGCCCGCGTGGGCGGTATCGTATGTGCCGTGTTGCCTGCGCTGCAGTTGCTTGCCAGTATCGAGCGATGGCGGACTGGCGATGCGGGGCTGTACCTCTGGTACGCACTTGTCCTCGGCGGTGTCATGCTTGCCGTGCTGGCACTGACAGGTCTTCTAACCCACGCCAGCGGCCGCGAGCGTGGCGTCTCCACTGGTATGGTGCTACTGTCGGTCTCACTGCTGCTGCTGATCACCTTTCTACAAGCCGGCAGCGGAGCGTAAGCGGGCGGCTTATGATGAGGGTTGTTCGCCCTCTCTTCGCGCCTTGCCTGCTGCCCTTTCCACCTCCGCATTGCCCACGCTGCACGAGTTCTTCGCGCCGGGCGGCTTCCTGGCCAAATCATCCCTTAATTACGAGCACCGCAAGGGCCAGTACGAGATGGCCAAGGCCGTCGAAAGCGCCCTGGAAGACCGCCGGCACCTGATTGTGGAGGCAGGCACGGGCACCGGCAAAACGCTCGCCTACCTGCTGCCCGCACTGCGCATGGCACGGGAGCGCGGTCAGCGTGCCATCGTAAGCACCGGCACCAAAAACCTGCAGGAGCAGCTGTTTTTCAAGGACATCCCGTTCCTGGAAACGCTACTGGGACCGCTGAAAGTCTGCACCATGAAGGGCCGTGCCAACTACGTCTGCAAGCAGAAGCTGTACGCACTGGCGCAGACGCCGCTGCTCTCGCAGCCGGAGGAGATTCGGCAGTTCAACATCATCCAGGCGTGGGAGCAGACCACCACCACCGGCGATCGTGCCGAGATCGCCGGGCTACCCGAGCCCTCGCCGCTCTTCAGCAAGATGGACGCCCGCAGCGAGGCGTGCCTGGGCCAGGTGTGTCCCAACTTCGAGCCCTGCTACATCACGGAGATGCGCAAGCGCGCGCTCGAGAGCGACCTGGTCATCGTGAACCACCACCTGTTCTTCGCGGACCTCAACATCAAGCTGCAGGCCGCGGGCGCGCCGGATGCGGGCATTCTGCCAGAGGCTGCGGCGGTCATCTTTGACGAGGCGCATGAGCTGGAATCGGTTGCGAGCGACTACTTCGGCGTCAGCATTTCGCAGGCACGCTGCGAAGAAATTGCCCGCGACACAGACCTGCTACTTCGCTCCAAAAAGGCAGCCTCCTCCAGCGTGGAGAGCGCCACGGCCACGCTGCGCGACCGCAGCCGCGCTTTTTTCGGTTCGCTGCCGATGGATGGCTTTCAGATGGGCCGACAGCCCTTCCACGACCGGCCCGGCTTCCTGGAGGAGCGTGGGGATAGTTATGCAAGCTACCTAACCGCCCTGGACCGGCTGAGGGACGAACTCGACCGCATCAAGGACGTCGACGAAATGGCCGGGCTAAAGCGCCGCGTTGCCGACCTGAAACAAAGCTCGTCGTTTCTGATGGAAACGGCAGACCCGAACACCGTCTTTTGGATCGAGCGCCGTGCCGCGGGTGGCGTTAAGAATTTCTCGCGTACAGAATCCGGCACGCCCGCCAGCTTCCACACCTTTCTGCAGGCCACGCCTATCGACGTGTCGGAGATCCTGACGGAGACGCTCTTCAAGACCTTTCCCACCGTCATCCTGACCAGCGCCACGCTCACCGTGCAGGGCGGCTTCGACCACATCAGCAAACGCCTCGGCCTGTCCGGCGCGCGTGAGCTGACCGTGCCCTCACACTTCAATTACAGCAAACAGGCGCTGCTCTACCTGCCCCCGTACCTGCCCGATCCACGCGACGCCAACTTTCTGCCTGCGGCGGCGGAGCGCATGCGCAAGGTGCTGGAACTGACCCGTGGCCGCGCGTTCTGCCTCTTCACCAGCTACGCACAAATGCGCACGCTGTACGAACGCATGTTGATCGAGCTGCCATTCCCTCTGCTGTTGCAGGGGCAGGCTCCACGTAAGGCGTTGTTGGACGAGTTTCGCGAGACACCCAACGCCGTGCTCTTTGGCACCTCGAGTTTCTGGCAGGGGGTGGACGTGCAGGGCGAGCAGCTAAGCTGCGTCATCATCGACCGGCTGCCCTTCGGCGTGCCTAGCGACCCGGTGATGCAGGCGCGCATGGAGGCCATTGAGCATGCGGGCGGCAAGCCCTTCCACGACCTGCAGATTCCGCAGGCCGTCATCACGCTGAAGCAGGGCTTCGGGCGACTGATCCGTTCCGCCAGCGACCGCGGCGTGCTGGTGCTGCTGGACAACCGCGTGCAGCGCCAGAGCTACGGCAAAATCTTTCTGGACAGCCTGCCGCCCTACCGGCTCACACAGGACATTGCCGACGTGGAGCGGTTCTTTGAACCTCGGCCGAAATGACTGATGGTCATGTATACTGACCATCAGTCATGGAGGGCAGCGATGTCGAAATCAGAAACGCAGTGGGCCGTCGTTACAGGAGCATCGAGCGGTCTGGGAATCGAGTTCGCCAGAAATCTGGCCGGCAGGAAGCACAACGTGGTCCTGGTCGCGCGGCGCGCAGAGCCGTTGGAGACGTTGGCAACAGAACTGCGCCAGCAGCATGGGGTACAGGTCGTCGTGGAAAGCATCGATCTGAGCGCCCCCTCCAGTCCGGTTGAGTTACAGAAGCGGCTGGACGAGCGAGGCATTCACCCGGGTATTTTG
>CALMOM010000012.1:13136-18133 GCA_937873305.1 uncultured Terriglobus sp.
CTCGAGCGTGATGACGAGCCGGTTGACATGGTCATCAACAACGCGGGCTTTGGTCTGAGCGGCGAATTCATCACGCAAGAGCCGGAACGGCTGCGCGAAATGCTGCAGCTCGACATCGTGACGCTGACTGAACTGACGCACCTGTTCGGCAAGCGCATGGCCGCGCGCGGACGTGGCAACATTCTGTTGGTCGCGAGTCTGGCGGCGTACCAGCCCGATCCGTTGCTGGCTGCGTACGGCGCGGCGAAGCATTATGTACTGGCGTTCGGCGTCGCCCTGCATGTCGAACTCGCCGGCAAGGTCAACGTCACGGTAGTGTCGCCGGGGTTGATGGACACTGGCTTTAATGATGTGTCCGGGTTCAAGCCAAAGGCTTCGCTGAAGCCATCCATCGTTGCGCCGTCCATAGTTGCCGCAGCTGGGTTGAAGGCGATGTTTGCAGGCAAATCCAGCGTTATTGTGGGCAAGATCAATCGCCTCACGGCCTTCTCGAACCGATTTACCTCTCGCTTTCTGCAGGCAAAACTCACCTATCGTATGTCGAAATGAAGAAACAAAATGCGGCTCACGCGCATGCCTCCGAGGACAAAGCGGCACGGCGCACCACCATTCTGCAGGCTGCCAAGACCCTCTTTAGCAGGGGGTCGGGCAGCCTGCCTACCGCCGCAGAGATCGCCCTAGAGGCAGGGCTCGCCAAGGGAACGGTCTACCTCTACTTCCGAACCAAGGAGGAGATCTTTGCCGCGCTGCTGCTGGAAGGCTGGGGAGCCGTGATGGAAGAGGGACAGGTCTTGTTTCAGACCACGACAGGCAATCGCGCGGTCAAGGTTGCCGCCTTCCTCACGGCATTGGTCGCTCACCTGGAGAAACACTCTGAACTGCTGCGCCTTGACGCGCTCGGGTACGGAGTTCTGGAGCGGAACATGCCGCACGACGTGCTCGTGGCGCACAAAGCGGAGTACACGGCGCGTCTGGAACGGACGGGGAGTGCCATTGACTCCGCGCTCCGGCTCTCAGCAGGGCGTGGCGTGGAATTGCTCATGCGAACGTACGCGCTCACACGGGGATTGTGGCAGTCCTACCAGGACGCGGAAGCTTCCCACCTCCCGCATGTGGCGCGACGTGCTGCAAACCCTTTTGCGCGAGAGCTGCGCGAGGCGTTGACAGAGTACTGGCACGGAGCCCTTGCGAGTCCCGCAAGTAGCGCCAATGGATCAGATGTAGTCTGAGGCTTCGCACTCATCCGCCATACTGTCCCTTGGCCCGGTGCACACGGGGCCGCTCCTGCGTGGCACCCTTGCTGTCTGCCCTTTCTCCCGCGGGGTACTGCGCCATGTATGCCTTGCTGTTGAACTTCTTACCCGTGCTGGCACCGCTCATGTAGCGGATCTTGCCGAACACTTTGCGCTCGCCCCACGGCCGGTCGAACTTGCCATAGATCGCCCATGCGATGCCGGCATAGCCACCTGGATCGCGTCCGTCCACAAAGTACTTGTCGTTCAGGTAAATGCACGTCTGCATCGCTGTGGGATTGTCCGGTGACCACTCCAGGATTTTCTTGGCCCAGTACATCCGCATGAAGTTGTGCATCCAGCCCAGGCGCACACCCTGCCGCTGCGCTGCGTTCCACAATTCGTCATAGGTCTCGGCGCGCTCCATCTGCTCGACCGTGTAGACCGGGTCACGCGTATCCTTCGCGTGAGCCGCCACAGTCTTTTGCGCCCACTCTTCAGCGCAACCTGGATCGTCGTAATGCGGGTTGTACTTGACGTAATTTACGCAAAGCTCGCGCCACGTAACCATCTCATCCAGAAAGCCATCGGCACTCTCACGCAGGCTTTTATCTTTCTCCACTGCGGCTTCAATGGACAGGTAGATAGTCAGCGGGCTCAGGTGCCCATAATGCAGATAGGGTGACAGCACAGACGTACCGTCCTGGTCAGGATGATTGCGATTGTGCGCGTATCCGGGTAGCAGTTTGTCGACAAACAGGGCTAGCCGTGCCTGCGCTGCATGGGCACCGCCGCGTAGGTCTGGCGCTGCGCCCACACTGCGATCCAACTGCTGCCAACCCTCTGTCATATCCTGCTTTGGATCATCCGCATAGAAGCCCTTCGGCTTCTGCCAGGCGTGCTTTGCCTTGGGATTGGTACTCGTTTCCAGGTAGTCCGGCACCATCTTCCAGAGCTTGCCGCGCATGGTGTACGCAGCGTACTGCGCTTTGTCAAAGCGGTTCATGGGCACCAGCGTATCGGCGTCTACTGTCCAGAACGGCACATCGATCGTCTTTGCGATGTCCACGCGCCAGCTCTCCGGCACACGCATAGGGTTCTCATCGCCAATAACGATGGCTGCCTTCGCATCGCGGAAGAACCTCAGGCGATCCTCATGCGGTGCGTTCCGCAGCACAAAACTCACATTGCGCTGCTTCAGATCTTCCTCTACATCGCGCAGGCCCTCGTTCAGGAAGACGTAATGTCGCAGGTTGGCATGCGGAAAATTCGAAATACCGGCAAAGTACACCACCACGGGCAGGCCAAGTTCGTTGGCTACGTCTACCGCGCAGTCCAGCGCGACGTTGTCAAAGGCGCGCTCTGCCCTCTGCATCCAGTAGACGACGACTTTGCCGTCAGCCTTGGGTATGCCGTCGCGTCGCACGGTCACACGCTCCCCGCTCGCCAGGACACGAAGCGTCTCCGGCAGGTTGGCAGAGAGCGATGCTGCCTTGGCAGCACGCCGTACGTCAGCATCTGAGTCTGTTGTCGACGTTTTACCTCGCTTCGGTTTGGCAGGTGCCTCGCCGCGTATGGCCTTGCTGGCAGCGCGAATGGCTTTTTCGCGCGCAGGATGGTGCGATACCGCTTCCGGATCGCCCTCACTCATGCCTTTCGCGGCGCTGTCGGCTCCATGTTCACCTGGAGGCGTCGCTACACTCTCCCGGGTATCTTTTGCCCCTTTTTTGGCCATGCCAGCCTCCTGCAGGATGGATGCCGCAAAGGGCTGCCGTGCACAGTTTAGGATTGCCGGCGCAGATGCGGCTTGCACCACGCGATAGTCGCAGCACGTCTTCTCCGTCTTACGAAACGAGCCCGCACCTGGTGGCTGCGGCAGTGTACTTCCATGTCAAACGAGTGCTGCGTATGCTCTGTGCAGAGGAACCTCATGGCTCATCATCTTCGCACCTGCACCCCTGCAGACGCTGCCCTGGTCTCGCTGGTTGCAGGTGCAGCCTTTCTGGAGGCGTTTGCCGGCGTGCTGGATGCCGCGGACATTCTGCACCATTGCTACGAGAACAACTCCGAAGCAGCCTTCCGCAAGCACTTGGAGAATCCTTCGACACGATGCGTGGTGGCCGAAGCCGAACCCGGAGATGCGCCCATCGGCTACATGCTGACGTGCGAACCAGATCTGCCCTTAGACCTGTTGCCCATCGACTACGAGCTGCGTCGCATCTATTTGCTGCACCGATTTCAGGGACAGGGTGTCGGGCGACACCTCATAGAAGCGGCCCTCAATGCCGCACAAACGCTGGGCCGCACCCGCCTGCTGTTGGGGGTGTACGGCAAAAATCACGACGCGATCCACTTCTACGAGGCGATGGGCTTTGTCCAGGTGGGCGAACGCTACTTCAACGTGGGCAGCCAGACCCACCACGATGCCGTGATGGCAAGGGCTGTGTAGATCGCTGTAGAACTGCAACGAAGAAAGGGTACCCACTGGGTACCCTTTCTTCGTCCGTTGCGCTGGTGCTACCAGCGTCCCCACGCCCGGGAGACGTAGTCGAGCAAACTCATCATGCACAGCACCAGAAATGTGAAGAAGCCCGCGCTCACCGTGAGCTTGACCAATTTCGAACTGTATTTAACGTGCATAAAGAAGAGGACGACAAAAACGGCCTTGGTGCAAGCGATGGCGATGGCCACGGGTGCGTTGAACGCGCCAAGCGGAACATATGCCATGCCAGCCGTCAACGCCGTGCCCACCATCAAAACGCCGAAAATCATTAAGTAGACGGTTGGGCTCACAATGTGGTGCGCCACATGCTCCGGGTTCATCACGTTGGGCGCGTCGTGCATGTCCAAATTGCCCTGGTCGGCGTCGACAGGCTTTAGGTTATTGTTCGTCTTTACCTGGTCACTCATATCTTCCTTACGTCACGGTCTAGCGGTGTTGTCCGATGGGGGATTTCTTGCTACATCAGTGGCGATTTATGAGATACAGCAACGGAAACAGGAAGATCCATACAATATCGACGAAGTGCCAGTAAAGCCCAAAGTTTTCAATCGGTTGGACATAGCCTTCTGTATAAATGCCCGACCGTGAATACCACAACAGGCCAATCAGGATGGCAATGCCGATAATCATGTGCAGGGCGTGCACACCCGTCATCGCAAAATACAACGAAAAGAAGATCTGCGTCTTGTTCGCCATATCGACGGACAACGCCTTCTCGTCTGTGCCTGGCTGCGGATGCACAAAATCATGAATATCAAAGGACGCACCCGGCACGTGGTGTTCCGCGAACTTGTCGTAATACTCGCCGCTCTTGATACCCAGGAACGCAAAACCGAGCACAACGGTCGCCAGTAGAAAGATCTGCAACAGCTTTTTGTTCCGTACTTCTGCTGACCACACCGCCATTGCCATCGTGAACGATGAACCAATCAGCACAATGGTATTTACTAATCCCATCACCATGTTAATGGAGTTCGAGGCGGAAACAAATGCGTCGTAGTACCAGTTCCTGTAGAGCAGGTAGGCAAAAAACAGGCCCCCAAAAAACATGATTTCCGTTAGCAGAAAGAGCCACATACCAAAGGAGGCGGCCTCGCGCTGTTGTTCCGCAGTCTCGAAGTGGTGCTTCTGATAAAACGGGTGCTCGTGCACGTCGTGGGACGCGTGAATCTCAGGCTCCGGCGGATGCGTGATGGTCGAAGCTAGCGACATGCAGTACCTTTCGTTCGAATACTAAGTTTAAAGCAGCGGGCCGGTCAGTT
>CALMOM010000012.1:18143-29208 GCA_937873305.1 uncultured Terriglobus sp.
CGTCAGTACCGGCCCGCGATCGTACGCTCATTTGCAACATTACCCGACGTACTGAAGTTCACGTTCTGTCTTGCGTTCCAGCCATTCGTAATCGTAAGCCTCATGGTCGACGATTGGCGTTTCCAAAAAGTTCTCCGTGAGCGGCGGAGACTGGATTTGCCATTCAAGACCAGTAGCCTGCCACGGGTTGTTGCCCGCGATGGCACCGTATTTAAGCGACCAGGCGAGATACAACAGTGGCAGCATATAACCCACTCCCAGTACCGTTGCGCCTGCCGTGGAAAGCACATTCAGCACCTGGAACTCAGGCGGGTAGGCATGGTAACGGCGTGGCATGCCGAGGTAGCCGACCACGAACTGAGGAAAGAAGGTAAGAATGAAGCCCACAAACGTGATAATGGCTGCAAGCTTTGAGACCGACTCTGGATACATGCGCCCGGTGAGCTTTGGCCACCAGAAGTGGATACCTGCGAGGAACGCCATCAGCATACCGCCCACCATCACGAAGTGGAAGTGAGCGACTACGAAGTACGTCTCCGTCAACATAACGTCCATGCCGAGAGCACCCAAGAACACACCTGTCAGGCCTCCGATGGTGAACAGGCCGATAAAGCCGAAGGCATACAGCATGGGAGTCTCGAAGGTGATCGAGCCCTTTTGCATGGTGAAGGACCAATTGAAAATCTTGATGGCAGAAGGCACCGCAACGAGCATCGTCAGCAGTGAGAAAACCAGAGCTGAGTAGTTCGAAACACCCATAATGAACATGTGGTGGGCCCATACGAAGAAGCCGAACACAGCAATGGCAACGGAGGAGAAGGCGACGGCGGTATACCCAAAAACCCGCTTACGGCTGAAAGTGGAGATTACCTCGGAGATCACGCCAAAACCCGGCAGGATCATGATGTACACAGCTGGATGCGAATAGAACCAGAACAGGTGCTGAAAGAGCAGCGGATCGCCACCTTTGGTTGGGTCAAACACGCCGATGCCAATGGTGCGCTCAAGGGCGACCAGCACGATGGCAATGGCCAGCACGGGCGTACCCAGCACCATTAGGACGGAGGCTGCATAATTCGACCAGACAAACAACGGCAGCCGGAACCAGGTCATGCCGGGAGCGCGCATGCGGTGGATCGTGACAATAAAGTTCAGGCCGGTGAAGATGGACGAAAAGCCAGCAATAAAGATGGCGGTTGCGGTCGTCACCACGTGCGTGTTCAGGTAATGCGTCGAAAGCGGCGTAGTGAAGGTCCAGCCCGTATCCACACCACCCAGCACCAGAGTCGTCAGCACAAAGATGCCGCCGATCATGTATAGGTACCAGCTCAGAAGATTGATCTTTGGGAAGGCAAGATCTTTCGCCCCGATCATGATTGGGATTAGGAAATTACCAAGAGTAGCCGGAACGGAAGGCACCAAAAACAGGAAGATCATCACAATGCCGTGCATAGTGAACATCTTGTTATAGGTGTCGGCTGCCATCAGATCCCCAGCAGGGGTCAGCAACTCCAGACGGACCATACCCGCGAAGAACCCACCGACGAAAAAGAAGAATGTGATGCTGACCAAGTAAAGCATCGCAATCCGCTTGTGGTCAGCCGTCAGCAGCCATGAAAGGATGCCATGTTCATTGTTGATGTACGTGCGCTTCGGCAGCGCTGCCGTGGTCTGGTCGGGCAAGGACACGATGGTACTCATGGCGTCACCTTCTGGTCGGGCGTGACCGGGGCCACGTCTTCCGCCTTCGCTGTATTCAGCGTCTGTTGGATACGGTAGTTGTTTTTGAGCTGCTTGATGTACTCAACCAGATCAATCAGGCCTTCTTCGCTGATCTGCCCCTGATATGTGGGCATGATCGGCTTGTAGCCGAGCGGCACGTGCTGCGAGGGGTTCAGGATGGTGTCGCGCAGCCAGCCATCTGTCGCCAGCTGTTCAGACCCATCATCCATCTTGATTTTGGAACCGTACACTCCTGCTAGGTTTGGGCCGGCTGCGGCAGCATTGCCGGAGTGGCAGCTATTACACCCGAGGGAGGCAAATAGGCGTTCTCCGTTCTGCGCAAGGCTCATGCCGCTTGTGGACTCTTTGGTCCACTTCTCATAATCTTCGGGACGCATGGCGGTAATTTCGCCGATCATGCCGGAGTGTAGCGTCCCGCAGTACTGCGTGCAGAAGAGATGGTAGACGCCAGGCTCCGTTGCGTTGAACCAGACCGTACTATATCGACCGGGAATTACCTCACGCTTGACGCGAAATGCGGGAATTGAGTACGAGTGAAAAACGTCCTGCGAAATCATGGTCAACTGCACAGGCCGGCCGGTGGGTACATGCAGCGCGTTGATTTCGTGCTGGCCACCCGGATGTTCTGCCTTCCACATCCACTGCTTGCCGACGACATATACCTGCATCGCATCTGCTGGCGGGTTGTAGATCCGGAAATACAGCCATGCACCCCAGACGAAAATGAACAGGAAGATACCAAGTGGAATGATCGTCCACGTGGCTTCCAGCAGTGTAGAACCTTCGATCTGCACGGCCACTGGATGCCGTTCTTTCCGGTAGCGCACGGCAAAGGTAAACAGCAAGGCACCTACCAGAACGACACCGAACACGGTCATCAACCACAAAAAGATGTACAACGCATCCGTCCACGGCGCAATGGTGGATGCTTCCCGCGGCCATACGGGTGAAGTGGTTAGCCACTTGGTCAAGAATTCCCAAAGTACCGGACTGATTCCCATCGTCTGCCTTTACTCTCTACTCGTTCGCTCGTTCTTGCTGACCCAAGTCTCCACATGGGCGGGTATTCCTGCCGTTAGTCGTTCCGGCGGGTCAGTGCGTGCTCCCGGCCTAGTTTCAGATCGCGCCTGAACATCAGCACGATGAACCCACCCAGACCGGCCACCGTAATCATGCCGCCAAACTGCACCACGCGCGCCACCAACAAACTGTGCTTGTTCCTGTGGGGATCATAGTGGTAGCAGTACGTCAGGATGTTTGCAACAGGTGACCCGATCTTATTGCCGGAAGCCTCGACCAGGCCCAGTAACAGGTCCTTAGGCGAATACTCTACGCCTAAGTAGTATTGCGCAATCTTGCCCTCGGGCGTGAGAATCTGGATGGCGCTGGCATGGGCAAACTGCGTGGTGGAGCCGTCCGAGGACGGTATCCGCACATAGCCGAATCCGACAGCCCGCGCAACTGCGTCGATGGACTGCTGCGGCCCAGTCAGGAAGTGCCATCCTGCATCTGTACCCGGCCTTGCGTAGCGCTTCGTGTAAAGCGCTTTCTTTTGCGCAGCCATCACCGGCGTGTCTGTCGGGTCGATGCTGATGATGAGAACATTGAAGTCCTTTGCAGGGTCAAGGTGAACCATTGCTAAGGCCTGCGTGAGCCCATCAAGCTCCTCAGAGCACAGCATGGGACACTGGAAATACACCAACGCCAGCACTGCCGGTTTGCTGTGGCCGAAGTATTCGGCCATGCGGACAGGCTTACCCATTTCATCTACAAATGGGACGTCCGGCATCATCGTGTTCAGATGCTGGTCAATCGAAGCACCTTTCAGCACCGCTGGCAGTTCATTGCCGTAGTTGTCGCCGGTCTGCTTCTCGGCGTAGCTTGCAACCTGGGCTGCTGCCGACGTAGCCAGACAGAACAAGCCGCACACCAGCACGAGCAGCCCACTGACCACAGCCCCTCGTACTTTTCGGATCGTTCCCTGCTGCTTCATCAATTCCTACTTCTTTGCTACCGTTTGGCCCGGTGCCGCAGCCTTCGCACTCTTAGAGTTTTGACTCTCACCAGCGGCCAGTCGCTGTTCGCGGCTTTCCATCTGGTCGAGTTCATAGGCCGTTCTTGCGAACCCACTGGTAAGGGGTGCCGTGGTGGCATATGTCGTATCCCCTGTCATGCCCGTTTGCACCTGCTGCACTTGTGTCGCAGCTTTCGGAAGACCTCGCTGCACAATCAGCTGCATGGCTCGATCAATCGGGATGTGAATCGTTCCCTCAGGACCGTCCGCTGCGTCGGCTGCCGTGTAGTGGTCCAGCAGCAAATCCTCACGGGCATGCATGTCCGCAGTTTCCGAGTCATCATCGTCGGTAGGAACTCGCGGCGTGGGAAAACTCTGGGCGATCTCAGATGCAACCTTCTGCTCCTGCTCTGGATTATTGGCAAGGCTTTCGCCGCGCTTGCGCAGTTCCTGCGGACTGGCGGCCCCCAGTGGATTGCGTGCTGCAGCCGCCTGATCCTGCTTCAGCAGGCCGCCGTTGATGGCCCCGCCCAGGGCATAGCACAGAACAAAGAAGACGAGCAGAAACGCCAGCAGGCCGCCAATGAAGACAACAACCCCGCCCGCATTGACGTCAGTGACCTCGTAGCCCGGGTGTTCCGCGTCCTGTTTGGGAGTCGGGTGTGGTGTTGGTTTCGAGAAGCCGTGCTCATCCGCGCCCCTGGAGGGCGGCTTCTGACTCAGAAGATGGTCGCGTTCGTTAGACTCAGTGGGCATGTTCCGGCTCCAGGACCTCCGCCGTATGCGGATCGTTGAGGACGAGTACGGGGCGCGACGCCAGGTTTGTCAGATAAAACCAAAGCCAGAGCCCACCAATGAATAATGGCACGGCGATATATGCCAGCAGACTAATGCTGAAATGCAGATTGCCCATGGCGTCTGGAAAGTTCGGCTCAATCAGCCAGAACAGGTCGAAAACCCTAGCAAATAGCATCCATGCCGTTAGTCCGAGCATTTTGCGGTTGTCGTACTTGAAGCTGCGGCTGAGCAGGCACACGAACGGCACAACCCAGTGAAAGATGAAATCAAGCGAAGTAATCGTCCACCAACCGCCGTGGATGCGGTTGAGATACCAGGGGATCTCTTCCGGTGAGTTGGCCGACCAAATAATGAGGAACTGCGCAAAGCTCAGATAAATGTTGAGCATGACGAAGCCCAGCATGAACTTGCCGAGGTCGTACTGCTCTGTCTTGCGTAGTGCCGTGGATAGCGGCTGAAACTGCGACAGGCGGATGATGGTGTTGGTGCCTAGCGCGAGCACCGCATATCCCTGGCCCACCAGGTAAATAAGGCCGTACATGGTGGAGTACCACGTGATATCGAGCGACATGACAAGGTCGATGACCACGGCGGTGAGCAGGATGGTGTAGAGCAGAATCCCGATGCCTGACAGATTTTCAGAGCGGATGCGCCAGAACTCAAACGAAGCCTGGGTACCGCGGGCGGGGTCAGCGTCACGCTCGACAGACCAGCGGTTTAGAAAATACTGCCACACCGCCATGAAGCCGAACACCACGATGAACTGCACCGCAACGCTGCCCGGGCTGAGCATGGCGCGCTTCCAGTTCAGGGAGTGTGCCTGACCCTCAGTCAACAGGTGATTAGCGAGTCCGTTCTCGACAGCCTCATGGGACGAAAAAGCAGCCCAAAGCCAAAGGTGCTTTCCCAGGAGGATCAGCGGGACGAATAGCACCACGATGAGCGGAAGCGTACGCGTCATCGCTTCGAGAGGACGCCGCAGGATCAGTCCCCACTTGCCTCCGGACACGTACTGCAGCATCAGCATGCACAGGCCGCCACCAGCCAAGCCAAAGCACAGCATGAACGCGAGCAGGTAGGCGCGCAACACATGGTCGAAGCCCAGCGGGAAGAAGGCAATGATGACCGAGAGCACGAGGCCGATAGCGGCCGCGACCAGTGCGCGTGCCTTCCACACCGCAACCACGGGCGGTGCGCTCAGGTCAGAGGGTAGCACCCGTGGACCGTGATCGGTGTGCAATGCGTGCGCTGCACTGCCGGGGTCGCCTGCTCCTATGGGTGCGTGTTGTTCATGTCCGTATGCCATGCGGTGCGGTCTTTCTCGACTCTCTTCTTCAACCTTGGTCGTGTGATTACTTGCTTGCGGCCAGGTACGCGATGATCTTGTCCACGTCTCCAGACGTGAGCTTGCCGGTAAACGACGGCATGTTGACCTTGCCAGTCTGAATGCCGGAAGTGGTGACACTGTGGATGTGCGCTGCTCCCACCCGTCCCACGATGCCTACCAAGGATGGGATTATGGGCGGCATGCCCTGACGATTGGCCTGATGGCAGGGGCTGCAGTTTGCCTGGTACAGCTTCTCCCCGCCCGCCGCGTCTGCCAATGTCACCTTGGGTGCGGTTTTGGTCGGAGCGGTAGCCTCACCCTCCACAGCAGCAATCGGTTTGGCGTCTGCGGACGCGGAAGGCTTGCTGCCAGGGGTCGGTGCCGCCGTGTTCACTGTGGGTACCTTGGGGCTTGCCAAGGTAGTTGCTTTGGGAGTCGCCGCAGTGCTGGACGTCGTCATAGAGGCAGCAGCAGCCGGCATGGGCTGTGGCAGCGGAGCTGCAGCCGTTGGCGCAGCCTGCTGAACTCCGATTGCCGTCATCGGCAGGCCCCAGTCCTTGACAAAGCCAGGAGCAAAGCCCTCCTGCTGCTCGACTTCAGACATTTGCTCGATGTGTGCGCCGCCCGCGTCCCCTGCAGTGGCGTGTTGGCTCAACTGCAGCGCCCGGACATAAGCAACAATGGCCCATCGGTCTGCCGCGCCCACCTGGGTACCGTACTCCGGCATCGCCCCGTACCCGTTGGCGATCACGTTATAAAAGTGGCCCAGCGGGGCTTGGCGCAAGCGGTCGGTATGCAGGTTGCCGGCAGGAAAGTAACCGCGCATGACGATCATGCCCCGGCCATTGCCCACTCGGGAGTGGCATGCAGTGCAATAGACGTTGTATTTCTCCTGCCCACGCAGAAGCAGCTCGCGTGTGACCGGGACGGGCAGGCCTTCGCCCTCTTGGCCATTCACCATGCCCGTGCGGAAGTAAGAGCCTGCATCCTCCTGGCCGCGGGCCACGGTACCCGTGACCTGGGGGCGAACAGAACGCCCGTCCGCATAGAAGGAGGTGAAACGCTGCTGGTCGAACTTGGGCTGGTTATGCATGTCCTGCCGGCAACCGGCAAGTGCCAGTACGCTGAGTCCGGCAAGCGCCAGAAACGCACGGCTTGGGAACATGGCTACCCATTCCCTGGTACCTGCTTGGCGCATTAGAGATCTACCTCCACCACGCTGACGGCGCGAAAGTCTTCCAACAAGTTACGAGTGTCCACCAGGCTGAACTTGGGGTCTGTCGCTTCCAGACACAAGAAGAACTTGTCATCTGTGGCACCCACGCGGAAATTGGGAGCGTTGAAGAGCGGATGGTACGGCTGAGGCAAACCGTTTAGCGCCAGCATTGAGAACGCCGCGGAAAGGCCTGCAAATAGAATCGTCCACTCGTACGCAGGAATAATGAACGCGGGCCAGGAAAAGAGCGGGCGTCCAGCCACATTGATCGGATACGAGATTGCCGACATCCAGGTCTGCATCAGAAAGGCGGTTATCAAGCCACAGATGCCGCCCATCAGGGTCAACAACGGCACACGAGTCCGGTGCACATCCAACGCCGTGGCTGCTTCCTCCACAGGATAGGGCGTGTAGCACTCCATGCGGCGGAAGCCGGCGGAGCGGGCCGCCTGCGTGGCTTTGACCATCGCTTGCGGCGTATTGAATTCGGCCAGGAGGCCGTAAAGTCCCTCTTGCACCGGCATCTACATCGTCTCCTGCATGGTCTCTTCCGCGTCGACGTGGTCAAACTTCGTTTGCGGCAGCATCATCTTGATTTCGTTCATCGGGATCATAGGAGCTAGCCGCACAAACAGCAAGAACAGGCTGGTAAAGATGCCCATGGTACCGATGTACAGCATGTAATCCCACTTGGTTGCGCGATAGGTGCCCCAACTGGAGGGAAGGAAATCGCGGTAGAGCGAGGTCACAACGATAACGAAACGCTCGAACCACATACCGATATTGATGACGATCGAAATCGCGAACAGATACGCCACATTGGTGCGGAGCCTGCGCCACCACAGCGAACCGAGGGGCAGAGCGATGTTGAACAGGATCAGCAGCCAGTAACCCCAACCCATGGGTCCGAACATGCGGTTCCACATCATGAACCATTCCCAGTGGCTAGCGGAATACCACGCCATGAAAACCTCTAGCCCATAGCCGTAGGCCACGATCAAGCCCGTACCCAGCATGACCTTGCCCATGTTATCCAGGTGGCGCAGGGTCACCAGGTCTTCCATGTGGTAAAACTTGCGGATCGGGATGGCCAGCGTCAGCACCATGGCAAAGCCGGAATAGATGGCACCCGCGACGAAGTACGGCGGGAAGACCGTGGTGTGCCAGCCCGGTAGTGCGGCTACCGCAAAGTCGAAACTGATGACCGTGTGTACAGAGAGCACCAGCGGTGTGGACAGGCCCGCAAGTAGCAGCGACGCCGTCTCATACCGCATCCAGTGGCGGGTCGACCCGCGCCAGCCCAGCGACAGCAGGCCATAGAACCACTTCGCAAACGGGAGCTGCGCCTTGTCCCGCAGGGTGCCGAAGTCGGGGATCATGCCGATGTACCAGAACACCACGGAGATAGTGGCGTAGGTGGAGACGGCAAACACATCCCAGCAGAGCGGCGACCGAAACTGCGGCCAGATGTTCATGGTGTTGGGCAGCGGTAGTAGCCAGTAGCCCAGCCACGGGCGGCCGATGTGCAGCACCGGGAACAAACCCGCGCAGACCACAGCAAAGATCGTCATAGCCTCGGCGAAGCGATTGATCGAGTTGCGCCAGCTTTGCTTGAACAACAACAGAATGGCCGAGATCAGCGTGCCCGCGTGGCCGATACCGATCCACCACACGAAGTTGACAATGGCAAAGCCCCACGCTCCGGGGATGGTAACGCCCCAGATGCCGACACCCTTGAGTACCAGCCACGTAATGGCCACCACTCCCATGGAGGCGATGCCGCCCGCGACTACGAGGCCCATGAACCAGCCGAGCGGAGTGTGCGAGGTCAGCACCACGTTGGCAATCTTGCGGGTAACGCTGGTGAAGTTGTGTCCCGGTGCAATGACCGCGAACTCCCCTGTGACCGGGTCGATCATGGGGTCGTTCACCGGGTGGCGGTACTGATCGATAGCAGGTTTGGGCGCCATTACGCCAGCTCCAGCTCAGGGTTCGGATTGGTGACGCCCGCAATATAGCTGGTTCGCGGACGATAATTTTGGTCGGCAAGCACCTGGTACGCACGCTCTTCAGCTTTGAGTTTGGCGACCCGGCTGCCCTTGTCATTCATGTTGCCAAAGACGATAGCGTCGGTCGGGCAGGCCTGCTGGCACGCGGTGACGATTTCACCATCGCGAATAGCGCGGCCTTCTTTGTCCGCTTCAATCTTGGCGTACTCGATGCGCTGGATGCAGTACGTGCATTTTTCCATGACGCCACGTGACCGCACGCTGACTTCAGGGTTGCGCATGAACTTCAGGCTCTCCGTGTCGTAGTCCGCGTACAGCAGGAAGTTGAACCGGCGCACCTTGTATGGGCAGTTATTGGAGCAGTACCGCGTACCCACGCAACGGTTGTACACCATGGTGTTGATGCCCTCCGGCGTATGCACCGTGGCACCCACCGGGCACACCTGCTCACAGCCTGCGTTCTCGCAATGCTGGCACATCATGGGCTGGAAGTGCGCCTTGGGGGAGTGCAGATCGCCCTCAAAGTAAGTGTCGATGCGCAGCCACTGCATGTTGCGGCCCACCTTGACCTGCTCGCGGCCGACGACCGGAATATTGTTCTCGGCATAGCAGCTGACCACACAAGCGTTGCAACCAATGCAGCTGTTCAGGTCGATGGTCATGGCCCAGGCATTCTGCATCCCCGTGCTGGACTTATCGACCTTGTTGTAATCCCACTCGTGCGGAAAGAAGCTGGTCTCCTTGTCCGGCGTCTCGTAGAGGAGATTACCCTCGTGCGCGTAGCCAGGAGTTTTCTGCGCCTCTGTAATAGTAGCGGTGCGAATGATGCCGCGCTCCATAGCCTCGTGCCCGGGCAGCGATGCCGTGCCGGTGAGATTGGGGTGCTGCAGATCGCTTTGCGCAGCCTTGCCACGGTCGTCCATGGAGTGCACTGTGGTGACGGCAATGTCGTACTTGCCCTGGCCTTTGGTGATCTTTGCGCCCTGCTGGAACCAGGGAGCATCAATCGAGCGGAGCCGGTTGGCATCGGACCCGACGTACTGCGCGACACGGCCAAACCAGCGGCCAAAGCCGAGGTGCACCTGCACCATACCGTCCGGCAGGCCGGGCTGCATCAACACCGGGAAGCTCACCTTCTGGCCATTGATTTCGAGGTCAACCAGGTCGCGTTCCTCTACCTTTAGCTCGGCTAGCGTATTCATGCTTACCAGTGCGGCATTATCCCAGCTCAGGTGCGTGACCTGCTTGGGTAACTCCTGCAGCCAGCCATTGTTGCCAAAGCGTCCGTCGTACAGCGATGGGTCAGCACGGAACGCGATCTCGTACACGCCGGCGACGCTTGTGGCAGCGGGCGCTGGCAGCGCTGCGTGGCCTGCGGACACACTCTTTGGCGCAAACGCTGTACCCTCTACCCAACCATCGTGCAGTGCCTTTTGCCAGGCGGTGGCATTCACGGTCTGCTTGCTGTTTGCCGGGGCTGCCGCCGTGCTGTTGGCGCCGGTGTTGCCTGCCGAGCCCTTGCTGTAGCTGCCAAAGTTCGATTGCACGATCTCGTATGAGGTCAACTGGGGATTTTCGAGCAGAACCTGCACGACATCATGGGCGGTGCGGCCGCCATACAGCGGCTCGATCATGGGCTGGACGATGGACACGGTGCCGTCACAGGCGCGTGCATCCGACCAGCTCTCCAGGTAGTGTGCTGCGTTCACGTGCCACTGGCACTTTTGACCAGTCTCGTCGTAATAGAGACCGTGGTGCGCCGTGAAGGGGACCCGCGCAAGTGCATCACCAAACTTCAGGTCACCCGGCGCGTTGTAGACCGGATTCACACCGAGGATCACGAGCGCCTTAACCTGTCCGGCGCGCATGGCAGTGACCAAGGTCTTGAAATCCTCGTTCTGCACGGACGGGATTGCGGCAACTGTTTCTGTGTAGAACACGGCGGAGCCAACCGCACA
>CALMOM010000013.1 GCA_937873305.1 uncultured Terriglobus sp.
GCAAGATCTGTCCCACTTGCACCTTCGCCCATCATCTGTGCAACTGGGTCACCTGGAACCAAATGGATGAGCAAGAAGACCAAGGTTACAACTAGCCAAAGCACGGGCAGCGTCAGCAGCAAGCGCCGCAAGCCCACAGGCAGCTTCATAAAGGTCCCACGCTCTGCGCTTGCGACGGATGAGCAGCCGTCTGGTTTAGGTCAAGTTCTTTCACTCGGATGCGGCTGATGCGCCGCCTCCTGAGTTCCAGGGCTGTGAACTGTTTTTGGTCGTACACCACGGATTCGCCCGGCTGCGGAAGATGGCCAAATTGTGCCAGCAGAAATCCAGCCAGTGTCTCTACACCCGCTTCCCGCGGAAAATGCCATCGCAGTTGAGTCGTAAGGTCACGCAGGGTGACAGTTCCGTCTAAATCCATGCTTCGCGTGTCCGCAGCTGGCTCTAGCGGACGTGCCAGGGTGTCGAACTCGTCTTCCATTTCGCCGACCAACTGCTCCAACGCATCCTCGGCGGTCACAAGACCCACGGTTGAACCAAATTCGTCGACCACAATCGCAATCTGCCGGCGTCGGCTTTGGAACTCCTGCAGTAGCTCAGCAGCTAACTTTGTCTCCGGTACGACCATGACGTCGCGCACCACGTTGTGCAAAGGCACGCTGGTCTGTTTCAACGCTGCAGGCAGCCGTCCATCGCGATTGAAGTGCATGAGCCGAGCGACATCCTTGGCATACACCACACCCACAAAATGGTCACTGCCCAGCACAGGGTCGTACACCGGCACGCGGGAGTGCTGCTCCTCTACAATTCGGGCCGATGCGAGCTCCACGGGCATATCGGACGGGAGAACGAAAATCTGCCCACGTGGCGTCATAATTTCTCGAACGGTCACGTGGTTCAGATCGATTGCGTGATGAATCATCCGTTCCTGGAATGCGGGAAGGAGCCCACTACGCTGCATAGCAGTAGTGACCAGCTTTAATTCCTCGGGGGAATGTGCCTCCCCCGCCTCAGTCCGCAACGGCATACGAAAGACGCGAAGAACAAGCGCGGTAGAACCCTTCAGCAAACGAACCAACGGCCTTGTTAACTGGAGGAAGACGTCCATCGGTGCGGCGACAGCCAGCGCGATGCGTTCTGCACGCTGCAGTGCGACGGACTTGGGAACCTGCTCTCCCAGCAGCACTTCAAGGTAGGTGATTACCGTGAAGGCAAATACGATGGAGAAGACGTGCACAAGAGGGCCCGTATTCGTGGCGTTGCTGACACGGTGCAACAGATCCAGCAGAACCTGTGCCACTGCACTCTCACCCAGCCAGCCAAGAGCCAGCGAACACAGGGTGACTCCCAGCTGATTCGCTGCAAGAAAGTCGTTAATGTTTTGCTTGAGCCGGAGCGCCGTCGTCGCACCCGTCCGGCTCTGTCGGACCAACTGTTCCAGCCGAGTTTCGCGGACCGTGACGATTGCAAATTCTGCAGCAACAAAGAACGCTGTCGCAAGAATCAGCACAGCGACAGCCATAAGCCTGAAGAGTGCTGGCTCAAACATAGGCAGCAGTCTAAATCAATAAGAAAGCCCGGCCTTAGCCGGGCTTTCTTACCGCTTCCAGAAGCTAAACCAGAACCTTGCTGATTTTCTCATCAATCGTGTTCTTCGGCACGAAGCCAACGATCTGCTCAGCGACCTTGCCATCCTTAAATAGCAGAAGAGCCGGAATGCCGCGAATGCCGTAGCGTCCCGGGGTCACGTTGTTGCGGTCAACATCCATTTTCATAACACGGAGACGGCCGCTGTACTCAGACGCGACCTCATCCACCACCGGCGCGAGCGCACGGCACGGTCCACACCAGGCGGCCCAAAAATCCACCAACACCGGCTGGTCGCTTTGCAGAACTGCCTGCTCAAACTCCGCATCATTCACTTCACTTACAAACTGACCGGCCATCGCCAATCTCCTTTTGGAGGAGTGTTCCTGGAAGGTTCACGCCTGCCCCCTGCCCTTTGAGTAGATGCGTGAGGACAGAAAGGGTTTCAAAGCCCGTTATACCGGTGCGTCCTGAGCTACTACAGGTGCCTGGCCTAAGCGTCACCTGCGACACTAATCGGATGAAGGCCCATTCTTCCGACCACCTCTCGCAAGAGGATTTCTTGCACGCTGTGCTCCAGGCTCATGTCCACACCGCAGTCTTTGACTTTGATGGCACCCTCTGGCCGGGTGACGCCGGCTCAGGTTTTATGCATTGGAGCATCGACACAGGCCTCCTTTCAAACGAGGCAGCAACGCACCTGCGGGATCGACACGCCGCGTATCGTCGCGGGGAGATAGGAGAAATACCAATCTGCGGCGAGATGACGCAAATTTACCGAGGTCTGACTGACGTGTCCGTGCAGGCGAGTGTAGTCAACTACTTCAAACGGCATGTCCAACCCCTTTTCTTCCCATCGATGTTGAACGCCTTGGCTGGGCTTCAGCAACAAGGCGTCGAGATATGGGTTGTCTCGTCAACGAATTCATGGATGATTGAGGAGGGAGTCCGAGAACTCGGTGTACCGCCGCATAGGGTTTTGGCCGCGGGGGTTGTAGTACAGGACGGTCTCATAACTGAAGACCTTCTCCAGGTGCCCAGCGACCAAGGCAAAGCCGAAGCACTGCTGCGCGTAGGCCTATCTTCTCCAGACGCGGTCTTCGGCAACAGCGTGCACGACATCCATATGCTGCGGATGGCGCGCCTTCCGTTTGCCGTAAACCCATCGTTAGAGCTTGCCGCATACAGTGAGCGGCACGGTTGGCCGATCTACTATCCGGAGAAACCTCTTTAGTTCCGAATGGGTCTTCGACTACGAGTGTCAGTGCAAGCTTTTGCGCTAACTCGCAATTCCCTCAGCTTGCCAACTGGGTCGGCTGCGCAACTTGCATCTAAACTGCGGTGAAAACAAAGGAGCAGCGCGTCCGCAATTCAAAGCCAGACGTGATTTCACGGGGTGACACGCAGCCGCGAAAGCTGCTGCGTCTCGTTGTGGCTGCGCTGATCCTGAGACCCGACGAGTTTGGCGATGAAGTTCTAATTTGCCAGCGACGCGCAGACCAGCCAATGGCGCTCAAGTGGGAGTTCCCAGGAGGCAAGATTGAGCCGGGTGAAACTCCGGAAGAGGCACTCCGGCGAGAGCTGAACGAAGAACTGGGCATTGACGCAGTCATTGGCGCGGCTGTGGCACAGGTCCGCCATAATTACCGCAATGGCGGGGCCGTCGATCTGCAATTCTTTGTAGTGCGCCAGTTCCATGGCGAGCTGGACAACCGTATCTTCGAGCAGATGAAATGGGCGAAGTTCGCTACGCTCCCGGAGTACGATTTCTTAGCAGCCGACCTGGGACTCATACATG
>CALMOM010000014.1 GCA_937873305.1 uncultured Terriglobus sp.
CTACACAACGCTAGAATCCCTAACTCATCGAGGGGCCAGGCGTGCAGAGCTAGGGCCGAAATAAGTCCCGCCACGTGCTGTCCAGTTGCAGCCATCGCGCGTTTTCAAACCAGCTTGTCTGCCATTCCGGCTGGTGCAACAGCCCGTGGCCCCGATCGCACATTTCCTCTGTGGCGCTCGAGTCCAGGAGGCCCCAGGACGGTGGCCCCATACGTGCGGAGCCCCGAAGAGACCGCATACAGGTAGGGCAGCGCTGTAGCTGATCGGTAAAGACCCAGCTCACGGCAACGACATTGAAGATGAGTCCACAAGCCATTAACAGCCAGTCCGCCTGTGCGCCCAACAGGTGCTGGAAGGGACGTGTTACGTGGACGGCCAACAGATAGCAGGAGAGGACCGAGAAGACCAGCTTTGCAGCCAGAAAACGCCATCTTGCCCATCGTTGAACCATAGTGGCAGCATCTCCCGAGTAGGCCTCATAGGCCCCGTAACGAGAGGTCACAACCGTCGACGGCAAGGAGAACAATGCGAGAACCACAAAGCACGCGAATGCGCCGTAACCCCATCTGGAAAATACAAGATGCCTGAGTTGAGACTGCGCCATCGTGACTGCGAGAAGCAGGGTAAAACAGCAGCCTAGTAGGCCCACACAGAGCCTTGGTGCCTGCCAGTCAATTGCTCTGTAACGATCAGCCAAATAGAGGCGTTGCATCGTGGCGGCATCATGAACAATGCCTTGCGCAAGATCTGTTGCTGATGCCGGATGCTGTGTATAGACGTAGCTCAGCTCAGCGACCCACTCTGCTAGCCAGGCTTCACGCCGACTTGCAGGCACGATCCACGAGGCGCGGCTGAGGGTGCGGTGAAGGCTGTCCAATCTCTCATGCGGCTTCATACTTTGACCGTCTTGGGCCGCGCGAACTGTGCGATGAGAGGGTACTTCTTCTCTGCCTCCGCCAGTTTCAGCCGCCCAGCACTTGTGACCTTATAGTACCGGCGCGGAGGCCGCTCATCCCGCAAAGCTTTTTGCTCGTCTTCCCAATGTCCCTCAATCAAGCCGTCGCTCTCCATGCGACGTAGCGCAGGGTACACGGTGCCGCTGGGCAGACCCGTGATGTCCATGATGTCGAAGCCGTAGCTGTAGCCCTCCTTTAGCGTTTTCAGCATGAGGGCAGCGGTATGGGAGAGTCGGACAGTTTCCGGCATAGCTACGACCTCCAGGGCCTATGTAGTTCTCTACTTGACTAGTCGCATCTGTCAAGTGTAAGAAGATTGCTACATAGGGGTAGCCATGCTGGAACTCAGGCACGTAACAAAACGGTATCGCGGCATCCCCGCTGTGGATGACGTCAGCTTCCAGTTGAAGCCAGGCAAAGTTCTTGGCTACCTGGGGCCAAACGGTGCAGGGAAGTCAACGACCGTGAAGATGATCACTGGCATGCTGGAACCAACTTATGGCCAGATACTATTCCGTGGTCAGAGCATTTTTGAAGACCTGCCAGCCTATCGCTCCCGGCTGGGCTACGTGCCGGAGGAAGCACAGGTCTACACGCACCTGAGCGGGCTCGAGTACCTGCAACTCGTTGGTCGACTGCGTGCCATGCCTGAGAGGGTCATCGAACGTAAATCCCGAGCGCTCCTTGCACTTTTTGGGCTGAAGGCTGCGATTGAGGCACCCATCAGTGATTACAGCAAGGGCATGAAGCAGCGTGTTCTGTTGAGTGCGGCTCTCCTGCACGATCCGGAACTCATCGTCTTCGACGAACCGCTGAGCGGCCTGGATGCTGTGACGGCACGCCTGTTTAAGGACTTGCTTGTCGTTCTTCGCCGTGAAGGCAAGGCGGTTCTCTACATTTCGCACGTACTCGAAGTAGTGGAGCAGGTCTGCGATCGAGTGGTCATACTGGCCAACGGCAAAGTCATCGCGGATGGTTCGCCGCACGATCTGACACAGATGACATCACAGCCGACGCTGGAACGCGTGTTTGCGCAGATGGTGCAACAGACCGATACCGCCAAGACGGCCGAAGATCTGGTGACCGTGATGCAGGATGTCTAAGCCGAGCGTCATCCGCCCATTCCTACGCAGGTTGCTGCAGCCGACCGAAGGCTTGCCCGGTAAGGCGCTCACAGCCCACTTTCTTCGTCAGTTCTTTGAGGCCAGCAGCGCGACGGAAGTGGAGACTCCCATCGTGCGCGCTCTCGCGGCGGTCTCCGCACCGATGCTCGTGGCTGCATTCTGGATTGTGACGCTGGCGCATGGGCTGCGACCGTGGTCTGCGGCAGGCATTCATTATGTCTTCGTGATCTATGCATTTTGTGCAATGGGGTGCGTGACGACCCTGCAGTGGGATCACCTGTTTCCAAACCGGATGGACTTCTTGATCCTGCTGCCGTTGCCTCTTCGAGGGCGCACCCTCTTCAGAAGCAAGCTGTTCTCCATCGCGGTGCTGTTGACGCTATTCCTCTTGGCCGCAAACATCTTTGGAACGCTGTTGATGCCGGCGCTTGCGGGAAACCGGTTCCTTTTGGCTATGGCCTCGCATGCAGCGGCTGTCTTCCTTGCTGGGACTGCTTCCGCCCTGGCGGTACTAGCGCTTGAGTCCCTGGTCATTGCGGTGCTGCCCGAGCGCTGGTTTCGCTGGATCGCACCTCTTGTCCAAACGGTACTGATTGCTGCGTTTCTTACGCTCTTCCTCCGAGTGGGTACTGTTATGGAGGCCCTACCAGCGTTGCTATCAGGCAGTGTGCAAGGTGCTCGCTGGTTTCCGCCTCTCTGGTTCTTGTCTGTCTACGAAGCGTGCGTTGGAGGCCCTACCAACACACCTCTCGTCCACTCACTAGCTTGGCGTGCATGTCTTTGTCTCCCTCTGTTGCTCTGCCTCGTTCTCATGATGTACCCAGCGGCCTGGGCGAAACGTCGCCGCATGGGCCTGGAAGGTGCACGCAGTGCTCGCTTGCACGACGGTCGCTTTTGGGGTGTGTTCATCCATCCCACGGTGTTGCAGGCGCCGGATTCACGAGCAGTCTTTCACTTTGTGCGACAGACACTGACAAGGTTGAGTCAGTACCACGTCAGGCTGGCGGCCTACGCCGGAGCGGGTCTCGCGCTGAGTCTTGCTCTTGCCGTGAATGTGGAGTGGCACAACGGTATGCCGCGTTTCGCTCTCACCTCGGTTGGTACGCAGGCCTTGATGCCATTGCTTCTCTTTTGGACTGTTGCGGGTATGCGCACCGCATTTCTCCTGCCTGCGGATCTCGGCGCCAGATGGATCTTCCGTCTGGCAGGACTGCGTACACAGCGTGTTGTGTCTACCGCAAAGCTCGTTGTCTTCTGCGCCTGCTGCGGCGTGATAGTTCTCGTGGTGTTGGCAATGGAGACAGGCGGATGGCACGGAAGCAGCATCGTGCTGCAAGCAATTTATGGAACATGCTGTGCAGTGTTGCTGGTCGATGTCTTCTTCTTCTTCGAAGCTCACATCCCATTTACGCGGCCGCCTCTGCCGGGCCGTAGCAGTTTACCCATGACGCTTGCAATCTACATCTTTGGAGTCCCTGCGCTCGTCCTGCTCATGGTCACGCTCGAACATTGGGCTGGAGATACCCTTTGGCGTACAGCAGCGGCCTGCAGCGCTGCGATTGGGTTGCACATCGTTATGCACTGGCTTCGCGGGCTGCCCTCCCACCCGGTTTCGGAGGATGCGTTTCTGGATGAAACGTCCGAAGAGGTTCAGACGTTGGGCCTCAGCACGTAGTGACAATCGCTTAAAAAGAACTTGTTTTCCGTTTCCGTCCAAACCTGCCTGGTACTCGTTCGTCCAAACGCAACAGCCCAATCTCTGGAGCCATCGTGAAGGTTCGTGTTTGTCGGAGTTCTTGTTTGCATGGCACACCGCTGCTTTGGGTGTGTCTTGCTGGTGCGAACGTGACCCCCTCTGTGCTGGCTCAGTCAAGGGTGCCAACTTCCTCTGTAGTTGGCAATCCACATGCTGGGGATGACACAGCAGCAGTGAACAGGTTGAGCGGCAGCGTCGTCGACCCCTCCGGCGCTCTGATACCGGGAGCGACTGTCCACATCGTGGCAACAGGACAAAGTGCTTCCAGCAGCCGTCCTGTCGATGTAGTGACAGATGCCGGCGGCCATTTCACTATTCCACTCGGCCCGGGCACTTACAGCCTCACGATCGTTGCGGACGGCTTTGACCCGCTCCTTCAAACGGTTAAGGCGGGTAATCGCCCACTTACGCTTGAGTTCCGACTTGCCATCGCTACGACCAGCACCCAGCTTGAAGTGCGTTCGAACGAGGATGCAAGCACATCTGCCTCGGACAATCGTAGCGCTCTGGTCTTCAAAGGAGAGCAGCTCGACACACTTTCGTCGAACGATTCGACACTGCAGCAGCAGGTGCAGGCAATGTCTGGAGGCAGCGGATCGCTGTACGTCGACGGCTTCAGTGGCGGACGCTTTCCGCCCAAAGACACCATTCGCGAGATCAGGATCAATCAGAACCCATTCTCGCCGCAGTACGAAGACCTCGGTTATGGGCGCATCGAGATCCTCACGAAGCCAGGCAGTAACAAGCTCCATGGAAATACATTTTCCTCGGGATCGACGAAGAGCTTTAACTCGTTGAACCCGTACACAGGGGCACAGCCATCATACTTCCTACTTTTCAGTCGTGGAGATCTTAGTGGTCCTCTTGGGAAAGCGGCTTCTTTCTTTGCTTCCGCGGAGCGGAGCGATCAGCACAACAATGCCGTGGTCAACGCATTCAATCCAGACGGGACCGCGCTATCTATTGCAGTGCCAGCTCCTCAAACTGAAACAAGCTTCTCCGGACGACTAGATCGGCAGATAGGCCGGGACAACACGTTCACCGGACGCTACGAGTACAACAAATCCACTGTCAGCAACAGCGGTGTCGGACTGCTTGTGCTTCCCTCACAAGGATCGACCAACTTCACCTCGACGCAAACTCTGCAGCTCGGTGACACACAGGTCCTAGGAGCTAACCTGGTTTCTGAAACAAGGTTTCAGTATGTCCACGCAAGCACCTCACAGACGCCCAACTCTTCGGATCCAACCCTGATCGTGCAGGGTGCATTCAGCGGAGGTGGCTCGCCCCTGCAGAGGACCTCCGACGTACAGGATCGATTCGAGTTCCAGGAGTACCTCTCGCTTGCGCGGGGTACTCACTTCCTCCGCTTCGGTG
>CALMOM010000015.1 GCA_937873305.1 uncultured Terriglobus sp.
AAAGTCACATTCGAAGTACGTAAAACTGCTGTTTTGCGAATCAAAACATCGCTTTTGTGCGCTTAGACGTGTCAGGAATGACGCTCAGAACACGCTTTTCGCATGTTGCAGAGGCCTCAGTTCGCGCTTGCCTGCGAGCGCTGCACAAAGTGATACGGCGGCCATGGACCAGAAAGCTGAATACGGCAATCCTTCAGCGACTCCGTTGCCGAAGAGTACTTGTTCTGGTAGCGCGGCACTGCTTTGCGGTCGACCAGGTGAGCGATGGCCAGCAGCATCTTGCCCTCACCCGCGCGCTTGCAGGTAATTTCTTCAGCGTCTGGCAAAAACATGCGATGCATTTGTACAGACAAGGCGCGTGCCTTGCTTTGCCGTTCGCGTTGCGCGGTGGCACTCTCCCGTAAGCTTGCCAGGTACTCCTTACCGGCGCCCGGCAGCACCTTGCGGGTGTCTGTGCAGCTGTCGTCCACCAGAACTTTGAGGTGCATTTCCGCCTTACCGCGTAAGCGTTCTACGTTCTGAACGAAGTGCCGGTGATTAGACCGGACCGAGCGACGCAGTGCATCGTCATCCTCAAAATGTGTGCCGAAACGAAAGGGCAGCACGGTGGTTTGTTCAAAACACGCGGCAATGACACGCGCGTGGTCGCACTGCGCCTGCTGGTCCATCCGTGTGTCGTCCTCCGCTTGATGCTCGGAAACAACGACCGCAAGGTCACTTGCCGGAAAGATAAAGGTCTGGTTGCCAAACAGGCCGGAGATGCCTTCCAGCGGCATGGGTCGGCGGTGGCGAAGAAGCTCAGGAAAGGCGGATCTTTCCGCGATGCAGTAGGCGTACCAAGACATGTCGTACCATCCCCTTCAAACGTGCCAGAACGGATCAGCGGCGCTGACGGGTTCGCAGCACACGAGACGTTTGCACAATCGGAACCTAAGACCTGAAATTGAACTGGAGCGAATAGTAAGCGCGCAAATACACGGTTGGCAAGGAAACTGCTGGCCTTTTAATGGCGGGTCTTTGTAAGTCGCGGAAGGGCCTTGTATCGACTTAGCGGGCGTTTGTACGTTCGCGCTAACTTAGACCAAAAACGGTGTCGGGCTAACGCAAGACGCCCACGGCGCGTGTCCGCCAGCCATACCGGATGGCCATGAGACGCAGACCAAATCCAACTACGGTACCAATGACAGCGGCACGATTGACAGGCACACCCAACCGCTGCACGCAAAGAAAGATGGCTGCCGAGGTAGTCGCCACCATCGCATACAGTTCACCCTCTTTGAAGGTTGCAGGTGCGCGTCCGCTAAATAGATCGCGCAAAGCACCACCGCCCACCGCAGTGGTGACACCCAGCACAAGGCAGGGCAGAAAGCCGAGGCCATAACTCATGGCGCGGGTGCTGCCCGCTACGGTAAAGAGCCCCAGCGCAAGCGCATCCACAACACTCATGGTGGCCAGCATGCGCGGACCCACGTTGTGCCCAAACAGGATGGCGATGGCTGCGCCGCACAGCGCATAGGCAAGGTAGGACGGGTGCTGCAGCGCGAGTGGCGGTCCGTCACCCAGCAGGGTATCGCGCACCACGCCCCCGCCCACGCCGCTAATCAGCCCCAGGCCAAGCAGTCCGACGACATCGTACGGTGACTTGCGCTCACGGCGCAGGGCCAACGCACCGCCCAGGGCACCCAGCGAAATGGCCGCGATCTCAAAGTAATGGAAGAACACAGCGGAAATGCGTGCCGGTGCGGGAAGCGCGATGTCCGGCAGCACGCGGGGAAGTTGCAGAACTGCAAGTGCGTAGAAACAGTGCATAGGCTGACTCAGGCTGATGACTATGCTATCCAAAGGGTTCATGGAAGCTGTGTTGCCGCAGCCTGCCCGCGGCGGCGACTGATGTCCCTGCAATCGATAACTTTCTAAAGCATCCTGTCATGAGAACAGCTGGACGCTTCGACCGGCACTCCGAAACGATGCGCTCAAGCGGGCATTCGGAAAGCACATACCACGCAGAGCACGGCGTGGATTTCATGGCACCACCAGGGTGGGCTGGGGCGATGCCAGGCCCTGCATGAGGATGGCCCGTACCGGATCTGGCAGACTTCCGCCAGCAGAGTGGAGCAGCAGGCTGACCTGCCATAATTCCGTGTTGCTCAGAGTGCGGTTGTAGGCGGGCATGCCGCTGTGCCGAATGCCAAACGCCGTCTTCCAGAAGAGTTCGCCTGCGGATTCGGCAACAGCGCCCTGCTGCGCTCGTGCTGCAAAGAATTGCTCCGCACGTGGCGACATGGCCCGTCCCAGCGCGGCAGACTGCCCGGGCACACCATGGCACTCTGCGCAGCGTACGCGGTACAGGCGTGCGCCACTCTCAAACACCTCTTCGCTCGCGGGGAAGGGCGGTGCCTTGGCTTCGGCGCGCACACGCTGCTGCAGGGGCACGGTCGTCAGCAGCGGCTCCCATAGGGCTGGCTTGTCGGTCACGGCAACGGGCGGCCGCCCCAGCAGCAGGTAGAGAAGCGTCGCCAGCGAGAGAAGCGCCACGCCTGTCCCCAACCCTGCGAGAAAAGGCCTTGTGCCTGCCTGCCTCTGGCGTATTGGTGGGCGCTTCCTGCCGGGTGCCATGGATGTGTCTCCGTAACCGGCAGCTCAGACTCGCGAGACAGTATGTCTGGCGAGAGTACCCGGGTGGTTTAATGGTGAAGAGCATCCTGAGAGCTTCGCTGCCAGGGTGCTGCCGAGCCCGTAGTAACTGCCTACCGCTTACCGTAGCAACTGCGCGAGGCTCCTGAGGAGTATTGGTTGATGTTCCGTTCCGCCGTACCTGCGCGCTGTGCGCTGCTGTCTACTGCCGTTTTTACCATCGCCGCCGCCCACGGGCAGGCACCCGCACCCGCAGATGGGACAGCACCCGCAGGGCAGGCAGCACCTGCCGCGTCGGCGCAGGCCCCCGCTCGCGAGCAGACTTCACCAGCGCTGGGTGGTGTCAGCCGCCGCATTCGCGCGAATCGTCAGGCACGCATTCAGCGCAACATTCTGGATACTTATTCGCACAAATATGAAGTCGCGGGTGGCGGCGGCTTTCTACGGTTTCGTACCGGCCAATACCTGCAAAAGATTACCGAGGTGAACTTCTTTGGGGCTGTGGCGTACGCGCTGAACCCACAGCTTTCCATCGCGGGCGATGTGCGGGGCATGTTTGGCAAAGCGAACATTCCCAACGTGTTTGAAAAAAACAATGTCTTTAACCCGCAAATTAGCGAGTACACCTTTATGGCTGGTCCGCAGTATCGGTTCCGTGCCAAGGAAAAGTATTCCGTCAGTGGTTCTGTAACGGGCGGTGTGGCCCTTAGCAAGTTCGGCGGGGATGCCAAGGGGTTGCGTTCGGAAGATCTGGGCATGTGGCCAGACTCCAACTCAAGGCCGGCCTTCGCCGTCAACGTCATGGGCGATTACAACATTTACAACAACCTGTCGGTACGGGTGCAGCCCACGTACCTGGGCACTACCTTTGGTGGCACGGTGCAGAACAACCTGGGCGTGCAGTTCGGCGTGGTGTACCGGCTGGGCCGGCTGAAATAGCACTTGCCGTGTTGAGTAACACAACCGGGTACGTGCGCAGCGCGTACGCGGTACACTACCGAGCATGACGCAGCGCCGCCCGTTCCTGTTCGCCCTTCGCTTTACTTTTATGACTGCCGTCCTGTTGGTGTTCGCCGCAGGAACAGGACTGCGGGGCCAGGTGACAGGACCGAACGGCAACGGCGGCCCTGAAACCAAGCTGAACCTGAGCGGACTCGGCAACATCAACAGCCCCACGGTCAAGGCGCCCGCCGTGCGTGTGCTGCAGGGTACGGTGCAGGACAAGGAGGGTGCTCCCCTGAAGGGTGCCATGGTCTTCCTGAAGGACGACCGCTCCAAAAAGGTCCGCAGCATGACCGCCGACGAGAAGGGCAGCTTCCGCTTTATGGACCTGTCACGCACCGCCGAATACGAGGTGTGGGCCACTGTGCAGGACAGGAAGAGTGTGACCAAATCAGTCACCTCATTCGAGACGCGTGACGACATCACGCGCAATCTGAAGATCGAATAGGGCGGTCGCGGAGATCTGGGCGCGTTCTCAGGCAGACGCCAGAATGTAGGAGGCATGTCATGGCTACCTTTGCTCTTCCGCAAAAGGCGTTCGTGCCCGTGCAGCGATACCTGAACCGCGTCTACCGGCCTGACCGGGAGTACGTGGACGGCGTCGTGGAAAGGCGGAATTTGGGCGAGTTCGACCACGCAGACATTCAGCAGGTAGTCCTGCTGGCCCTGCTTGCGCAAGGACGCCCGCATGGCTATCGCGCCATGCAGGAATTGCGGGTGCAGGTGGCTGAGACGCGGTTTCGCATCCCCGATATTTGCCTGCTACCAGCCGGACTGCGTACGCCGATCATCCGGCAGGCTCCGCTGCTGTGTGTCGAGGTGCTGTCGCCGCGCGACCGCATCGCCGCCATGCGGGACCGCTGCGGAGACTTCCTGCGCATGGGTGTGCCGGTGGTTTGGATCTTAGATCCACAGCGGCGCATCGCGTACACACTTACCAACGAGGCATTGACAGAGCAGACGAGCGGTATTCTCCAGCTTGCTGAGCCGCCCATCACGTTGGATGTTGAGGGCATCTTTGCTGCCCTGAACGTGACAGATTGACCTGCGGAAGGCTGCTGGTATCGCGCCTACAATAGACATGGCGATGACGCAGATTCGGCAGGAAGACTTCATCAGCAGCGTGGCGGATGCGCTGCAGTACATCAGCTTCTACCATCCGGCGGATTACATCCGCAATCTGGCGCGTGCGTATGAGTTGGAGGAGTCCACGGCGGCCAAAGACGCCATGGCGCAGATCCTGATCAACAGTCGTATGTGTGCGGAGGGCCATCGGCCCATCTGCCAGGACACCGGCATCGTCACCATCTTTGTCAAAGTCGGTATGGGCGTGCAGTTTGCCGACGCGGCCCTTGATCTGCAAGGCATGTGCGACGAGGGCGTGCGCCGTGCCTATCTCAATCCCGACAACCCATTGCGCGCCTCTGTGCTGGCCGATCCGGCCTTTGGGCGTAAGAACACCAAGGACAACACGCCGTCCGTAGTCGTGGTGGACCTGGTGGCGGGTGACGGTGTCGATGTGACCGTGGCGGCCAAAGGCGGTGGCAGCGAGGCCAAGTCGAAGTTTGCCATGCTCAACCCGTCAGACTCGGTCGCGGACTGGGTGCTGAAGATGGTGCCGCAGATGGGCGCGGGATGGTGTCCACCGGGCATGCTGGGCATCGGCATCGGCGGCACGGCAGAGAAGTCCATGCTGCTGGCAAAGCAGAGCCTGATGGACCCGATTGACATGCAGGAACTGATCGCGTGTGGACCCAAGAACAAGCTGGAGGAATTGCGCATCGAGCTGTACCGCAAGGTGAATGCGCTGGGCATCGGGGCGCAGGGCCTGGGCGGCTTGACGACGGTGTTGGACGTCAAGATTCTGGACTCACCCACACACGCGGCGAACCTGCCCGTAGCCATCATTCCGAATTGCGCGGCCACGCGTCATGTGCATTTTCATCTCAACGGCAGCGGCCCGGCCGTGCTGGAGTCACCGTCGCTGGCAGACTGGCCTCAGCTGACCTACAACCCGCACAACGCCCGGCGCGTAAATCTGGACACCGTGACCCATGCGGAGGTGAGCACCTGGAGGGCGGGCGAAACCGTGTTGCTGAACGGGAAACTGCTGACCGGCCGAGACGCGGCGCACAAGCGCATGACGGACATGCTGAACCGCGGCGAGCGCCTGCCAGTGGACTTTCGCGACCGCTTCATCTACTACGTAGGCCCGGTGGACCCAGTGCGTGACGAGGTCGTCGGCCCTGCTGGCCCCACAACCGCGACCCGGATGGATAAGTTCACCCGGCAGATGCTGGAAGAGACCGGCCTGCTGGGCATGGTCGGCAAGAGCGAACGGGGCGAGGCTGCCATTGCGGCCATCCGCGACAGTGGTGCCGTATACCTGATGGCGATTGGGGGGGCGGCTTATCTGGTCTCAAAGGCCATCAGGGCAGCGCGCGTGCTGGCCTTTGAAGACCTCGGCATGGAGGCAATCTACGAGTTCGATGTGGTCGACATGCCGGTGACTGTGGCGGTGAGTGCCGATGGCACCAGCGTCCACACCACTGGCCCTGCAGAATGGTCGGCCCGTATCGCCGCTGGACAGAGCCTGGTTGGTGTCCCAATCCTGCAGTAGGCGGCCGGTTCCGCTCGTAGAGCACTGCCCAGCGACATAGGCAGCTGTGTAGGCGCATGTGACCGCCTCCCTTTATGGACAGGTACGACACAGTCCATAAAGAAGCCCGGTGCAAGTTCCGCCCCATGGTTCGCTACAATCCAGGCGAGGGATCCTCCACTTGCCCAGGTTCGTCCAGCGCAGCACGCTCGTTTCGCTGTTCACAATTGTTGTCCTCTCGCTGCTTGCATCCTCTCTGTTGCAGCGCTATCTCGGGCACGCTCTGGAAACGCCTGACAACGACTTCATGGTGTACTACTTCGAGGCCGCCATGGTGCATGATGCGCCGCGTGCGCCCATGTACCTGACCGCTCTACAGGGCAACCCGCAGCTGCGCTACGCCCCACCGGACAGTGAGATTTCCAAGCGGGCGCAGGCAGCTGGCCTGAGTGGGATTCAACTATACCTATACCCGCCTCCGCTGGCGGACCTGCTGGTGCCCGCGGTGCGGCTGCCACCCCGTCGCGCGGCAGCCCTGTGGAGAGGCATCAATCTCGGCGTGGTGCTCCTGTGCGTAGCGCTGCTTGCACGCGCAGCCGGGCTGCGGATCAGGTCGCTGGAAACCGGCTTACTGCTGTTTTGTACCTACGCCTTTTGGCCGGTCCATGAAGCCATCGCGCAGGGTCAAATCACGATCCTGATCTTTGGCCTATGGACCGTTGGAACGGTAGCGTATGCACGTGGGAAGGTGGGCGTGTCTGCGCTCGCCTTTGCCCTTGCGACATGGTTCAAGGTAACGCCTGTTCTCCTCGTCGCGGTGCTGCTCATCTTCAAGGATTGGAGGTGGCTGAGAAGCTACGTCCTGGGGTGTGCAGCGGTAGGGGCGTTCCTCCTGCGCTACAACGGCTGGCAGAATCTGCAGCAGAGTTTCTCAGTTCTGCAGAACATGGGTGGGGGCGTTCCAGCAACGGCCAACAAGGGCATCAGCGGGCTGCTGTGGTGGCTGCGGCTCGGTCATCCCGCCACAACGCCTGAGGCGCGGACACTCATTCAGCAGCCACAACCGTTTCTATTCCTGCTGCTCTGTAAGGCGCTTTCAGCGGCGTTCCTCCTGTACTGCCTCCTGCTTCTCTTTCAGCGTCGTGATCGTTACACACCTGCGGACCGCGCCCTTGTGCTCGCTGCGTTTGCGCTGGTGGTCTCGCTGGTGTCACCAGTTTCGTGGCGGCACGGCTATGTCATTGCCGTACCGCTGCTCGCCTTGCTGTGGATACGCGCGTTTGCTGGCTCCACAGTGCCACTGGTGCGCGCGACTTTACTGACGCTCACCACAGTGACCATGGGTTCGCTGTGTTTTGATCTCGGGTCGCAGGCTCACCTGCC
>CALMOM010000016.1:0-8571 GCA_937873305.1 uncultured Terriglobus sp.
TTTCTCGCTCCTGGTAGGCGGCTTTTTTTGGAAGCTGCATCTTGGCATCGGTTTGCGCCGCACGGCAGCAAGGGCTTTGGATTTCGTTCCACGCTGCTCCATGATGCTGATGTCCTCTCCTGACTTGCTGATGTTCCTGTCAGCCGTGTGTGTCATGTGTCAGGTCATTATGCTGATGTTGTACTTCAGCGCCGAAGGGTTCGGTTTCAACGTCCGGGGGTACACCTTTGAGAACCCTAGCGTCCGGCCGTTCTCAAACATCACGGCACTTTCGTCCATGGTTGTCGCGTCACACTGCCTTGCTCGCTATGTCGAGAAGCGGGAACGGTCTGTTCTTGTCTGTGGTTGCCTGCTCATTTTTGGTCTTCTCTTCTTTGGCCAGCGAGGTAACGTGATTGCCGCCTGTCTGAGTGTCTTTCTTTGCTACGTTATTCAACGGCGAAGCTCTCTTGGCATGTTTCGGAGCCTTGCAATTGGCATCTCTTCTGTGCTGCTTATCCTCTATTTTGGCAACCTGCGCGAGGGTGAGTATTCCCTTGGAGCGTTCTTTACATCCTTGGCTTTCCTCATTTTCTTCGGCAACAACCTGTGCGATTTAAGAGACTTTGCATGGTTGTATGCGCGTTGGGACCACCAATGGTGGATGGGCAGGACGTATCTTGCCGGGCTACTCAATTACCTGCCGCGAAGTGTGTCCGACTTTCGTGCTACCTGGACGTTTGGCATCGCAACAGGCCGAACTGTCGGCCTGGATACCGACGTTCACCCGGGATTGAAGCCCGGACAGTTCGGTGAGGCGTTCTTTAACTTTGGATGGGTTGGCGTCGTACTGTTCGGAATCATAATGGGAGTTATCGTCCAACGCATCGACGATGGTGTGAAACACGAGTTCCTTACGAGCCAGCCATCGTTTATGCGGGCATTTGCGTATACCTCCTTGCTCGCTGTGGCGGCGATTTTCAACACGAGCGCTGCGTTTCCAGGCTTCTGGGCACTGGTCGGCGTGTATGGCCTTGCATGGTTCTATCTCCGTGTGCGCGTTCTCGCATTCCCGCGCCAACCCCTGGAGGCGAGTTTGCACTTAAGCTAAGTACTACACGCTGCGTTGAATCTTGTGTTGAACTTCAGGTGTACGCTCAGCAGCCCATGCCGACCTTCTGGGATCACAGAGTCACCTGCACTTCAGGTCACAGCGCACTGGACGGGAGCGCGGCAGAAACAACAGCCGCTTTCGTGAAAGCACATCGTTCATATACCCTTCACGTGTGTGTGTTTTGAACGCCGTTGAGATCAGGTGAGGAGAGCAGTTGTACTGTGGCGTCACTTAGACAAGCTCCATCCGAAACGCGGCTACCTCGACTGCGCATTGCGACGCAAATCTGCCCGACTAAATTTCTGCTGGCGCGTCGCGTGCTTACTGGACGCAATCTCCGTATTTTGGACATTGGTTGCGGCAACTTTTCGCCAAGCATCACCAAGCACTGGTTTCCGGGCTGCCACTACTCTGGTGCTGACATTCAGCGCTACAAAAATACAGACGAGGACATGGCGGCCATTGATGATTTCTATCTTCTCGGCATCGATGGTTCCGGTTACGATGCGATTCCGGACAGCAGTTACGATTTTATCCTGCTGCATCACGTGATCGAGCACATGCCGGACCGTGATCCTATTCCGGTGAAGATCCTTTCCAAACTCAAGCCGGGCGGAGTGATCTGGATCGCGTTTCCGTCCCTAAAGAGTTTGTCCCTGCCCTCCGCGGAAGGGTCACTTCAGTTTTGTGACGATCCCACCCACGTCTACCTTCCCGATGTTCGTGAAGTTTCAAATCTTCTCCTTCGGAATGGCGTCAAGGTTCTTCACGCGGGCCGCACCAAAGATTTCATTCGGTCCGTGATCGGTGCGGCGATACTACCTGTCGCATTCCTGAGAAGAACGCTTACCGGTAATCTGTCCTGCAAGGGGCTTTGGTACATTCTGGGGTTTGAAGATCATGTGTTTGGCCAGCGAAGGGCTAGTTAGGGTGCTGCCGCGCAAACCGTAATGCAGCCCTGCAAGAAAGCCCTCATCATCAAACTCGGCCAGATTGGGGATGCCATCATGGCGGTCCCGTCCGTGTATGCGCTGCATGCAGAGGGGTACCAGATTGATTGGGTGTGCGGCAAGGCCGTGGAACCGCTGCTGGCTTGCTACTCCTGGATACGGACGATCCCTGTTGACGACAGGGCGCTGTTCCTCGGAGGTGCTCTGCAGAGGGCAGGCGTGCTGCTGGATCTATGGCAACGGCTGGCGCGAAAGACATACGATCTCTGTGCCACGCTCTACTACGACCGCCGGTACCGCCTGCTGACGCTGCCGGTTCGAAGCAGGCGCAAGCTGATGTTGAGTCAACAGGCCAGGGCAACCACATTGCTGCCCAGCCGTCATCCAGCGGATGAGTTTACCCGTGTTCTGCTTGGCCTGCACGACGGGCACCATGAGCAGAGCAGCGCCCCGGTGCGTCCGGACCGCCTTCCTCCTTCACCGTTGCCCGGCACCACAACACCCCGGCGCATTGCCATGTTTGCCGGTGGTGTGCAGCACCTGGTGCGGGAGCAAGCCGAGCAACGCGTGCCGGAGCAGGCGCTGCGGCGCTGGCCGGTGGAGCGCTTTGTGGCGGTAGCCGAAGCGCTATGCGCGCGGTCGTGGGAGGTCGTCCTGATGGGCAGCCCGGACGACACCTGGGTACGGCCCTACTTTGCACACCTGCCTGTCATTGATTGCATTGGAAGGTATTCGCTACCGGAAGTGGTCAGCGCATGTGACGGGTGCGATGCCGTCATCACGCACGACACGGGGCCGCTGCATCTGGCGGGCCTTAGCAAGACCTGCCTTGTAAGCATCTTTGGGCCGACCGATCCTGCGACCAGGGTTCCTCGCAGGCCAAATGCCATGGGTATATGGGGTGGACAGGGCTTTGCGTGCCGCCCCTGTTATGACGGCCGCAACTTTGCACCCTGCCAGTTCAATGGGTGCATGCACCAGGTCACGCCAGAACTGGTGGTACGAGAGCTCGACCGGCTGCTCGACGCTCGCACAAACGGAGTTGACGTTCCCTGGTATGTGACGTCGCCGCAGGGTACCTGAACAGGCGCAGGCCTGCCTGCTCAGTCATGCCTTTACCGCAGCACGTTGATCGCGGCGACGCCCAGGCCGAACTGGCCGATGATGGTGGCCACATCCACAAGGTTGCGCAAGAGCGGGCGCTTGTCGACGCGCTCTGGCACGATGATGGCGTCGCCCGGAAAGAGCTTGACCGCGCCAAAGGTGCCCGCGAACAGTGCACTCGTGTATTGATGGCTCACCACGGAGCCGTCGGCATGCACGATGAAGCTGCGGCCCGTGTCGGCCGTGCGCGTACCGCCGCCCGCCTTACGCAGGTAGTCGCCCGCGCGCAGCCGCTGCCTATACAGGAACGAGTTCGGCGTGTAGACGGAGCCGAACACGTCCACGCTTTGCGGCACCTGCGGCACGATGAAGGTATCGCCGTCCTCCAGCGGAATGTCCGGCACGTCCGCCAGCGTCTGTGCCTCCGGCTTGATGTCGAGGATGATGCGGCCGTTTGCCTGCAGCTGGCGCAGCTGCATCACCACGGTACGCGCATTTTGCAGCCCTGCAATGTTGGCCACCTCGTCCTGCGGGTTCAGCGCATTGTTCACAGAGTTGGCCTCGGCCAGCTTGATGCGGCGCTCCAGGTCCTGCGTGTACTGGTTTAGCCGCTGCTGCTGAATGACGCGGGTACTCTCGCGGGTGAACTGGGAGCCGTACAGGTATGCCCCGCGGGTAAACCCGCCCACGCGCTGCACCAGCTGCTGCAGCGTTTCACCGGGCTCCACGCTGTACGTGCCGGCCTTTGCAAATTCGCCTTCGAGCTGCACGTACTTGGTCTGCTGCAGTTGCGGCACGCGAATGTCGGCCTTCGAAAAGATCGTAATAACATCGCCGGGCTGCAAAGCCAGGTTCGCAGTGGGGTCGCCGTCGAGCACGGCCTTGCCCAGGTCGAAGGGCAGCAGTTTCGTGGTGAGGTCCTCCGGGTTCAGCCGCTCGATGACGGCATAGGCCCAGTCCACCTCTGGCGCGTTCAGCACGACGGCGTTCTTCGCCGGAAATCGGCTGGCCGTGCCGGTCACGGAGGCGCTCAGCGAACCGTTGGCCGCGGTGCCGTCGTTCAGCGCGCGATTGCGCTCCTGGTCCAGCGTGTTGCTCTGTGCCACATCGGTTTGCGCGTACTGCTGGGCATTGTTCAAGCCCTGCAGCTGCTGCTGGTTCCCTTGCCTGTTGAGGGTATGGTCGTTGCTGTTAGCCGTCGTGGTGTTGGTCGTATCACCCGTCGTTTGCGCGGGCAGGGTGAAGGCCCGGTATGGCACGCGCTTGCCGTAGACGTTGCTGTCGCTATCCGGCAGCGCCACGTTACCGTTCGCATCCACCGGTCCGAAGAGCGATGTCGGCTTGGCCGGCCCCAGCCCCTGGCCGTAGAACTGAGCCACCGGGCGATCCGGGCCGTAGCGGCGAATGTCGGGCGTTGAGTCCAGCACCGGCAGACCCAGCCGGTTGCGCTGCTCCCAATAGTCGCGGGTCAGCAGAGCTTCCTTGTCGGGGATCAGGTCTTTCACCTTCATGCCGGGGAACCATGCGAAGCGGCGCGCATCTGCCACATTACCGCGCAGGGTGACGGCGTCCTTGAAGCGGTCGATGATGGGCGTCACCATCACCAGGTCGCCGCTCGAAACCGGGGTGGCGGCACCCACGCCTGCCAAGTCCACATCCACCACGGAGCGCCCGTTCCCGTTGCCAATGCGCTCCACGCGTGCGTGTCCTGCCTGCGCGACTGGCGTCATGCCGCCCGCCAGATCAAAGACACTCTTCAGGGTGTCGCCCGGCTTGGTCTCGTACAGCGCCGGATTGTTCACGGCCCCGGCTACGGCTACCGTCGGGCCTGCGGGCGGGATGAAGATAACGTCCCCTGATAGCAAGCGCACGTCCTTGGTCTTGTCACCGTGCAAAAGCAGGTCGTAAAAGTCGAAGGTGGTGACCGTCTCCGCGCCGCGCCGCACCTGAATGGATCGCATGCTGCCGGTGGGGCTGGGACCGCCGCTGGCGAATAGTGTATTGACCAGCGTGCTGAGCGAACTCACCGTGTAGCTGCCCGGCCGTCGCGAGTTGCCCACCACAAATACCTGGATGGAACGCAGCTGGCCGATGTTCACATTGATGTCGAAGTTGCGGAAATTGCGGCGAATCTGCGACCGCATGTGCTCCGTCAGCTGGCCAAAGGGGATGCCCGCCACGTGCACCGCGCCGATCTGCGGCAGGTAGACATCGCCCGAGCGGTCCACCGGAAAGCGGCCGTCCAGGTTGACCTGTCCCCAGATGTGAACCAGCAGCTCGTCGCCGGGTCCGATGGCGTAGTCCAGCGTGACCGGGATGCGGTCCACCGGCGCAAAGGTCGATGGCACATCGGTAAAGAGCGACGCGCCATAGATGGGCAGCACCCGGCCCAGGCTTGCAGCTACCAGCCGCTGGAAGCCGGTTAGTTCGCTGGGCAGCTCCTGCACTGGCTGCCGCTGCTGCTGTTGGTACTGCTGCTGCCCATTTGCCTGGTTGTTGGGCTGGGTCGCGTCCTGCTGTACTAGGGTGCGCGGGCCTGTGGGGGTCACCGTAGCGGATGGAGCCGTTGGCTCCGGCTGGGCGGCGTTGCGCATCTGTTGCTGCTGGCTGTCCTGCTGCACACCGCCGCCGAACAGGTTGTCCACGGACGTTTGCCCATGCAGCGGTGACAGCAGAGATGCAAAGACGAGCGCGGTGAGAAGGCGGCGGTTCAACTTGGGTGTGGGGAGTGCGGGCATTCACCTATCCGTTGCTGGGTAGTTGCTGGGTATACGAGGGTCTTGCAGCACCGTGCCGCTGTGTCGCCGCGCAGCATCAGCATAGCAAGGTGGCTGCCGCCGGCGTGGCAGGCGATCCTTATACTTGGCAGGCGGCTATCCTGCCGGGGAAGGAGTGCGGATGCGAGAAGGTGCCCGGGTGCGGCGAACGCATGGCTTGTTCGCGCTCTTCACCCTTGTTTCCGCGGCGGCGGTCCATGCGCAAGCACCAGCAGCTGAGCACTCCCTCTCCGCCGATGTCCTTTTGCCCGACGCCGACCGCCACGGTACCGTCAACGTCCCCATGGACAGCTGGGTCTATCCCGCCCTGGAGCGGCTGGCTTCCCTTGGCTACGTGCCCTCGCAGAATGTCAGCATTCGACCGTGGACGCGGGAAGAGTGCCTGCGTCAGCTGCGGCAGGCAGAGGACGTCTATCAATCCTCCGCATCCACGGAGTCCCTAGACCGCGAGGCGGAGCCGCTCATCAGCGAACTCAGCCGCGAGTTGGACCATGACCGTGACGGCTGGACGCTGGAGTCGGTCTATGCCCGCGCGGGCACCATTGCCGGCACCCCGCTGAACGACAGCTTTCACTTCGGTCAGACCTGGCGCGACGACTACGGCCGCCCCTACGAACAGGGTACCGGCGGCCTGGCCGGGTATAGCCTGCGCGGCAGCACGGGCCGCTTCTTCTTCCATGTGCGGCAGGAGGTGCAGCAGATACCGGGCGCACCGGGCATCAGCGCTGCGCACTCTGTGCTGTACAACCAACTGGACGGCACTCCGGCCTTTGGATCCGGCCCGCCATCCCCGGCCTTCGCCCCCGTGGCACCCTCCGGGGCTTATACCCGGCAAACACCTCTGCTGCTCTACGCGGGCGTGGCCTTCGCTGGTAACGCGCTTTCGTTCGGCAAGCAGGAGATTTTCTGGGGACCAGATACCGCGCCGTGGTCGTTTTCCAGCAACGCGGAACCCACGTACAACCTGCGCCTCGTTAGCACGCGACCTCACCCGTTCCCCTTCCTGCCGCAGCTGGGTACCTACAAGTTCGACCTCGTCATCGGTAAGCTGTCCGGCCACAAATATCCGGCGCGGCCCTACTTTAACGGTCAGAAAGTTGACCTTACCTTTGGCAGCAACCTGGAGCTGAGCGTCACACGCTGGTCGCTGCTGTGGGGTGTGGGCCACCCTATGACCCTGGGCAGCCTCAAGGACAACCTGTTCAGCACCCAATCCACCGGCGTGACGTACGGCTACGGCGAACGCACCGACCCGGGCGACCGCAAGAGCGACTTCGACCTGCGGCTGCACGTGCCCGGCATCCGCAAATACGCCACGGTCTATGCCGACGCTTTTGCCGACGACGACCTGAACCCCATTGATGCGCCGCGCCGCTGCGCGTGGATCACCGGCCTGTACCTGCCACGGCTGCCGCTGGCACCGCACATGGATTTCCGATTCGAAATGAACTCATCAGAGGAACTGAGCCAGGACGAAGGCCTGGCGCGTCCGCTCTTCATCAACAACCAGTACCGCGACGCCAACACGAACAAGGGTTTCCTGCTGGGCAATGCCGTGGGCCGCGATGGCCGCGCCTTTGAGGGCAGGCTGGGCTATTGGCAGACCGCACGCACCCGCGTCGAGGTGGGCTACCGGCAGACCAAAATCAGCGAAAGCTTCCTGCCAGCGGGCGGCACCGTCTCCGACGCCTTCGGCAAAGCCTCGTTGCACTTCCGCCCGGACTGGACCACCGACGTCTTTGTGCAGCACGAGCGCTGGCTCATCCCGGCAGACCTTCCCGGCATCCACAACAACACCAGCGCACGACTCACTATCCTCTGGACGCCGAACCGCCACCTATGAGCGCCCCTACACACGACGCAGGAGACACCGCATGATCGCCCACCTGCGCGGCACGCTGCTCAGTAAATCGCCCGCCCAGGCCGTCGTGGAGTGCGCGGGCGTGGGCTACGACGTCAGCATCGCCGTCTCCACCTTCTCCGCGCTACCCGACGAGGGCAAAGAGGTCGCGCTGCACATCAACACGCAGGTGCGCGAAGACGCCATTGCCCTGTTCGGTTTCCTGCGCCGTGCGGAAAAACGGCTGTTCGAGCGGCTCATCACCGTCAGCGGCGTGGGGCCCAAGCTGGGCATCGTTATCCTGTCCGGCCTGCCGCCCGAGTCGCTCACGGGCGCCATCCGCGGCGGCGACCATGCGCAGCTCGTCCGCATTCCCGGCATCGGCAAGAAAACCGCCGAGCGCATCGTGCTGGAACTCAAGGACAAGCTCGACGACCTCGGCACTGGCGCACCCGCCGCAACGGTCGGGACCACCTTCCAGGCCGGCCCGGTGGCGGACGACGTTTTAAGCGCGCTCACCAACCTGGGCTACAAACGCGAAGCCGCGCAAAAAGCCATTGAAGCCGCCATTGCGAAGTACGAAGCGACTGAACTCACCATCCGCACCGACTTCGACCAGCTTTTCCGCAGGAGCATGCAGGTGATGCGCTAGCGCCACCCTGTGCGTGCGGGGTTACTGTGGTGAAGCGGGCGGTGTTCCTGTGGTGTACCAGCTGTGGATGGATTCGCCAATGCCAAAGCCAGCCTGATGGCAGGCCTTCCCAGAGAAGCTGGAAAACTGCCCGTGCGGAACGTTCCACCGCGCGC
>CALMOM010000016.1:8581-11196 GCA_937873305.1 uncultured Terriglobus sp.
GTCCCACACGCCCAACTCCAAACCAATGTGCCGTTCCTGCAGGTAGCCAAGAAATTCAACGCTTGTGGCTGCCGTGTTGCCGTCGCAGTAGTATCCGCCGCTAAACCACTCTGTAATGATGACCGGAGCCCGCCGGGAGAACATGCCGAACTTCTCATCCCACGCCTGGCGTGTTTGACCACGCGCCTGCAAGGCATAGGGGTGCGAGGCATACGCAACCTGCCCGTCCTGCAGCAGCGGAGCACCGTCGATGATCTGCCCCACGCCCAATCCGTCGGCCACGGCGACATTATCAGCTCCAGCCTCACGCACTACCTGTAGCGTCTTTGTCATGGCTTCCTTCCATCGCTGCCAGTTCTGGGGCGATGGCGGCAACTGAGGCTCGTTCAGCAGTTCGTACAGCACGCCCCGGTCCTGGGCAAAGCGGGGCGCAAGCCTCCGCCACACCCGCCGGGTACCCTCGTCCGGCAGCGGAATCGGCTGTTCGCCGGGCACATGAGACTCTGCCTGCACCGCTACGATGACGGTAAGCCCCGCCTCACGTGCCGCCTGCACCGCGCCCAAGGCCCGGTCAACGAACGCCGCATCGTACAGCGGGCTCTGCGGGTCTGCCCCGGCCTGTGCAATCTGGATGCGCACCGAATCTGCACCGGCCTGCCGCATAAAGGTGTACTCCTGCGGCGTGTAGTTGTTCTGCGCGGTGGCCCAGAAGGGGTGGTCGGCGCGCTGGAGATTGCCGGGCGCCACCTCGAACGCGATCTGGTAAAACCCGTGCGGAATCCATGGCTGGCCATCGCGTAGTAACTCGCGGCCGCGCACACGCACGGCTCCGGTCCGCTCCTGAGCATTCACGCAGCCCATCGGTATTGTGATTGCAAGTGCGCAGCAGAGTATCTCTCGTCGCATCGACAGGTCTCCTATACGTTTTACAGCAGGCCGGCGCGCTCGGCGTGCGTCGCGATGGCGGTATTGATCTCCAGCGCAAGCGCCAGGGCGGCACGGCCAGCCGCACCGCTCACCACCGGCGTTTTGCGGGTGCGCACGTCCCGCAGAAAGCTCTCGATTTCCAACCGCAGCGGCTCGCCCGGCTCGGTAGGCACCTTGCGCAGCGAAAGCCCCTGCGATGGGTGCGGCTGGCTTTCCGATGGTGCAGCTAGACCGCTGCGCGCCTGCAAGTCATCCGCAATGCTCCCTTTGCCGGAGCGAAGACCATGCAGATGTGCCTCCACCTCTGCTGCCGTATGTGCTTCATCGCGCGTCTCACCCTTAAACAGCGCCGCCATTTGCGCGGCGGACAACGACGCTGCAGCCGCCACATCGATCATCAATACATCCTGCCGAGCAAAGTCGAGTGATAGGTACTGGTGCGGCTGGAAGAAGCGCAGCTTGCGCACCCGCTCTGTGCTGACGCGGGACGCGGTGAAGTTGGCCACGGCACCACTCTCAAATTCCACCCGCACATTGGCGATGTCGGTCTTGCGTGAGAGCACGGGCAGCCCCACCGCGCGAACCTCCCGCACCGGCGAGTCGGCCAGTGTCAACACCACGTCCAGGTCGTGGATCATCAGGTCCAGCACCACGTCCACGTCCAGCGAACGCGGCGTAAAGACGCTCAGCCGGTGCGCCTCGAAGAACATGGGCCGGTTGCGCAGCGGCAGCACCGCCGTCACCGCCGGGTTAAAGCGCTCCAGGTGACCTACCTGCACCATGCGGCTGCCCTCGGCGGCTGCCTGCAGGATGCGATCGGCCTCGTCCAGCGTGGCGGCAATGGGCTTCTCGATCAGCACATCCACACCCGCCCGCAGCAGCGCGATCGCAGCCGCGGCGTGCGCCACGGTCGGCGTGCAGACGCTGGCCGCGTCCAAACAAAGGCCCGCGGAGAGCAGCGCCTCCACGGATTCGAACACGGGGATGCGATACTCCGCCGCTACCGCGTCGCGAGCCTGGGCGCTGGGGTCCACGCACGCCGCCAACTCCACCGCTGGGCTGGCCACCGTATGGGCCAGCGTACGGTACACGCGCAGGTGATTACGCCCAAAGGCACCCGCGCCCACCACGGCCACGCGCAGCGGGCGCTCCTGTCCGGTGCCCTGCACCTACCTGCTTCCAGCCTCGACAGCGTCGCGGCAGCGGCCATACAGCTCCAGCAGCTGCGTCACCTGGTCTTCGCCCTTGCTCGCAGCAGCGCTTGCAAACCCGGGCGTGCCGCCCCCGCCGCTCTTGACCACGTTGGTCGTCGAAGCGATAAATTTCAGCAAATCCAGCGCAATATCCTCAGTGCGGCGCGCGGCGGAGACCGGTGTCGTGTCCATAAAACTCCTCTGCCGTATCGTACCGCGCGGGCCGTCCACGACCTTGCAGGAGCTTGATGTCACCGCCTGGCGAATGCTTCTACATGCGATTTTTGTGGACAGGCGGCGAGCGGTGGGTAGAATCAACCATGGCCGGAAACGGAACCCGCCCTTCGCAGTAGCGAGGGCCGCAGGGTGCCAGACTGGACCGCAGCCGATGGCAGACCCGTTTGGGCGCACGGCTGGTTGGGCAGTACGCCCAGGCACATCGCAAGCGCCGCCAAGAGCGCAACACTCCCAGGAAAGAAGATCAAGGGAAAGAAC
>CALMOM010000016.1:11206-11500 GCA_937873305.1 uncultured Terriglobus sp.
GATGCGGTATGCGCCGTCCTATCCAGCCTGCGAGCATCGGTGCGGGCAGCGGGCAGAGCAGAGGCCATCCCTGGCACCAGGTGTGCGGCACTGCGCGCGTGCGCAAGGCCAGCTCTGCCGGAACCCTGCGTCTACAGGTACGCCTTTGTACAGCAACCGCGTCGAAACCGGTTCAGAGCACCGCCCCGTCCTCAGCCTGCAAGACGCCGCCCGTGGCCTGCGTCGCACGCTATGCGTCACCCTTCCCCGACGCGCCGCCCGCACAAGGCTCCAGCCAACTGGACAGCGCCAGTG
>CALMOM010000017.1:0-2682 GCA_937873305.1 uncultured Terriglobus sp.
CTCGTCTCCTTCGGCACGCGGAGCACGCTGTCCAGCACGGACACCGACCTCCCGGCGGGGCGCGGCCTGCTTCCGGCGGCGGCATGGGTTGAGTCGGAGTTTCGCGCCATCTCGGCGACCTGCGGCGGCTGCCTTGAAGTGAAGCGGGACGAGTTCGTCGAAGAGCCGGCAGCCGAAGGCAAGCCGAAAAACCGCTTTGCGCGATCGACGAAGATGGTAAATGTTTACGCGATCCTGCACGGTGCTTCCGACAGCAAATCCGCCCCGTGGACGCTTGTGACGGGCCACATGGACTCGCGTGTGAACGACGTGATGGACTCGCACGCCGACGCTCCGGGCGCGAACGACGACGCAAGCGGCGTAGCTGTTTCGCTGGAAAGTGCCCGAGCCATCGCCGCCGCATTCGCAAAAGGTTTGAAGCCTGCCGGCACAATCGTCTTTGTGGCCGTGGACGGCGAAGAACAAGGGCTCAATGGCTCGAAGCACCTGGCCATGCTTGCCAGGCAGCAGTGCTGGCCGCTCGAAGCCGTGCTGAACAACGACATCGTCGGTGGCGATACAACGCCGGGTGAACCCTTGCAGGACAAGTCGGCGGTGCGCGTGTTTTCCGAAAGCGTTCCGGCAGCGGCAACGCCTGAGCAGCAGCGGCAGATGCTGACGCTTGGCGCGGAAAACGACTCGCCCTCGCGCCAGCTTGCGCGCGCCGTCGCGGAGCTTGCGCCTGCCTATTTCGCGCCTACGACCCAAATCGCACAGCCACGGACACCCGGCGGCTTCAGCAGCCACCTCGCGCGGTTGGTGCCGGCGTTTCACCCGGTGCTGGTGCTGCGGCGAGACCGCTACCTGCGCGGTGGAGATCACACGAGCTTCAATGGCGAAGGCTTCGCGGCCATTCGGTTTACCGAATGGCGCGAGAACTTCGACCATCAACATCAGACAGTGCGTGTAGAAAATGGCGTGCAGTACGGCGACCTGTTGCAGTATGTCGATTTTGCTTATGTGGCGAACGTGGCGCGCATCAACACGGCTACGCTGCTGACGCTTGCTCTGGCGCCCAGCGCGCCGGGGAATGTCAAGGTGCTGACCGCCGCGCTCGACAACAACTCTGAGCTCAAGTGGGAAGCGTCGGCCTTTGCGCCGGCCGGAACCACCTACGAGGTCGTCTGGCGCGACACCAACGAGCTGCTATGGACCCACGCGCAAAACGCCGGCACGGCAACAACTCTGAAGCTAAACGTATCGAAGGACAACGTGCTGTTCGGTGTTCGGGCGGTCGATGCCGCGGGTCATCGCTCACTGGCCGTGCCGCCGGTCCCGGGAAGGTAGGCGTATGCTGCGATCCGACTCCCCTACGTCATTGATGCTTCCGCCATTCCGCGGCGCTACGCGGCGCATTGTGCTCGCGGCGCTGGCCTGCTTCGCCATGGCGCTGGTGCTCAACGCCACACCGTTCGGTGCGCAGGCGATCTTCTGGCTTATCCTCGCTCCCGCGCAGGCGCTGCTGCACGGCAAGCTGTGGCAGTTGCTGACCTACGCCTTCGTTCCCACAAGCCTGCTCAGCTCGCTGTTCGCGATGCTGTCGGTGTGGATGTTCGGCTCGCAACTTGAAGACGAGCGCGGCTCCCGGTGGCTTACCGAATTTTTCCTGGCCGCAACCATCGGGGGCGCATTGCTCGCCTCGCTGATGGGACTCGCCGGGCTGCTCTACCCCTCGACGGTGTTTACGGCGGGTCTCTGGCCGGCGGTGATGGCGCTCGTACTGGCGTTTGCGCGCTCGCACCCTGAGCAGGAGATCCGCTTGTTCGGCATCCTCGGTATCAAGGCCAAGTTCCTGGTCGTGATTTACCTCGTGTTCTACTTCTTCGGTGCGCTTGGCAGCGGCGATCGGTTTGGCGCGGCGACAGCCTTGTTCGCCGCGCTGTGCGGCTTTCTGTACATCCGGTTCGTGCCGCGTCGCGGCCTCGGTTTCACAGCTTCGGAGCAGCTCTACGGCATGCGCAACGCGTACTACCGCAGCAAGCGGCAACGTGCGGCGCGCAAGTTCACCGTTTATATGCGCAAGCAGGGCAAGAACGTAAACCTCGACCCCACGGGCAAGTACGTCAGGCTCGAAGATGAGAAGCAAAGCCCCAAAGACTCACGTTGGATGAACTAGACCGTTCACCTGCAGTTGTGGCTCAAAGTTAGTTCTGTGCAGCGGCGTTTTCCTTGCGAGAAACGCCCATCAGATCGGCGGCCTGCAGCTACACCCGCGGGTGAACTGCGCTAGTCGTCGCCGCTCAAGAGGTTTACAAATTCGAAGTACCCGTCTTTTTGTGTATACGGCGCAAAGCGTCCGCCGCAAGCTCCTGGGTGAAGCGGTCTGCGGGCCTCGCCTTCACCAAGCTTGCAGCCTGGCCTGACCACATTTGCACATAGTCGTGCGAGTCGGCTTTCTCCGAAGCTGCCCGTAACGGACCGGTGAGAGTCGCTGCATACGGAAAAGCAAGGGCGCTCTCCGTCATCGGACCGGCTTCTTCGATGAAGCGGTTCAGTATTCCCCTGGATGGACGCCCGCTGAACACATTCGTGATAACAGTGCCGGTGTCGATGGAGCTATCGAGCGCTTGACGGTGAAGCGGAGACACATTCGCTTCCGGGCAGAAAAGATAGGCGGTCCCCACCTGTACACCAGACGCACCG
>CALMOM010000017.1:2692-4548 GCA_937873305.1 uncultured Terriglobus sp.
GCGCCAGCGCTGCCACCAAGCCGCGGCCGTCGGCTATACCGCCCGCGGCGATCAAGGGAACCGAAACAGCATCGGCTACTTGGGGCAGCAGAGCAAAAAGGCCGACCTGTGAGGCGGTATCGCTTTCCAGAAACATGGCCCGGTGGCCGCCCGCCTCAATGCCCTGCACAATGATGGCATCGCAGCCGTGAGCCTGGAGCCACTTCGCTTCACGAACACTGGTGGCCGATGAAAGAATCTTTGCACCCACCCTCTTCACGCGCTCGACGAGCGCCGGTTCGGGCAGACCGAAATGGAAGCTCACGACCTCAGGCCGGACCTCCTCGACAACCTCGCACATCTGGCTGTCGAACGGCATACGAAGACGGCTCTCCGGGACGGCGTCCAGATCCAGGCCAAATCGCTCGTAGTGTGCGTTGAGGAGGCGCTTCCAAGTCTTCTCCGCGGCGGTGTCAGGAGCGGACATCTGGTGACAGAAGAAGTTCAAGTTGATGGGGCGGCCAATACCGCTGCGAAGCGCCCCCGCCGCTTGACGGACGTCGTCCGGACTAAGGAGCGCGCACGCCAATGAGCCGAGAGCACCTGTTCTTGAGACACTCCGCGCCAAAGCAAGCGAGTCCGCCCCGGCCATAGGAGCCTGGATTACCGGTAGGTCAAGATTGAGCAAGTCGAGCAAGCGACGGTCCGGCCACGATTGCATGAACCATTCTCTCTCCAAACACGGAGCGGCTTGCAAGTTGCTGCTTATGCAAGAAGAACGGCCCCTTAGGAAAGGGGCCGTTCTTCTTGCGCAGTCACAGGAATTTCGTTCTTAGAAGTGGTAGGCGATCTGGCCTGTCACAGTACGCGGGGTAACGTAATGTGTTCCAGAGAACGTTGAAAGGAAGTTGTAGAGCGCGTACTTGTTTGTCGCGTTGATGATGGTGAGTCGCGCACCGAAACCGCGCTTTTCCGTGCCGATGATGTGATCGTCGCCGATCGACATGTCGAACAGATTGCGCAGCTTGATGCGTTGCGGGTTCTTGTCATCGTCTTCAGCGCCCGGCGCCGGAATGCTGACCAGGTTTGACGTGAGCTGCGAGGCGAGACACGCGGACTGTCCGTTATACATAAGGCCCTGGGTCGGCGTTGCATGGACACCGTTGCAGACCAGACCGGCTTGAAACTCTTCGTCCGGAGTGAAACTGCTGAGGTCGATCATTGCCTGCCCGTTGGGCGCCGTGCTGGGCTTGCCCATTGCGTCGAACGAGAACCCTGCGCAAGCGCTGTTAGGGTCCGTAACGTTGTAGCAAGGCGTGGATCCCGCAACAAGGCCGCTATCCAGACGCCATGTAAAGGCATAGTAGAGGCTCTTGTGGAACGGCAAGTTGTACTGGAAACGCGTCGTTTGGTTGAAGCGTTGATCGTGATCGATACGGAACGGATAGTTTGTTCCGCCTTGCGCCACGGTAGCTCCCACTCCGCCAATCTGCGGATTGAAGAAGCGAGCAGCGACACTCGACATGTTGACCGAGGCCGTGAACCCATGGACGGGGGTAAGCGTCGCGGTAGCGGCGAATCCTGGAATTTTCGAGTTCTTCCATTCAATCGGGAAGAAGACCGGTGTAGCGCCGAAGATGCTGAAGTCGTATGCGTTGTGCGTGTACTTGGTAATGTAGTCTCCGCTCAGCACGAAGTGCTTGCCGATCGACTGCTGCAAGCCCGCGTGGAACTCATTGCGGAAACCAGGGTTGAACGGAGCGGGGTCGCACGGGCCCAGCGTGAGGAAGACGGCCTGCACGACGGCATTCTGGCAACCGTTGCTTGAGAGAACCAGGTTCTCGTTGAAAGGAGTTTCTTGCGTGCGGGCATACGAC
>CALMOM010000018.1 GCA_937873305.1 uncultured Terriglobus sp.
GGAAGGTAGACTCCACTTCCTTAGCAGACAGCATGTGCACCTGCTGGCCTGCAGGTGCCTGGGCGTAAGGACTTGTGGCAAAAAGTAGTCCAAGGCAAAGTATGAGGAGGCCGCAGCGCGCTGTGGCAAGCGCTCGTCCCCAGGCATGCTGTGGCAGTGCGAACATATAACGATTCATATCACCGTAAGTGTACCGGCAGAACGGACTGCAGGCGCCTGCACCGGTGCCGGACGCAGCGAGAGTCCGGGCTGCAGTAGGACAATCCAAGCCGCCAGCCCTCGTTCACTGGATGCCCGCCTCTAATTGTCCTATCCTTGTAAGCGGAACGGGATATGTTCCAAAGGAGATGGATGCCGTCACTGGAAGTGAACCAACTGCTGCGCACCGCGTTTGATGCCTGCGACAGCCGCAAAGCGGAGGACATTCGCATCCTCGCGCTTGACCCGTCGGAGAGCTCGTTAACCGACTACTTTCTGATCTGTAGCGGCACCAATGAACGCCAGAACGTCGCCATCTCAGACGAAATCGAGTTCCGGCTAAAGAACGAATACGGCACCCTTCCTAACTCCGTGGAAGGCAGACGGCAAGGCGAATGGGTCCTGATGGACTATGTCGACTTTGTCGTCCACATCTTCATGCCGGAAAAGCGGGAATACTACGGTCTTGAGCAACTACGTAAGTCGGCCACGAGCCTGTCGGTCGTTGAATTGGACAACGGTATTAAGGCTGCTCTATTAGCACTCCGCAAGAAAAACCCTCCAAGACGGGATGGGATTGTGTCACCCACGTCTGAAGCTGCATCGCCCGAGCAACAGCCCGCGACTACCAAGCGGGCGTCGAGCAAAGCAATAGAACCTGCATCCCAGTCCGCGAAGAAAGCTGTTTCAGCGAAGAACGCTTCTGTCGCCAAACGGGCCACCACAGCAGTCCGGAGGCGGAGTGGAAGAGACACTTAAGACGGTACTCTTTGGGAGTTCGTACCTCAAGGCGGCGTCGACAGCGAAAAAGGGCGAGAGTTTAATCTCTCGCCCTTTTTGCTGGTTCTTACAGCCTAAAAGTTAAGTTTGAGTTTGAACTCGGTGGTCCGAGCAGCACCCACGTTGTACGTTCCAGACCCGCGCTGCAGGCGATTCGCATTTAGATTGGGAAAATTATTCGGGCCCGTCAGGTACCCGCCTGTGGTGTTGTAGTTGCCGCCGGCGCTGGTTGTGTTTAGAAGTACGCCGGAATTATCGTTGCCGAAATTCGCGAAGTTGCCAACATTGTAAAAATCAATCTCCGGCTCAAGCGAAATACCCTCACGCAGACGGGCAAGCGGGACGAGATACGAGAAGCTTGCATCTACGGACCGAGTTGTGGGGTTCGGAAGTGCAATGTTTGAACTCGGCAACGCGATCGGTTGAATAACGGCTCCGATCGCATTCAATTGCGCGAATGTGAGGGTGCCGGCATTTACGACAGCCTGCCCGGCAGGTGTCAACTTACCCGCATAGGTCGCATTGAAGTTGTTGATGTAGCCCGTCAAATCCTTTGCCTTTACGTCGTGCATGTAGCTGCCTGGCAAGGTTCCTGGGGCAAGATCGCCAATGGTGCCATCCCCCGTAATGTCCGAGGTAAAGATGCCTCCTGCCGCGACAGACCCGTCCAACGTGAGATTGGTGGGTGAAGCTGAGTAGAAGTGCCCGATGAGACCCACACGTGGACCATACTTTAACGTCATGGAGCCGCCAAAGTTTACCTCGTGCTTGTGGTCCAAACCATTGCGGCCCATGTACTGGTTTGGATTGTCGTAATCATACGAGCCTGCTGCAAAGAACTGGTCGGAACCACCCCCGCTGGAACTCACGATGCGCGACAGGTTGTAAGACACCTGAATGTTGGCCTGCTGAATGCCAGGCGCAGGATGCGTGGCTACCTGACGTAGCACCACTTGCAAGGCGTCATATCCAGAGCGACCGATTGGTACCAAGAAGTTGCCGTTTCCGAGAAGTGGATTAGCCCCTGCGAATGCCACACCGGTGTTTACGCTGTACCCGTAAGCAGAATCAGGGAAACCGCCCAGCTTCTGACTGCCAGAATCTAACCGACCCGCTGCGAACTGCGAAAGCTTGGCACCATTGCCGATTGCGCAGGCGGCCTGCGCCGAGGTGCCCGTGACACCGGCGCAGTTCGCGTATGCAGCAGCAGTACGCGCGACTGCATTTGCGCCGGCGGTAGCGTTGTAATACCGCGCCGCACCGATATGATTCTGGTCGATGAATTGGGAGATCTTGAGTGTGGAGTTGTGTACATAATCCGCACTCAAGATGCCACCTTTGAAGACCTCGCGCTGAACGCCGAAGTTCCACTGTTCTGAGTAGGGGGCTTTGTACGTCGGTGCAAAGGCTCCCCCCGTGACACCCGACCCACCATTTACTGCAAGCGTCTCTCCGTAATACGAACCATTCGGGCCGACTGCGTTAGCTGCTGTTACGGACTGGTACGACTTTTGCAGTGCGAGCAGGTTCGTTGAAGCCTGCCGCAGCGTCTGCCCGTTACACACGGTGTTCAGGTCGGTCCCATTAATGGAAGTTACGTCTGTACCATTAGGAAACTGCACGTCGAAGGTCGCATAGCTGTTGCACAGGGCGGAATCATTGAAAAAGGCGCCCTGCTTGATGATGTTGGTGCGTGCGTTGGTTGTGTTATTGAACACATCGCCTTCAAAGAACATACCGATACCGGCGCGCAACACAGTTTTTCTATCCGGCAGAGCGTACACGACAGACACCTGAGGAGCGACATTGCCGTACGGCTGCCGTGCGTGGGTCTGGGTGAAGGCCGGATTCCAAAAGGAAAAGAGCGGCGTACTCGCAGGCGCAGTTCCGCACGGCGACGCCACGGCAGACGTATCGACATCACCGCAGGTGGGCAGGGTTACATCTTGGTTAGCGCGGTCCGTATCGATGCTGTAGCGCAGACCGGCATTCAAGGTGAGATTTGGCGTAATTTTCCAGCTGTCCTGGAAATAGACGCCGGTACGCCAGTCGAATACGCCACCACCCTGTAAGCCAAAGCCCGGCTTTTCCGCAAAGAATCCCTGCCCATTGCCAAGGATGACGCCCTGGGGGTGATAACCGTCGAGGGGATTGTTCGGGCATGCTGCGGCACCAACAATGCCGTTGCAGCCAAGTCCGTTCGGATTGTTCGCCGTGACCGTACCAGTCAGCAGGCTCGAAGAACTGATACTGGTGCGCGGACTCAGACCGAAGAAGTTCGCGAACCCGCCACCCAAAATTCGATTAATTGCAAAACCGTAACGTATGTTGTGCGCACCCTTGGTCCAACTGCCGTCATAGCGGAATTGCTTGTCCGATTGGAACGTCCCTTGCGGGGCGAGATAATTGGGTCCCGAGTAAAGGTGCTGAGCTGAGTAGTAAAAAGTGAAGCCGGGGATGCCGTTATAGATGCTCGCGTTATTGCTGGTGTCTGAGATGAGGTTGTGGAACTTTTCGTACGATCCGCGGAAGGAGTGTGTAAAGCGTCCGGTCGCGAAGTCTGCGCCACCAGCAATACCGGGCGTGTTGTCACGGTTTGCGTACAGCCAATAGCCATCACCGAAGTTTGAGCTGACCGCATTTGCGTTGTAATTGGCTCGCACAAAATAGTGACCGCCAAACGGACCGTTGTAGTCGAGGCGAACGGCCGAATACGTTTCGCGATATGGAGTGGGGACCAGCGGATTAGTGGTCGCAATCGCGGTAAACAAGGTACCCAGGCCAGCAACTGCCGAACTGTCCTGTTTAATGCGCTCACTATTTGCAAAGAAGAAAAGTTTGTCCTTGATGATCGGACCGCCGACACTGCCGCCAAACTGGTTCCGCTGAAAGGGTGCGTCATACCCATTCTCTGCTCGCGCAAACAGCGCCCGGTGATCTTGAAACTGGCCAAAAAGCTGACCGTGAAAGCCGTTGGTGCCGGACCGGGTGGATACCAAGACCTGCCCCGTCGACGTCAGTTCACCGGAAACGTCCTGCGTTGAGCGATTCAGCTGGAACTCGTCGATCGATCCCTGCGAGACGTTAAAGATGGTGGTACCCACGGTTTCATCGGTGATGTCCTGCCCGTCCAGCAGGATGCGGGTGGTACGACCAGAGACGCCAGAAACGGAGATTGCTGAGTAGCCGGCCTTGGTGGGATCGAATGTTTCGCCAGACTGCAGGATGACGCCCGGTTCAATCTGCGCAAGATCGAGAAAGTTACGTCCATTGATAGGCAGAGTGTCGATCTGCTGCCGCGTGATTACGTCGGAGACGCTGCCCTGATCCGTGTTGAGCTGAACCTGACCGGCCACCACACTAATTTCGGTGCTGGATTGACCAACATTCAGCTTGAAGCTGCCTGGCGTCGAAGTGCCAGTACGAATAACCGTCTGCACGGACAGGGACTGGAAGCCGGGAGAGGTGACTGTAACGGTATAGCTGCCGGGATTTAGTGGGCCGACCGAGTAGAAGCCGCTCTTGTCCGTCGTCAGGTCATGCCTGTACCCGGTTTCGGGACTGGTGATGCTAACGGCGGCACCGCTGACTTCCGCGCCCGACGGGTCAGTGATGGTGCCCTGAATGGAACCACCATTGACCGAAATCGCCTGCGCAAGCGCAAAGGGAGCGGTGAACGCTGACGGTGCAGCAACGGTAACAGCTGCAATGGCCAGTCGTACGAAGCACTTGATCATTTAGATCGTTCTCCAGGAGGAGTTGAGATGGCCTGGCAGAACTTGCGGCCGGCAAATAGGTTACTGCACGGCACATGCCAGACTTGGACAGCCTAGAATCAGCCTATCGGCGAGACTTTTCCGAGGGTTTAGGTGTTCGCGCTTCTGGGTACTTTTAATTTTTCATATTTTCACGTTGCGATCTCCACTTTTTGGCAACCGATTCGGCAAATATCTGTGCCTTACACGATTGTGGTCCTCACAGTTCGTCCAAGCGGCGCCCAGACTCGATCTGTGGAATCGCTGATCGAACGCTACCTGGAACGTTCGAATCCGTTCTTTCAAGCAGAACTCAGACCGTTCCGTACGGCCCCGCTGCTGCTTGCATGGGCGGCAGAACGCCAGAAGCGAGACGCGGCCGCGTTTTGGCTTGCAGATCTGGGTGGCCTCTCCATCCATAGCGAGGCATTTGCGGAGCGCATACGGCAGGCGCGGGACGGTGGACAACGATCGTTGCTGCTGGGGGTGGGGCCGGCGGATGGATGGGATGACCGTGCCCGTGCCCAGGCCGATTGCCGCTTCTCGCTGGGGCCGATGACCCTGCCGCACGAGCTCGCCACGCTGGTGCTGGCGGAGCAGGTGTACCGGGCCAGCACCATTCTGCAGGGACACCCATACCACCTGGGCCACTAGAGGACGGCCCCCTGAGGTGCCATGCTAGTGACATGACTTTAGACGACACTGCCATAAGTACATCTGCCCCCCAGAGCCGGGGGCTGCTCCTGATTAACACTGGCCCGGGCAAGGGAAAGACCACCGCGGCCCTGGGTACCGCGATGCGGGCCGCGGGCAATGGCATGCGCGTGCTCGTGCTGCAGTTCTTAAAGGGCTCCTGGGACTACGGCGAGCTGCATGCGGCACAGCTGTTTGGCGGCGACCTCGTCATCCGGCAGATGGGTCGCGGCTTCGTGAAGGTGGGTGGTGCCGAGACCGACCCTGAGGACCAGCGTCTAGTAGACGAGGCCTGGACAGAGACTTGCCGCGCCATGCAGTCCGGCGAATGGGACATGCTGGTACTGGATGAGATCAACTACACCATTGGGTACGGCATGTTGAACGCGGAGGCAGTCGCGGAGGCCTTGCGCACCCGGCCCCCGTTGCTGCACGTGATCCTGACGGGGCGCAACGCACACCCCTCCCTGGTGGAACTGGCAGATACTGTAACGGAGATGCGCGAGGTGAAACATGCCTACTCGCGCGGCATACTGGCACAGCGCGGCATTGAGTTCTGAGGCGCTGAATCGCCACTGTCAAGTCCACAGGACTGACAGACCAGCGGCCCGACCCTTCTCGGCAGCGGGGCGTTTCGGCTTCTTCATCTTCGCTCGATGGCAGATGGGGCAACGGAACTTGCGCTTGCCATGGTAGATGTGGCCGTTCAGCTCCACGATGGCCACACGGCACTGTTTACACGTCATAGGCGGCCACCATCTTGGAGTCGCTTAGGCTGTGCAGGCGGCGGCACGCTTCGTCTAATTCGCTCTCCTGCTTGCCAAAGCAGAAGCGCAGGAGGTTTTCGCCGCCGCCTTTGCGGAAGAACGCCGATCCGGCGACTGCGGCCACGCCTGTGGTCCGCAGCAGGTTGCGAGCCTTTTCCGTGGCGGTGGCACCCGGCAGCGGTGTGCTGTCAGCGAGGATGTAGTACGCGCCGTCCGGCGTGTGCGGCGTGAGACCGGCGTCAGTCAGTGCGGCCAATGTCTGGTCGCGTTTGCTCAGGTGGCTGCGAATCAGATTGTCGTAAAAACTTTGCGGCAGCTGCTCCAGCCCCGCCGCGCAGCCGTGTTGGAAGGGCGCAGGTGCGCAGATGTAGTAGAGGTCGTGGAAGTAGCCGATGCTGGGCGTCCAGCGCGGGTCGGCGACCAGATAACCCACACGCCAGCCGGTAACGCTGTAGGTCTTTGAGAAGCCGGAGAATGTGACCGTCCGCTCGCGCATGCCGGGTAGCGATGCCATGCTGAGGTGCTGGTGGCCGGGGTAGACGAAGTGTTCGTAGATTTCGTCGCAAAAGACGAACAGGTCGTGCTCCTGCGCGATCGCAGCGAGTGCCTCCAGCTCGAATCGCGTGAAGACCTTGCCGCTCGGATTGCCGGGCGTATTGATGACGATGGCTCGCGTCTTTGCCGTCACAGCTTGTCGGACCGCGTCTATGTCCAGCGCCCAGCTGCCGTAGGCTAGCGGCACGATCACGGGCACGACGCCCATGCTGGCCAAGGTGCCTGCGTGATAGCCGTACATCGGCTCGAACAGGATGGCCTCGTCGCCCGGGTCAAGCAGCGCTTTCGCTGCCGCGTAGAACGCACCCGTTGCACCGCTGGTGACCAGCACCTCCCGTTCCGGATCGACGGAGTAGCCGCGGCGACGCTCCCAATCTGCCGCAACGGCCACGCGCAACCGCAGAATGCCGTCCAGGCGTGTGTAGATGTTCGCCCCTACGGCAATCGCGTCCTGTGCAGCTTGCAGTACCACGGCCGGCACTGGTGTGTCACAGATGCCCTGCGCCATGTTGATGGCGCCTGCCTCTTCGGCCAGCACGCTCATCGCACGAATTTCGCTTTGCACGGCGCCGGGTGCCAGCGCGCTGAGGTGAAGCTTCATGCACAGCATCTTACCGGCCCGCGCACATGTCACACCTTTTTCATTGCTACAGGTGCCCTGCTGCCCTAAGCTGCTGTGCGAAGCACGTACTAATACGAGCCCCGGGGGAACCATGAAGCGAATCATCTTGTGCGCAGACGGCACGTGGAACACGCCGCCGGGCGTTGACAGTAAGAGCGGTGGCACGAATGTCTGGAAGTTCTACTGTGCGATGCCCGACACCGAGGACCAGTTGAAGTTCTACGACAGCGGCGTGGGAACCGGCGGCACCCTACTTGAACACTTGACAGGCGGAGCGCTAGGCGAGGGTCTGTTTGATAAGGTGCAGGACTGCTACAGCTTTCTGTCGCACGTGTATGACCCGGGCGACAGCATCTATCTCATCGGGTTCAGCCGTGGTGCGTACACGGCACGCAGCCTGGGCGGCATGATTGCGGCCCTTGGCGTACCCAGCAAGAACCTGTCCAACAGCACCACACCCGAAATCTTTGCGGCGTATCGCGAGCGCGACGAAACCAAACGCGAAGCCCTGAAGGCACACCTGAAGGAGAGCTATAGCCTGGAGGATGCGCACCTGGCCATGGTGGGCGTCTGGGACACGGTAGGTTCGCTGGGCATCCCGGGCGTGCTGTTTGAGGGCCTCATGGACAAGAAGTACGGCTTTTTGGATACAACGCTGAGTGACTGCGTCGATCACGCGTATCACGCCATTAGCATCGATGAGCGCCGCGCCAGCTTCCAGCCCACGTTGTGGACCTACCCGGACGGCAGATACCGCAAAAATGATGCACGGCTGGAACAGGTGTGGTTTCCCGGCGCGCACTGCGACGTGGGCGGCAGCTATCCAGACTCGCAACTGGCCGACATCACCCTGAGCTGGATGATGCAGAAGGCCAAGGCGCTGGGCGTGACGTTTCTGCCCGAAGCCGAGGCGAAGTATTTCCACCTGCCCGCAAGCGATGCCGCCGGCCCCAAGCATGAGGAGTGGAAGCTGACCTGGGGCATCCCCAAGCATCGCACCGTGCCGCCGACTGCGTACCTGGCCAGTAGCGTCTATGACCGCGCCCTGCTGACCGCCGAGCCACTCTACCGGCCTGACAACCTCAACTTTGCGTTTGACAAGCTGAACGGCTACCTGCGCTGCGAAGTGCTGCCCTACCAGGAGCCGAAATGGGCCGAGCAGTGGAACGAGGAGGCACCCTAATGTTTTTGCGCCGAGGTGAACTGACGCAGAAGGAACTCACCGGAAGTGGGTGCCCCACGTCTCGCACCTGAGACGTGGGTTTGCGTGTCACGTTGGAGTTAAAGCACCATGTCTCTGCGAGACATGGTGCGCCCGCCCTTCCATAGAGCTCCCAAGCAACTTTCAGGCTTGCGCCGTTCGCGTTGTGCTCTCAGCTCCGTAACTCCACCAGGGTTGCGCCCTGGCCGCCCTCGTTATACGGCGGCTCCGTCACGTTGACCACGTGAGGATGTTTCTTTAGGTAGTCGCGCAGGCTGCGGCGCAGCACGCCCATGCCGGTGCCGTGGACGACGCGTACGCTGGGCCGGCCCGCCAGAAACGCCTGGTCCAGAAAGCGCTCCACCTCGTCGCGCGCCTCGTCCGCCGTACGGCCAATCACGTTGATTTCACCCGGCACCATGTCCGGTTCGCGCGCCACCACATTGATGCCGCGCTTACTGGCGGCCTGGATGGCCGACTGTGCCGGTGCGGGCACGGTAACGCGGGCGATGTCGTCCTTTGCCACGCGCATCTTCATCAGGCCGATGCTGACCTCGTAACCGCCGTTGTTATCGAGAATGCGCCCAACCTTTGCCTCGCGGCCCATGGACTTGAGCATGACCGTGTCGCCGACGGAAACGCTGCGCACCACATGCGGCTGGGCAGCAGGGTCCTTTTTGTCGGCACCGGACACGTGCGCGACCACCGTCTGATTGAAGCTTTCGGAGAACTCGCGTTTCAGCCGCGCAACGCGGCGGTCGGCCTCGGCGCTGGCCTTGCGCTTGGCGCTCACATCCTCGATGCCCTTCACGCTTTCTCGCATCTGGAACTCAAACTCCTTCATCAGCGAGGCGAGTTTCACTTCGAGTTCGCGGGCACGCTGCCGCTGCTCCTGCCTGCCCTCGGTTTCCAGGCGCTGCTTCTCGCGCTCTACGGCAAGCTCGCGCAGGCGGATGTCCGCGCGCTCCTTGCCCACAACGGTCAGTTGCGTGTGCAACTCGTCCAGGAAGCGCGCGATGTCGGCGGACTGCGTGGTGACGCTGGCCCGCGCGGAGCGGATCATTGCTGGATCGAGTCCCAGCCGTTCCGCGATGTTGATGCCGCTCGACGCCCCGGGCACGCCCATGCGCAATTCGTAGGTGGGTGCCAGGGTGCGCTCGTCGAAGCCCACCGCCGCATTCACCACGCCCGCGCCGTGCTTGGCAGCGTAAATTTTCAGCGAGGTCAGATGCGTGGTGATCATGCTCCACGCGCCCATCGAAAGGAAGCGCTCGGAGATGGCCACGGCCAGCGCCGCGCCCTCCTCTGGGTCGGTGGCGGAGCCGAGTTCGTCCAGCAGCACCAGCGACTTTGCATCGGCCTCGCGGCTGATCTGGTTCACGTGCGAGATGTGTGCGGAAAACGTGGACAGGTTGCGCTCGATGCTCTGCGCGTCACCAATGTCGGCGTAAACGGCAGAGAAGATGGGCAGCCGAGCGGCACCTGCGGGCACGGGCAGACCAGCCTGCGCCATCAATGCCAGCAGGCCGACTGTTTTAAGCGAGACCGTCTTGCCGCCTGTGTTCGGGCCGGAGATAATCAGCTGCTTTGCGATGCCGGGCAGACCGAGCGTCAGCGGAACGATCTTCGCCTTCTCCGAACGCATGCGCAGGTCTAGCAGCGGGTGGCGCGCTGCTTCAAGCGCCAGGGGCGCATCGTCGCCGTGCGGCTTGCCGTCGGTAAATACGGGGCGGACGCAGTCTAGCGTCTGGGCAAATTTCGCATAGGCAAAGTGTGACTCGATCTCTGCCAGCACCTCGGTGCCACGCGCGATTGACCCCGCCTGCTCCGCCACCGCTGCAGTCATGGCGACCAGGATGCGGTGCGTCTCTGCCTGCTCCTCATCCAAGAGGCGCTGCAATTCGTTGTTCTGCTCGACGGTTTCCATGGGCTCGATGAAGATGGTCTGGCCCGACGAGGACGACCCGTGCACCACGCCCGGCACCTTGCGACGGAACTCTGCTTTAACCGGGATGACGAAGCGCTCGCCGCGCACGGTGATCAGGTCTTCCTGCGCACCGCCCGCGTCGCTCACCGCACGCAGCTGCCGCCGCAGGCTGTCCTGGATGGCCTTGTGCTGCCGGCCCATGGCCTTGCGGATGCGCGACAGCTCCGGTGAGGCGTCATCCGACAGTGTTCCGTCCGGGTCGATCTTGCCGCTGACTAGTTCCAGCAGTCGGTAAAAGTTGGTCGCGATAACCGGTGCCGACAGCGCGGTGACCGCAGGCCACTTCTCCGCGATATAGTCGGGCGGTTCCGCCACCAGCAGGCGCCAGTCGGCAATGTGCTCCGCCAGTTCGGCAATGCGACGCAGTTCCAACGGCTCCAGCGCCGCGCCGGGAATGCGCGCGCGGTCCAGCAGCACTGTCGCGTCAAACAGGCCGCCAAAGCCGAAGGTTCCACCCGCCGCCAGAAAGATGCGAAGCTCCGCCGTCAGCTGCTGTGCACGCTCGATCCAGCGGAGGTCGCGCGAGGGCTCCAGCGCAAGCACGTGAGCCCTGCCCAGCGAAGACTGCGTGCGCCCGGCCAGGTGTTCGCGAAGGGAGAGCCACTCCAGGGCGGCGGCGCTGGTTTCGCGTAGGGGGGAACTGGTGGTCGAATCTGAAGGGTAACTGTAGGGAGGCACAGGCATTAGACGCCGAGGCGCGCCGCGCCGATGCGCAGGCCCTCATCGCCGGCTCCATCTGTGCTGCCCTTGCGTTACTTTCCGGTATCGCTACCCGCAGGCTCTTCGCTGGCCCGTTCCGCTGGTTTGGCAGCCCCTGCAGCATCGTCGAAGTAGTCCGGCTTAACTGGAAGGCGCTTGAAGCCGGCACCGCGATCGCTCAGCCGTAAACGGGTTCGGCAGCGCCCACAGCGCCACGGAAACACCCCAAACAGCGGCAGCACATACCTTTCCCAGAGCCCTTTACGGCCACAGCGGTTAAGAATGCCTCGCCCACAGTTGGGGCAAATCCGTTCGGCCATACAAACATCACGCCGCCAGCGGCGGCTGGCTTACCCAGTGTAAGCGCAGCCGTTACTGGTGCGTGTTACCGATAGCTAGGTGGCGCGGGATTGCGGTTGAACTGCCGCTGGTGCCAATAAGGGTAGGCCACCGGGCGCTCACTTGCCTTGTCCAGCCGTTCCACCTGCTCCGGCGTGAGCACAAAGCCGGCGGCCTCCAGATTGCCCTTGAGTTGGTCCGCGTTGCGCGCGCCAATCACCAGGCTGGCCACCGTAGGCTTACGCAAGAGCCAGTTCAGCGCCACCTGTGGCACTGTTTTGCCGGTTTCGGCGGCAATGGCGTCCAGCGCGTCTACCACGGTGTACAGGTATTCCTCGTCCACCACCGGACCGCCGGCCTGGCCGTCGCTGTAGCGCGAGTTCGCCGGCGCGGGATGGCCGCGGCGGATCTTGCCGGTCAGTCGTCCCCAGCCCAGCGGGCTCCACACCAGTGCCGCCACGCCCTCGACCATGCCCAGCGGCATCAACTCCCATTCGTAGTCGCGGCCCACCAGCGAGTAGTACGTCTGCTGCGCCACATACCGCGTCCAGCCGTACCGTTCGCTCACGTCCAACGAGCGCTGGAGATGCCAACCGCTGAAATTGGAGCAGGCGATGTAACGAATCTTGCCCGCGCGGACAAAGTGGTCCAGTGTGCTCAGCGTCTCCTCGATGGGCGTTTCCGCGTCGAAGCCATGCATGTGGTAGACGTCGATGTAGTCCGTCCTCAACCGCTTCAGGCTGCTATGCAGCGCGTTTGTGATGTGGAAGCGGGAGGAACCCTGCTCATTGGGGCCCTTGTCGAAGCCAAAGGTACCCTTGGTGGAGAGCAAGACCGACTCACGCGGCAGGTGTGCGATGGCTTCGCCCAGGATCTCCTCGGACCGGCCTTCGGAGTACACATCCGCCGTGTCAAAAAAGTTCACGCCGGCGTCCATGCACATGTCAATCAGCTGCCGGGCCTCGGCAACATCCGTGCTGCCCCATGCCTTGAAAAACTCGTTTGCGCCGCCGAACGTGCCCGTGCCGAAGCATAGCACTGGCACCTTGAGACCACTTTTGCCAAGTTGTCGAAATTCCATACCGTGATGGATGCAGGTGCTGCCCGCCAGCGATTCCTCGGTTGTTGCGCATAGCTGCGCCATCGCGTGAGAAGCTGGTGACAGCTGCCACACAGCGACACTACAAGACAGACTTTGACGGGAACGCTGCGACTGGTTGCTGTATACGCAGTCCTTGGAACGCCGTCCCATGGAGCAGGATGCGAATGATTCGCAGGATCACACCCCGGGCCGCAGCACTCATGCTGCTTATGCTCTGCATCGGTGCAGCTTCGCGACTCGACGCTCAGGTAACAGCGCCCACTGCCAAGCGCGCGGCCGACCTGCAGTTGGGCGTCGGCTTTAGCTACGGCAAGCACGACTACGAGTTCACTCCGCTGGACGATGGCACACGCATCAACGGCCTGTCGTTCTATGGCACGCTCGACGTCAGGCCACACCTCGGCGTTGAGGTCGCCTTCCACCAGCTGGGTACGCACAAAAGCGACCACGAGTATGAGCGCAGCTACGAAATTGGTCCGCGCTACGTGCTGCACTTCAACCGCATCAACCCGTACGCGCGCGTGGCGTATGGCCGCGGTGTCTTTAACTTCCCGCAGGACATTGCCAACCTTGCCTACAACATGGGCGTGATTGCGGGCGGTGTGGACGTGAACGTGCTGCGGCACGTGAACGTGCGCGGCGAGTACGAATACCAGCGCTGGTTCAGCTTCCCCATCCACAACCTGCAACCGCAGATGGTGACCGTGGGCGTCGCGTACCACTTTTAATCGAGCCGTTCTGGGTGGCTGGCCGGCAACTCCGCTGTCGGCTTTACCATCTGGCAACCACTTGCCGTGCTGCGTCAGTTGCTCTCGGGCGTAGCGCTGTCAGCAGGCTTATCTGGCTGCGACTGGTAGATCTCCTCCACACGCGCGACAGTATCGATTTCCGCCAGCGGCTTGTCACGGCGTATCTGCAGGATGCGCGGAAAGCGCAGTGCGAAACCACTGGAGTGGCGATCGCTGCGCATGATGTTGTTGAAGGCGATCTCCAGGATGACGAGCGGTTCCACCGTTCGGAAGCCACCGAAGTCTTCCAGGGTGTGCGTGCGGCACCACTCGGTTAGCTCGACGATCTCCGCATCGGTCACGCCGCTGTACGCCTTGCCCACGTTCTGCAGGCTGCCATCTGCGGCGCGCACGGCAAAGGTGTAGTCCGACAGGAACTGCGACTTGCGCCCCTGGCCATACTCCGCGCCAGTAATGACGACGTCCAGCGTGTCCAGGTGGCGCTTAAGCTTCATCCAACTGAGGCCGCGACGCCCCGGCTGGTAGAGCGACTCAGACGCCTTGATCATGACGCCCTCATTGCCACGGTCGCGCGCGGCAACGTAGGCGCGATCCAGCTCATCGGCGGAGTGCGCCTCCACCACGGGCGACAGACGCAGACGCTGTTCGCCTGTGGGCTTGCCTGCACCCTCATCCACAAATAGCCCACCCTTCGGCGCTGGCGCGGGCAATTCCAGCGGTGAGCAGGTGACGTGTTGCATTGTTCCGACCAGCGCCTCTAACCGGGCGCGGCGCTCACGCAGCGGCTGGTCCAGCAGCAGTGTGCCGTCGGCGAACAGGAGGTCGAAACACATGAACACGACCGGAATGCCGGTGCGCACGTCGTTGTTTACCTTCTTGCGGCCAAGGCGAGGTGACAGCACGGCAAAGGCCATGGCGCGGTCTGTGCGTACGTCCCAGGCCAGCACCTCGCCATCCAGAATGATGCCGCTGCCCGTGCCAGCATCAGTATTGGCGACGCGCGCGAACGCCTCGACAATCTCCGGGTAGCTTGCGGTCACATCTTCACGGTTGCGCGAGTACAACGCCACGCGGCCCGGCTGCGATGCATCGCCGCAGTGCAGCTGGATGCGCATGCCGTCGTACTTGTCCTCTACCTGCGCGCTCAGGCGCACGGCTTCAACCGGCGTGTCCTCGGGCACAGCCTCTTCAGCAGTGTCGTCGATCAACTCAGCCACGGTGGGCGACTCCGGCTCAGCCTCGGTTGCAGGTGCGACCGTCACCTCAGCTGCCTGCGCCATCTCAGGTTTTGAGGCGAACCGGGCCACGGCCTCGACCGTCGTCTCTACAGGCGACGCCAGCATAAAGCCGAGCGGGTGGAACAGCCGCATACGCGCTGTCTCCAGCGTCCCGGCAAAGGCCATCTCCGTTGCTTCGGACAGGTCAGCCTGCAGCATCACGGCGTTGCGCAGCGCAGGCAGCGACTGCTCACTGGCAACGGCAATCGCCTCTTCCACCAGCGCCTGCTTGACGCCAATGCGCATGTCGCCATTGATCAGCTTGATGAGGTACTTTGCCTCAACCGGCGAACAGCGCCGCAGCATGGCCGCCAGCAGCATCTGCCGCGCAGCCGTATTTTTTGCAACGGGTATCTGCGCAAAGGTGTCTTCAAGATCGGGCAACGTCAGGGATGGCTCCGGGGTGTGGCCCTGCTCTTGAAACAGGTCACCCGCTGCTGCACCCAGGTCGCCGTGCCTGCGCCATGCCGCCTGAAACTGGTCCTCGCTGGGCGAGATAATTTCTCGCACAGTTTTCGTGAGCATTGCGCCACCGATGTTGAGCTTGCGTGTGTCTGCTTCGCTAAACGCTTCACCGGACAGGTACATGGCAAACAGTCCTGCCTGATGTGCATCGCCGGAGTCACGCGCGGCAAGAATGCCTGCTGCAATGGCCGCGCGCTTCTTTAGCCTGCTGCCGGTGGCGGCCAGTTCGTCGGCCAGGGTCGCAAGTGCGTGAAAGAGTGCCATGGTCGAAGGATGCGGCTTTCTGCCATCCGGTTTGGAGCAGCGGCACACTCGTCTTGCGCAAGGCACCGTCCTGCTGTCGGCTTTTAATGGAAGTCGTGCGATTTCATGGGCGCCGCTGTCACTGACAGTTCCTCAATGTGACTGGCACGCAGATGAATGACCGTATCAATGTTCTGCAACGTGCCTTCGACCAGCAGAAACTTGGCATAGGTCACCAGCGAGCGGTTCGCTTCGAATAGGTCCGGGTGCACGATGGCATTGGCAATGCCGGTCTCGTCCTCCAACGAAAGAAAGATAAAGCCGTGCGCCGTGCCAGGACGCTGCCGTGCAATTACCTGCCCGGCAATGCGCGCAGTGGTGCCATGGCGAATGGTCTTCAGGTCGCCCGCACGGAACACGTGCAGCGCGTGCAGGCGCGCACGGCAGTGCGCCATGGGGTGGCGGCCAACAGTAACGCCGGTTCCGGCATAATCCGCAATCATGCGCTCTTCCGGTGTCATGGCTACCAGCGGAGAGCTCTCATCCTCATCGCTGTCCAGCGCAGCCAGCAGCGGCCCTGCCGCACGCGCGGCACGCTCCACCTGCCACAGCGCGTCGCGCCGATGCCTGCGGTCTCCTAACGTGTTCAATGCACCCGTCTCTGCCAGCACTGCCAGTTCCGCCTGCGACAACGACGGCACGCGGCGCGCGAGTTCTTCGACAGAGGCAAACGGCCGCAGGGCGCGGGCCTGCTCAATGGCTGCCCCTGCCACGGCACGCAGGCTGCGCACATAACGCAGACCCAGTCGCAGCGCGTAGTTTCCGTCTGCCTCCTGCTCCAGCGTGCAGTTCCACTCAGACCGCAGAATGTCCACCGGCTTGATGCGCAGGCCGTGCCGCTGTGCATCTTTCACCAGCACGGCGGCAGAGTAAAACCCCATGGGCTGGTTGTTGAGCATGGCAGCGGTGAACGCGGCCAGGTAGTGGAATTTGAGCCAGGCCGAAGCGTACGCAATCAGCGCAAAGCTGGCGGCATGGCTCTCCGGAAAGCCATACAGTGCAAAGGAACTAATGGCCAGCACGATTTCCTCCTGCGCCTTCGCATCGACGCCCTTGGCGTCCATACCGGTGCGCAGCTTTGCTTCCAGCACGCGCATTTTGTCCTGCGAGCGGCGGCTACCCAGAGCACGGCGCAGTTCCTCGGCTTCGGCACCGGTAAAGTTGGCAATCACCATGGCAATGCGCAGGAGCTGCTCCTGAAACAGTGGCACGCCCAGCGTGCGCCTCAGCACCGGCTCCAGCAGAGGATGCGGGTACGTGATTTTGTTCGGGTCTTTGCGCCGCGCCATGTATGGGTTCATCATCTGGCCGACAATGGGGCCGGGCCGGATGATGGCCACCTGCACCACAAGGTCGTAAAACCTGCCTGGCTTGTTGCGCGGCAGCGATGCCATCTGCGCACGCGACTCCACCTGGAACAGGCCGATAGTGTCGGCACGCTGTAGGGATTCGTATACGTCGTCGTCCTGCGGAATCTGCGCCACGTCGAACGGCTCACCATAATGGCGAGGGATCAACTCGGTGCATTCTTTCAGCACCGCCATCATGCCCAGGCCCAGCAGGTCGACCTTCACCAAACCCATGTCCGCACAGTCTTCCTTGTCCCACTGCACCACGTTGCGGCGCGGCATGGACGAAGGCTCGATGGGCACCACAGAAGCTAGTTGATTCTGTGCGATGACCATGCCGCCCGAGTGCTGCCCCAGGTGCCGCGGCAGGTCGAGCATGCGGATGGAAAGCTCCAGGTATTTCGCGATGCGCGGGTGTTTGAGGTCGAACCCGGCCTGCTGAAAGTGGTGCCCCATGGTGTCGGTTGGTCCCTTCCACTCAAACGAACCAACCAGCCGTGTCAGCCGCGTTTGCATGTCCGCGTCAAAGCCCAGCGCCTTACCCACTTCGCGCGCGGCGGAGCGACCACGGTAGGTAATGACGTTCGCGCACATGGCCGCGCCCAGCTGGCCGTAGCGCTCGTACACATGCTGGATGGCGCGTTCGCGGTCGTCGCCTGAGGGCAGGTCCAGGTCGATGTCGGGCCACTCACCGCGTGCCTCGGACAGAAAGCGCTCGAACAGCAACTCCATGCCCACGGGATCGACAGCCGTGATGCCGAGCGCGTAACACACGGCGGAGTTTGCGGCGGATCCGCGGCCCTGCACCAGGATGCCTTCCCGCTCGCAGTACTGCACAATGTCCCACACGATGAGAAAGTATCCCGCCAAGCCCAGGTGCGCGATGAGTGCAAGTTCCTTGGAAACCTGCTTGTCTGCCTTTACGCGCAACTCAGGATCGTTCTTAAGGCCGTAGCGGCGGCCAACGCCCTCCACAGCGCGCTTGCGCAGAAAGCTGTCTTCATCATCGCCTTCCGGAACGGGATAGCGCGGAAACTCGTAACCCATGTCCTTCTTCATCTGGAAGACAAGCCGATCCGACAGTTCGCCCGTGTGAGCAATGGCTCCTGGCACATCGGCAAAGAGGCGGCACATCTCCTCTGCGGAACGCAGGTGGCGCTTATTGTTGTGTTGCAGCAGCAGGCCCGCTTCGTCCAGCGAACAGCCGTGCCGCACGCTGGTGAGTACATCAAGGATTTCGCGCTCAAAGCCGGTCGCCATGGCGACCCCGTTCGTTGCAAGCAGCGGCAGGTGAAACTCTTGGGAGAGCGCCATCAGCGCCTGGTTGCGTGCTTCCTGTTCCGGAATGCCGTGCCGCTGCAGTTCCACATAGACGCTGCGCTGACCAAACGTCTGCACCAGCTGTTGCAGGGTCGTGCGTGCTTCCTCCATGCCGCCACGTGCCAGCGCCGCGGCCAGCGGACCCTCATCGCCACCCGTCAGGCAGACCAGGCCTTCAGCATGCGTCTGCACACTGCGCAGCGGAGCGATGCCGTCGCCCTTGGTCTGCTGTGCCAGTTTGTAGCTGGAGATGAGCAGCGAAAGATTCCCGTAACCCCGCTGCGATTCGCACAGCAGCGAAAGGCGCACCGGGCGGCGCGGAATCGAGTGTGGCTGCCACGCTGGTGGCATCACCTGATCACCGAAGCAGTCCACAGAAATTTCTGCGCCAATGTGCGAGCGCAGGCCCAGCTTGTTTGCCGTCGTGTACAGCCGTGGCGAACCATACAAGCCGTCACGATCGAGAATGGCAAGGCCGGGCAGTCCGAAATTGGCAGCCTGCTGCGTCATGGCCTCCGGCAAGGAAGCACCCTCAAGAAAGCTGAAGGCCGACCGTGCATGCAGCTCGACATACCGCTCAGTCATGTGGCGTTCAGTCATACAGACCCACCACGAACCATGCGCTGGACGCATGATCCTGTCGCAAGCGCAACGCCTGCGCTGGCTCAGCCGTGACCACGTCCCACAGGTCGTGGTCCCAGGCCTCGCCGTCCCACCAGGAACCAGAGGTGTGCCACGGCCCGGCACAGCTGGCGATGATGACGCGCGCACCCTGCCACACCAGCTGCCCGGGCTGGTCGTCGCACAACGTCACACGTACCGCCTGTGGAGGCCGCATCCTGCGCACAGCCAGCCGTGACGGCAAGTGTCCCTGTGCAGGTGTCACAGCAGGCCGTGGCTGAAATGCGGAAACCGTAAACGCGTCTTCGCGGTGGCTGTTCTGCAGCTGCGGTGACCCCACGTTGCCCTCGCCCGCAATGGAGCGCAGCCGCGCAAGCAGTAGGTCTAGCTTGTCAGACTCTGGAAACTGGGCCTGAAACAAACCGCGCTGGGCTGTCTGCGGCTGCGCCGGGTCAGCGTCGAGCGTAACGCGCATGATGCCAGCAGAGGGCGGATGCGCCTGCAACTCCAGGTTGAGCAGCTTTAGCAGCATGTCGCGGCTCTGCGTGGGCGAGGCGGGCCGCACAGCAATGTTGTATTCGCCACCACGCTCGAGTTGCAACGTGAGTTGCAACGCGCGCAGGGCGTATGCACGCTCCACAGCTTGACGAATCAGTGTTTCCAGCATGGGCGAAAGCACAAACAGCAGTGACTCCAGCACTTCCAACGGCGCATCCAGCATGGTGGTCGCAGAAAGAGCGAACTCTTCTTCTTCGGGCTGCAACAGGTGCTCGGCTTCGCCGCGGGCCAGCAACTGCAGCCTGCGGCCCGCCTGCCCCAACCGGCTGACCAGCGCGGCTTCGGGTAGAGCAGCCAGTTCACCCAGCGTGCGTATCCCCCAACGGCTCAGCACGGCCAGCGCGTTGCCACCGCAGGGCAGCAGCGAGGTGTGCAATCTTGCAAGATGCTGCCGCACACTCTGCCGGTCTGCGCAGACTATTCCACGTGTGCTGCGCGCCAGCAGCAACGCTGCCTCAGCGTTAGGTGCGCTTGCAACCCCGGCAAAGAAGCCGGCCGATCGCAGCTCGCTGTAAAGTGCCTCTCCGTATTGCTCGATCGAGCCGAACAGCCTGCCAGTCCCAGACCGGTCCAGCAACAAAACGACCGCTGGCTGCAACTGCCGCGCGTACTCGTTATCTGGCGATGCCAACGCCTCTACGCGCGGCGAAAAGCGGTTTGCCAGGTGCTGCACGCGAGCGTACGCAGCCTCTTCCTCTGCAGGCTGCCGTGGATGGAATGCTGCAGAGAAGCCCGCTTCTGCCTGCACCCTGCTCATGCCATGGGCAATGCCCTGTTCCCCTGCCCTCTCACACCGGGCAAACACCCGCTCGTGCGGTGCGATGCCGCTCACCACAACACAGGGCAGGCGCTGCTCTGGTAAGTGGCACTGCCGGGCCGCTACCGGAAACTCCGGAATGTGTATCGCGGTAAACATGTCACCGGCCAGCCGCTTGCATCCATGCCGGGCTTGCGTCCCAGGCTGCCGCACGCCCGGGTGCCTTTTTCCCCAACGCAGGTGCTACCCGTTGCCGCGCAATCTCTGCCGTGCGCGACGCAGCCACCAACACTCCCTTTACCTTTGGCAACGACCCGGCACTGCACTGCAGCACACAAGCAGCGCTGGACCGCGCACACGGCTCACCGGTCAGCAGGAGCAGGATGGCATCGCTTTCCTGCGCCGCACGCCGAAAGCGGAACCATGTTGCAGACGGTACCCGCAGCGCTGCTTCGGCTGCCACAGACGCAAGGTCAAGCACAACGATGCGGAAGCCGCCCGACTGCAGCACCTGGTCGGTGGCGCGCAACGCACGGTCCAATGCCTGCCATGGCTTTCTATCCGAGCCAGCCTGCGCCTTGACGGTGAGCGGCTGATTGGCGCGCTGCCTGGCCGATGCGGCAACCGCCTTGTCCATTTGCCGCAGAGGATCGCTTTCGTCCACCCGGCGCAGGTTGAAGCGCTCCCAATCCACCTGTTCCCGCGATGCGGTGTGCAGTCCAATGGGCTGGTTCGGGTGGCCGGGTGTGCCTTCCATCTTGCGGCGGCGTCGCTCATCCTTGTAAAACAGCATCTGCTCCAGGGCAGGCGCTAAGCCCTTGGTCTCGGTGCGTGGATGTGAACTGCCGCAACCGCTGCCAATGCGTGGCTGCCCGCCGCGTACCGGCTCGGCATGCCGAGCAGCGCTACGCAGTTGGCTCTCAGGCGTGCGGCTGTTGTGTGTAGGTGCAGCCACACGTATCCACAGCAGATTTGTAAGGTCCACACCGGCTGCCGCGGCACTCTCCGGCGAAAGAACGTCATTCCCATCGATGTATGCGCAGGCTGCCACTGCAGATGCCGTAGCAAGCACCGAAAGCGCAATGGACGTGCGGCCAGACCCTGCCGGGCCCGTCACCTCGCACACCGTGCCAAGCGGCAACCCACCACCCAGCAGTCCATCAAGGGATTCATTGCCAGTTGGGTGCAGCCGCGGGGCATGCTGCACTTGGGGCGACAACGCTCCAGGGATGCGGTTTGCCAGCCTGGCTTCGATGTCCTGCTTGAGAAGAAACGCGTTCCCTGCCATGTGTTCGCCTTTTTTTCGCTTTCACGTGTAGAGCCTACCGCATGCAGCAGCGAAAAAGCTAACCTGTACTGCAGAGTGTGCAAAGGTGTTTCATTCAGGGACACTGCCCACATCTGCGCCGGTGTGGTTTCATGGAGGACACCACTCACTGCACCCGTGGAACGTTCTGCATGTCCAAATACAGCAACACGAGAGCTGCGCACGTGCCGTCCAGGAGCAAGGCGCTGGCGTTGGCCGCGGTGCTTGCAGCCATGTCGTTCCACGTTGCCGGCGGGCAGGCCACAGTAGGTGCACCGCCCGCACCCGCGGCACAGGCCGCCTGGCCCATCTATGACGTCGTCTCCATCAAGCCCAATGACTCTGGCAGTGGCAGCAGCCACATCAATGCGTACGAAACCACCTTTCAGGCAAGCAACATCTCGCTCGACTGGCTAATGGTAAACGCCTATGGCGTGCTCGATAACAATGTCTACGGCCTGCCCAAGTGGGCGGAGAAAGCACGCTGGGACATCAATGCCAAGGTTGTGGACCCCGGTCCCAAGGTGCCGGAGGGCAGCCTTCCCTCTGAGGAGTACACAGCACGCTACCAGTACAAAATCCAGGCCATGCTGACTGATCGCTTTCACGTCAAGGCGCACACGGAAACACGTGTGCTGCCCACGTATGAACTCGTGTTGCAACCAGGGCCGCTTCGCTTTACCAGGAGCACGCCAGACGAAGACAGCAAGAGCGGCACCCGCTCCAGGAACCGCAACCTGACCGCAACCTCCATCACGCTGAAGACCATGGCAGAGTACCTAGCACGGCAGGTGGGCCGTCCTGTGGAGGACAAAACCGGCCTGGACGGCAAGTATGACTTTCACCTTCAGTGGTCCTCTGACGATCTCTCAGAAGCCGCGAAGGACACCGGCGCAACGGACAGGCCACCAATCCTCACCATCGCACTGCAGGAGCAGTTGGGCTTGAAGCTGGTGCCTGGCAAGGGGCCAGTAGAGGTACTGGTGGTGGACTCTGTCGAGCCGCCCGTGGTGGATTAGCACTTTGTGGTTGACACACCGCAGTTCGTTCAACGAGCCTCTTAGAATCCGGAACAAAATTGTTCGAGCGTACGTACTACTCGAACGTCATGCTCTGTGGAAGGAGTGCTGCGATGGCCTGGTTGCACAACTTGATAAAGCAACAGCAGTTGCTGAAAGCGCTGGCCATTGCGGGACTAATGCTTCCTGCCTTAACAGCCTCAGTTCACGTGGGCGAGGCACAGACATCTGCGCAGACCGCACCAGTCAGCGGCATTGACGGCACCTGGCAGGGTACGCTGCACGCGGGTAAAGACCTGCGCACCGTGCTCAAGATCAGCAAGGCACCGGACGGCAGCCTGCGTTCTGTCTTTTACAGCATCGACCAGGGCGGCCAGCCCATTCCTGTGAAAGCGACGACGTTTACCAGTGGCGAGTTGAACCTGCATGTCGACGCCATCGACGGCGTGTTTGTGGGCAAGATGTCGCCGGACAACAGCACCATTACGGGAGAGTGGCGGCAAGGTGAAAAGCCGCTGCCGCTCATCCTGGTGCGCGCCACCGCGGACACGGCATGGAACATCCCGGAGCCGCCGCCGAAAATTCCACCGATGGACCCCAAGGCAGACCCCAGCTTTGAGGTGGCTACCATCAAGCTGGGCGAACCCAACAGCCCCGGCAAGAACTTTGGCGGCCCTCCCGGCAAGTTTCAAACACGCAACACCACACTGAACGACCTGCTGATGTTTGCCTACCAGATCCAGATCAAGCAGATCATTGGTGCACCGGGCTGGGCTGAGTCTGAGAAGTTCGACATCATAGCCAAACAGGACACGCCCGGCCAGGCGACCGAAGCACAGACACGGGCCATGATGCAGAAGCTGTTGGTTGCTCGCTTCGGCCTCAAGTTCCACATGGACAAGAAAGAACTGCCAGCGTACGTTCTGTCTGTTGCAAAGGGCGGCCCAAAGCTCGAGAAGAGCGAAGGTGACCCGAACACCCCAAGTGCGTTCTTTTTTCGTCAGCTTGGCAATTTGACCTTTCGCAATATCACCATGGAAGGGTTTTCCAAGTGGATGCAGACCGTGCTGGACCGCCCCGTGGTCAACCATACCGATCTGCAGGGACGCTTTGACGGTAAGCTGAAGTGGAACCCTGATGAGACCCAGTTTGCCGTCTTCGGCGTCAAGGTTACGCCCAGCGATGCGCCGGACGCCCCGCCCGACTTGTACAAGGCGATTCAGGAGCAGATCGGCCTGCGGCTCGACGCTGGCAAGCCGAATGTGGACGTGATGGTGGTCGACCACGTCGAAAAGCCGAGCGAAAACTAGGCATGACCGTTCGCTCCCACTTCAAAGTGCGCAGCTGCGCAGCATCGGTGTTGGCCCTCACCGCGGGTGTGGCGAGTGCAGCGGAATACCATGGGCGCGTCCTGTTCTCAGGCCTGCCTGTGCCAGGCGCTACCGTGACGGCCAGCCGCAATGGGCAGACCCTATCCACCGTCTCGGATACGCAGGGCCTGTTTCAATTTCCTGACCTGGCTGCGGGGCAGTGGGGCATTACAGTCCAGATGTTCGGCTTTGCCCCGGTGGAGACCGCCGTCACGGTACCTTCAGCGACGGCCCCTGCGGTGGAATTGCAGATGCTGCCACTGGCAGACGTGCTGGCGCGCGCGGACAAGGCAAGCGCCGCACCCGTTGCCATCGCGGTGCGACCGGTGGAGCAGCCCATTGCGAAGAACACGCCCGCAGCCAACGAGAGCGCTCCACCGCCGCCCGCCAGCCCCGAACCGGACCGTGGCGCGGATGGCATGCTGATCAACGGCAGCGAAAACAACGCCGCGACTTCCAAGTACTCCATTTCACCCGCATTCGGCACGCGCCGAGCCGGCACAAAGGCGCTGTACACGGGCAGCCTGGGCGCGCAGTTGAGCAACTCCGCATTCGACGCGCGGCCTTACTCGCTTACGGGTCTCGAGGTGCCCAAGGCGTCGTACAACCGCTTCACTGGAACCGCAACCATCGGCGGTCCGATACGCATCCCGCACCTCTTCTACAACGGGCCTAACTTCTTCGTCGGCTACCAGTGGACACGCGACCGCGAGGCAGACACATTGCCCGGCCTGGTGCCCACGGCGGCACAGCGCGCGGGTGACCTGTCTGGCACCGTCACCTCGCAGGGCACACCGGTGTCGCTGGTCAACCCGGCGACAGGCTTGCCGTACACCGGCGCCGTGCCCATCAGCCCGCAGGCCGCGGCGTTGCTGCAGCTGTACCCCCTGCCAAACCTGAGCGGCAATACGCGGTACAACTACCAGACCCAGGTGCTGAACAACACGCACGTGGACGCGCTAGAGAGCCGCCTGGACAAGAGTGTTGGCCGCCGCGATAGTTTGTACGGCGGGTTCGCGTTTCGCAGTCTGCGTTCCGACAACGAGAACCTGTTTCACTTTCGCGACACCCGCAACACGCTGGGCATCGACACCAACGTCAACTGGACGCACCGCTTCCCGTACCAGATTCTGCTGGAAACAGGATTTCGCTTCAGCCGCCTGCGTACAGGGATAGAGCCGTTTTTCGGGAATCGCGCCAACATTTCCGCTAACGCGGGCATTAGCGGCAACGACCAGGACAGCCGCGACTGGGGACCGCCCAACCTCCAGTTCAGCAGCGGCATCGCCGGGCTCAACGATGTGCAGAGCGCGTTTAACCGCAACCGCACCGATGCTGTATTTGCGACCGGCACGTGGAACCATCGTAGGCATGTGGTCAAGGTGGGCTTCGACTTCCGGCGGCAGGAGTTCAACCAGTTGCAGCAGCAGAACCCGCGCGGCAACTTCACCTTTACTGGCGCGGCCACGCAAGGTGCAGGCACCACCGGCTCTGACTTTGCAGACTTCCTCTTCGGCGTGCCAGACACCAGCCAGATTGCTTTTGGCAATGCGGACAAGTACTTTCGCCAATCCGTCACCGACGTGTATGTCTCGGACGACTGGCGCGTGCAGCCAAACCTGACGCTGAATACCGGTCTGCGCTGGGACTACGGCGCGCCCATGACAGAGCTGAAAGGCAGGCTGGTGAACCTGGATGTGGCACCCGGCTTTGCAGCAGTGGCACCGGTGTTGGGCAGCAGCCCCACGGGCACGCTCACCGGGCAAATGTACCCGTCGTCGCTGGTGCGCCCCGACTACCGCAAGTTCCAGCCGCGAGTCGCGCTCTCGTGGCGTCCGCTGCCCACCTCGCCGCTGGTAGTGCGCGCTGGATATGGCATTTACGTGGACACGTCCATTTACCTGAACAGTGCGCAATCCATGTCGCAGCAATCGCCACTGTCCAAGAGCCTGAGCGTATCGAACAGCAACACCTGTCCGCTTACCTTGGCGAACGGTTTCCGTGATTGCACCGGAACTACCGCAAACACCTTCGGCATCGACCCAAACTTTCGCACAGGCTACGCGCAAACGTGGAAACTGTCAGCCCAGCAAGACCTGCCCGGCTCGCTGGTAATGACGGTCAACTACCTGGGCACCAAGGGCACACGCGGGCCGCAGGAGTTTCTGCCCAACACCTACGCGCCCGGTGCAACGGCCTTTTGCGCCAGCTGCCCTCGCGGATTCATCTATCGCACCAGCAACGGCGACTCCATTCGCCACGCGGGCGAGTTGCAGCTAAGGCGTCGCCTGCGCAGCGGGTTAACGGCAACGCTGGACTATGTGTACGCGCACTCCATTGACAACGTGTCGCTACTGGGTGGCAGCGGTTACACCTCGTTCGGCAGCACCACCGACGTGACGGATCCGGCGGAGTCGATTGCGCAGAACTGGCAAGACCTGCGTGCGGAACGCAGCCGCTCCAGCTTTGACCAGCGACACCTCCTGAAGCTCTCCGTTCTGTACACCACCGGCGTGGGCGCGCGCGGCGGCACCTTCCTCACCGGGTGGCGCGGCACCCTGCTGAAAAATTGGACGCTGGGCAGCCAGTTCTCCGCGGGATCGGGCCTGCCGCAGACACCCATTTACCTGGCTACCGTGCCCGGTACCGGCTTTACCGGGGTCATTCGGCCGAATCGGGTTGCTGCGCCGCTGTACACCGGGCCTGCTGGCTATTTCCTGAATGCAGCCGCGTATTCTGCGCCCACGACTGGACAGTGGGGATCTGCCGGGCGCTATTCCATTGAGGGGCCAAACGCCGTGACACTCGACTCGTCTGCTGCACGGACCTTCAAATTCCGGGATCCCACCAGCTTTGATCTGCGCCTGGATGCGGCTAACGTGCTAAATCACGTGGTCTACACCGGTTGGAACACCATCACCAACAGCACCACCTTTGGCCTGCCGGCCAACACGCGGGCCATGCGCACCGTGCAAATCAGCGGGAGGCTGCGCTTCTGATGATGAGGTTAGTGATCTACACGCTGCTGCTTGCACTGCCTGCGGGTGCACAGCAGGTCGGCACCAATGCGGTGCAGGGCAAGGACTCTACCTACACGCTGAGCGTCAAGTCGCAGCTGGTCACCGAGACCGTTATTGTCAAGGACAAGCAGGGCAAATTCATCCCCGGCCTGAAAGCAGACGACTTCACCGTAACGGAGGACGGTGCACCGCAGAAGATCCGGGTCTTTGAACATGAATCGCTGCCGGTGGACGCGCAGCCGTTGCCGCCCAGCTCCCGTGACGACGAGCAGATCAAAATCTACAAGCGGCTGGCCAGCACCTCCTTTGCCGCCGAGGGCGACAAACACCAGTACAAGAATCGGCGCTTGCTGGCCTTTTACTTTGACATGACGGCCATGCATCCAGATGACCAGCTGCGTGCGCTTGCCGCTGCGGAAAAGTTTGTGCGCACACAGATGACCGAGGCCGACATGGTGTCCATCCTGCGCTATGGGGGCGGTGCCGTAGATGTTCTGCTGGACTTTACCGCCGACCGCAATCGATTGCTGTCCATCCTGGAGACGCTGGTGGTGGGCGAGGGGCAGGGTTCGGCAGAGGGTGTGGACGACAGCAGCAGTGCC
>CALMOM010000019.1:0-2293 GCA_937873305.1 uncultured Terriglobus sp.
GACTGCGGGGTGGCCTGCGCGCGCCTACCAATCCAGAAACATGCGCCCCTAGCTCTCGGTGAAGCAGAGGTCGCGTTGGACGCCGAGCCGGTCGAGGGCCTCATCGATCCAGGCCGGTTCGCCCTCAAGTTCGGCAAAGTCGCCGATGGGAGTTTCGTCCAAAACCAGTGCGCCCCTGCCGTCGCTGAACTCCGTGCGGAACTTCTCGTAGCGAAAGATGGGCTGGAATCCAAGCTCCACAAAAACAGAACCCATGCTTTCGCCGTCCGCCACGTGGGTCTCAGTCTCCAGGCGTTCCTTGTAGAACGCACCATCGTCATTCCCGGCAGGTGGGCGTTTGTGCGTCACCACCCAGACGCCGCCGTAGTCCCGCATGCGCAGCACCTGACGCTCTTTCAGCAGGCGGCGGTCCGGTGTATCGAACAGGGCGTTGCGTTCGAGCGTGCGCGGCGTTTCCAGGCAAAAGCCAGACGCGAGTGCGCGTTGCTGAAAGCGCGGGACGTCAGGAACGCAGAACTTGAGTTCAATTTCGGCGTGCTGCATAGCGTGCAGTATAGGCTGCGGCGGCTTAGCGCGCGGTGGGAAAGCCGTACAGTAAAGAAGTGAGATGTACGAACCCCAGCCCTAAAATCGCTACGCAGCTGCTGGCGGCGGACTGCGAGGGCCGTGTAGAAGTAGCAGCCGATCTGCTGCGCTCCGGCAAGCTGGTGGCAATACCGACGGAGACAGTGTACGGGTTGGCTGCCAACGCGCTGAACGCAGACGCTGTCCGCCGCATCTTCCGGGCCAAGAAGCGTCCCTTCTGGGACCCGCTGATTGTGCATGTGGCGGACGAGAACATGCTGCCAGGCGTGGTACGCGAAATTTCGCCGGCGGCGCGTAAGCTGATTGCCGCGTTCTGGCCAGGGCCGCTGACGCTGCTGCTGCCGCGGCGCGGCAGGCTGCCAAAAATCGTGACGGCAGCACGGGACCTGGTTGGCGTGCGGATGCCGAACAGCCCGATCACGATTGCCGTCATCCGTGCGGCTCGCGTGCCCTTGGCGGCACCCAGCGCCAATCTGTTTGGGCACGTAAGTCCAACCACTGCGTCCCATGTGCTGGCAGACCTCAACGGTCGCATCAATGCCGTACTGGATGCAGGACCATGCTCCATCGGTGTCGAATCGACGGTGCTGGACCCGCGCGAGATGGTGATTTATCGGCAGGGTGGGGTAAGCGCGGCCGAAATCGAGCGCGTGACCGGAACCGCGCCGACGGTCTACCACTCCGCAGCGGTCACGGCGCCTGAGAACCTGCCCTCGCCCGGCGTCGCAGCCCGCCACTATGCCCCGGCGGCTCACCTGCGGTTGGTACGGTCAGAGGGGGACCTGCAGCAGGCCCTGGCTGCGGCGGACCCTGAGGGCACCGGTGCCATGATCCCGGCGGACTGGTCCGTGCCGGGCTGGACAGGCAGGGTGTTTCCCTGGGGGCGCTGGAGCGACGCTGCGGCGCTGGCACAATCGCTCTACAGTGGCCTGCGCGCACTGGAGGCGGAGGGTGTCAACGAAATCATCTGTCCGCTGCCGCCGGAGGGTGGAAAACCCGTGGCGGAGGCCGTGCGGGATCGTCTCATCCGGGCCGCCCACTCCACCTAGGGACCGCGGTGTCAGGCAGGAACGTCCGAGAGACTTTCGGTAAAGGCGTCGAGCGAAAGGGAGCGCAGGAGATTGCGGCGCATGCCGCTGTAGACCCCGTCCAGACCTCGCAGGGCATTCTCAATCCAATCGAAGGTGACGGAGTCGGCCAGCGTTTCCAGTTCGCGCAGCAGATCGACGTTGCGCACGCGGTCCGGCACTCCGGACCGGAGCAGCAACAGGTCCTCCAGCAAACCCGCAAACGCCGAGAGCGTTGCCTGCGTCTTCTGCTGGCCTTCCGCACCTGCGCGGTAGGTTTCCGTCGTGCGAAACAGGGTGCTGTGATCGTTCCTGCCCACGGCTGTGCCCAGCAGCACCATGGCATCCGCTCGAGCCGCCAGGTAGCCCTCCAGGTCGAACCCGAGCGCACGTCCGGCAGCTCCCTGAGCCAGGCGCGCCACCAGGGCACGCTGCTGTGGCTTCCATTCCGGCCGTCGTGCTGCCAACAGTGTTTCCAGCTCTGCGGCAGGTAGGCCACCCAGTCGAACCGGCGCGCACCGTGAGCGGATCGTGGGAAGGAGCTCGCCCGGGTGCTCGGCCATCAGGATGATGTGGGCATACTCCGGCGGCTCCTCCAGCACCTTCAGCAGGCTGTTTGCAGCCTCTTTCATAAACGCGGC
>CALMOM010000019.1:2303-3965 GCA_937873305.1 uncultured Terriglobus sp.
CGGCGGAGGGGAACAGTTAAACGCGGCGCTTACCCTCGTTGGGCAGCGAGTAGATGGTGTGGATGAGGGTGCGCACCTGCCCCAGCTTGACCAGCAGTTGCGGCGGGTCGGGCGGCAGGATCAGCACGTCCGGGTGCGTCTGGATCAGGACGCGGGTGTCTTTCTTGTCTGTGTCCCGCAGCTCCTCACGGGCGGCCACGGCGGCTTCAACCAGCGCGGGCAGGTTAAGGCTTTCAGCGATGCGGGTGCAGCTGCGACACTCGCCGCAAAACGAGCCGAGGTCGCCCCCGGGGTGCGGCTCGCGCGTTTGGCGCTCGCACAACAGCGCCATGGTGACCATCAGCGTCAGGGTGTACTTGCCAGCACCAGCAGGGCCGCTGAGCAGGATGGAGTGCGGTAGGCGTCCGTTGGCAACGGCGCGGCGCAGCTGGATGACCGCGGCGCTGTTGCCGACGAAGTCACCGAAGCTGGGCAGCGAACTCACGCCTTCAGGATAGCTGCTTCGTCCCTTGCGGCAGCGTCGGCTTTGCTGCGAGCGTGCAGCCGCATCTGCATGGGGTAGCGTGGCCGCAGCGTGATCTTTTCTTCTACGTCCACCGGCTGACCGGGAATCCACTCCATGCGCCACCGATGGGCCAGCGTCGCCAGCAGCAGCACACCCTCAAGCCAGGCAAATGCCTCCCCGATACATTGGCGCTGCCCGCCCCCAAACGGGAAATAAGCAAACTTGTCGCGCTTCGCTTTTTCCTCGTCCGTGTGGCGCAGCGGGTCGAAGCGCAGCGGGTCCGGGAAGAAGCGCTCATCGCGTTGGATGATGTATTGCGAGGTGAACCAATGGGTACCGGGCGGCAGACGGTAGCCGCCCATCTCTACCGGCTCCGTAGACATGCGCCCCATCGCCCACGCGGGCGGATACAGGCGCATCCCCTCGGCAAACACCATGGTGGTGTACTTCAGCTGCGCGTAGTCCTCCAGCGTGGCGGCGCGATCGCCGAGCACCTCGGCGACCTCTGCATACATGCGCTCCTGCACCTCAGGGTTTGTGGCGAGCAGGTACCACGTCCAGGAGAGTGCATTCGCCGTGGTCTCATAACCCGCCAGGAAGATGGTCAGCACCTCATCGCGCAGTTGACTGTCGCTCAGAGCGCTGCCGTCCTCGTCACGTGCCAGCAGCAGCATACTCAGCAGGTCCTGCCTGTCTTCGCCGTCGACCTTGCGCGTGGCGATGATGCGGTTGACCACGCGATCCAGCTTGCCGCGCGCACGCCGGAACTTGACCAGGCCAGGGATGGGCCAGTGCAAGAAGCGCTCCGCGTTCGGGAAGGCAATCAGGAAGTTGTAGATGCCCATGATCTGGTTGGTCTGTTCGTTGATCTCGCGAATGTCGTCATCGACCTCGGTCGCGAAGAGCGTGCGGGCGACGATTTCCAGCGACAGGCTCATCATCGACGCGTTCATATCGACGGTGCTGCCGTCGTGCCAGCGCTCCGCGGTGTGTGCGGTGATGCGCACCATCTCGCTTGCGTAGGCGTTGATGCGCTGCCGGTGAAAGGCTGGCGCGGCGATGCGGCGCGAACGCTTGTGCGTGGGATCGTCGCTGGTCAGCAGGCCTTCGCCCAGCAGGATTTTCAGTCTGCGGATGGTGCGTTCGCGGACAAAGCT
>CALMOM010000019.1:3975-11682 GCA_937873305.1 uncultured Terriglobus sp.
GACCAGCATTTCGCGCACGTATTCCGGGTCGTTTAGAAAGACGATGTGGATGCCGAACAGGCGGTAATGCGCGATTTTGCCAAGGTGCTTCGCCATGTACTCAAACAGGCGAATGGGTTTACCGATCCGTGCCCAGGGCTTGTGCAGATAAAACGGCAGTGCACGCCGTAGACCGGGCGGAATGCGCCAGGTGCCGGTCTTGGTGGTGTAGGTATAGGCCGGCTTGAACTCAAAGCCATTGTCGAAGTCGGTGGGCTGCTGCATTGTCTGCTTAGACGCCTGCCACGCTGTGCATCAAGGCCGGGAAGCGCTGCTGCACGATGGCACGCACACGGGCAGCAACCGTTTCGATGTCACCGTCGCCAACCATGTGCACGCGCTCTGGCTCCCGTTGGGCAATGGCCGCATAGGCCTGGTGCACGCGACGGTAGAAGGCTTCTCCTTCTGCCTCGAAGCGGTTTTCATCGCTGCCGTTTGCCTCTCTTGCGTGCAGGTTGCGCAGGCGCGCACGGTCCAGCGCGGCGTCCACATCGGGCAGCAGCAGAACTGTGAGTCGCGGTTGCAGGCCATCGCAGAGTGCCCGGTGCAAGGCCAGCACACGCTCCGTACCCAGGCCTCGGCCTGCACCCTGGTACGCCTCGCTGCTGTCGGTATAGCGATCGCACAGCACGGTCCTGCCGTCTGTCAGTGCGGGCAGGATGATTTCGTGAATGGATTGCGCGCGGTCCGCGAACATGAGCGCAAGTTCCGTCAGCGGTGCGATGGTGCCTTCCGAGCGGGAATCCAGCAGCGTTGCTCGGATGCGTTCGCCCAGGCCCGTGCTGCCGGGCTGCCGCAGCAGGACCGGCTCCGTCCCGGCGGAGCGCAGCCACTCTGCCAGCCTGGCAATCTGCGTCGTCTTACCGGAACCGTCAGGCCCCTCAAACGTGATGAAGACGCCCTGCTCTCGTGGAGCTTGGTTCATGGCGCTCATGGGCGCAAAGCCTGACTGAAGTCGGCGCGCGACTGCGTCAGAACGATGTCGAGCCGGCCTTCCTGCCCCTCGTTCAAGCTGGGGCCGGTCTGCGCATGTTCGCCGTTGCGGGCATCAATAAAGGTGACTTTCACCGGACCGCTGCCCAGCAGCTTAAATCGGTAATGGAAGACACCACCAGGCTGCAACTGCTGCGTGCCGAAGCTGGCGCTTGGGTATTCCACCTGAATCACGTTGAGCGGGGCATCACTGCGGTTCATGATGGTGGCCTGGATGTAGTGGGAGTGGCACCCAGTTGCAACGGTCATCAGAACGGACCCCGGCACAACGAACCATCGACGCATAGTCAAAGGTAGCAGTTTCAACCGGGACAATGTAGGTCGCCACGGCATGCCATAGGACGACGCTTCGATGCTGTCCGTTATGGCTGCGATTGGCGGCGGAGTTCCCGTACTTCGCGAACGAGTTCGGGCAGGCGTGTAAACGCGGCCACAGATCGCAGCCACTGGCGGTTGTCCATGGCAGGGTAGCCGGAGAAGGTTTTGCCGCCGGGTATGTCGCTGGGCACACCACTCTGCGCCGTCACAATCACGCCGTCGCCGATGGAGCAGTGCCCGGCTACGCCGACCTGGCGCGCGAGAATGACGCGATTGCCCCCGGTGCTCGACCCCGCCAGGCCAACCTGGGCGCACAGCAGTGTGTGTTCGCCGACGGTAGAGCCGTGGCCCACCTGCACCAGATTGTCGATCTTGCTGCCGCGTCCCACGCGGGTTTCGCCGACACTGGCGCGGTCGACACATGCATTTGCCTGCACCTCAACACCGTCGGCCAGCACGGCACGGCCAGACTGCACGATTTTGACCCAGGCACCGTCCGCGCCGTTCGCGAAGCCGAACCCATCCGCGCCAATGACGGCGCCATTCTGAAGGGTCACGTCGTCGCCAACTACGCAAAACTCACGCACCACGGCGTGCGCGTGGGCGAAAAAGCGGTCGCCGATGTCTGCGCCCTCGTAGACCACCGTATGGGGTAGCAGCACGGCTCCTTGACCAATGCGAACATGCGCACCGATGACCACGTAGGCGCCCACGTGCGCATCCCGCCCCAGGGTCGCGCTGGGATCGATGGATGCGGTGGGGTGGATGCCCGGCAAATACTGCGGCGGCGTGTAGAAGAGCGCAATCGCGTTGGCAAAGGCCAGGTACGGATTTTTGAGGTGAAGCGTTGCCGTCTGCTCCAGCGGTGCAAACGCTTCTTCCACGAGGATGGCACCGGCGGCGGTGGTACGTGCCAGCGCGGTGTACTTGGGGTTTGCCAGGAAGGTGACGTCGGTAGGACCTGCACGTTCCAGGCCTGCGACCCCGGTGATTTCGCGAACGGCGTCACCATGGAGCATTGCGCCGAGACGTTCCGCGACTTCACCAAGCCTCATATGGTCATCCTACCCAGCTTCTGTAGCGCTGCACAGGCTACCTGCCCGCGTTCTCCCCCAGCAGCATGGCGACGCCGTCCTGGATCGACGGCACCGTTGGCAGTGCGGTGCGCTCCGTCGTCTCCAGGACAAGGTGGTACGGCACTGTCTTCACCATCAACTCGCGCAGGCGCACATCGATCTGGATAGAGCGATAGACGTCGTGCGTGGGGTCTACGGGCACCTGCTCGTAGACGATTTTGCCGCCCTTGTAGACGCGCGCCAGCAACCCAAAGGCAAGGTCGAGGTCCTGCTGCACGTTGACCTCGATGCGCTGGAGATGATGCGTCTGTCCGTCAAGCCAGATGCGGCCGGAGAGACCCTTCAGCACGGTCTGTACCGTGGAGTCAGGATGGTAGCCCGCGCGCGGGCTGAAGTCGAGCACGATTTGCCCGGCGGGGAGCTGCGGCAGTTGCGGCTGGCCCGGCACCCATGTGTAGTTCATTGCGGTCGGCATGGCGCGGATCAGATCGTCGCTGTAGTGTTCGAACGGATCGGCCCTCCTGTGCGGCAAACCTGTGCGTGCGATGCCCTGCAGCCGCTGCGTTTCGGCGGCCTGCTCGTCCGGTGTCAGCGGGCGGCCGTTACGCTCCAGGGTGCGCGCCACGTTACCCTGATCGGTCTCCACCAGATCGCGAAGGCTGCTCTGCTTTCCGTCGATGCGGTGAACACGGTAGCGCACCGCCCAGTGCTGCCGGTGCAGATCTTCCTGTTGCAGCTGGACTGCGTCCGTCAGCAGCGCGGCAATCGTCGCGGGGCTGGGCTCGGCCTGCGGAGCCTGCGCAGGGGACCTTCCTGCAACCAGCAGTGTTGCGCAGCTCAGCAGCGGCGCACACGGCAGGGCTCTCAGCTTCCGCATGCAGACAGCATACCCAAAGCGGTGGGGCAAGATCTCCGTCATCCTTGAACCTCGGAGTGGTCCCCCACGCAGTGGGGGAGCGACTACGTGGTTTAGACTCAAGCCGTGCAGTGTTAGGAGTGGCAATGGCGGCAGAGGGAGCAACAGTCCTGGGCAAGTCGATCACGATCAAGGGAGACATCGTCGGCTCCGAGGATCTCACCATCGACGGCGTTGTGAACGGTACCATTACGCTGACGGAAAGCCGACTGACGGTTGGCCCCAACGCAAAGGTCAAAGCCGACCTCCAGGTGCATGATGCGGTGATCCTTGGTTCTAGCGAGGGCGCAACGACGGCCACTGGCCGCGTGGAACTGCGCAAGGGGGCTGTCCTGCTCGGCAACCTGACCGCGGCGCGTCTTTCCATTGAAGACGGTGCGGCCTTTCGCGGCAATGTGCTGCTGACGGATCGCAAAGAGGGCTGAGCCCTGGGGCTCGACAATGGCGTTCAACCTGTTTGGCAATCGCCCTGCAAAGGGCGAATCTGACAAAGCTGCTCTGAGAGTCGCGCGGGTTTCCAGCGGCTGGACTGCGCTGCTGAAAGACCTGCAAGGCGAACAGGGGGAGCGTGTGCTGGACGTAGGCCCCACCTCATCCACCAACATCAATTTCCTCACCAACCTGGGCCACAGCGTCTACATGGCAGACCTGCTGGGCGACATTACCGACCCCAAGTGGGCGCTCTCGCCCGAGGGTGCCTTTCCGGTGGACGCCTTTGTCGCCTCAAACCTCGAATTTAGCGGGCGTCACTTTGAGAACGTGCTGTTCTGGGATACGGGCGATTACCTCCAGCCGGACCTGCGCGATGCGGTCATCCACCGTATCTGCGATGTGATGGAGCCTGGTGGCAAACTACTCGCCTTCTTTCACGTCAAGCCGGACCACAACCTGCACCGCTACCACCTGCGCGACGATGGCTCGGTCGACACACAGCTGGTACGCGCCTGTGCCATGAACGAGCCGCTCAACAATCGGCAGATCGAGCGGCTGTTCCAACGCTTCCAAAGCTACCGCTTTTTTTTGGCAAAGGACAACGTGCGCGAAGTGCTGGTGACGCGCTAAGGCAGACCCGGCGCGGGGCGGCTGCGAGACCCGCGCTGGTATAGCTCTTTGCTGCGGAACAGCCCATGCGCGGACTACACTACAGCGCAGTGCACTCCAACTTTCGCACCGCGTCGTTTCTCGTACTGTCCGCGGTACTGCAGGCGTTCTCATTCCCATTTGCCGGGCCGTTGCCGCTGTGGCGTGCGGCCTTGGCGTGGGTTGCGCTGATCCCGCTGCTATGGCTGCTGCTGGCGACGCCCCCGCCTTCACTGCGACGAGCGGCCCTGCTTGGCTACGCCAACGGGGTGCTCTGGTACCTGCTGACGTGCTACTGGGTCTATGACACCATGCACACCTACGGCGGACTTTCGCCTGCGATAGCGGGCTTGGCCCTGGTGCTCCTGTGCCTCTATCTTGCGCTCTATCACGCATTATTCGCGGTGTTGCTGGTGTGGGTGCGGCGGCTTGGCGCCTGGGCAGCAATACTGGCAACTCCGTTCCTGTGGGTCGCCGTGGAGCTTGCGCGCGCCCGCGTCACCAGCTTTCCTTGGAACCTGCTGGGGTACGCGCAGGTGGACAGCCACACACTGACCCAGCTGGCACCAATTGTGGGTGTGTATGGCTTGAGCTTCGTTCTGGCTGCAGGCGATGCGGCACTGACTGCACCCTTGCTGATGGCAAGGGGGCAAACGCGACGAGCAGCGGGTGTGGCCACCATCGTGTTCATCCTGAGTGTGCAGTGGGCCGACAGGATGCATCCCTCCGCCACGGCGCGGGGCAAAGAAGCGGTTGTGCTGCTGCAACCCAATCTCCAGGTCGGCTCAGGCCAACTCGGTGCCGACACGCTCGCGCAGTCCGGCAGTGAGCTGACGCGGCAAGCAGCGCTGCTGCAAGACGACCGGGTGAGCCTGCTGCTTTGGCCTGAGTCACCCTCGCCCTTTGAGACAGACCGCACGGAGTTCACCGGTCCGGCCGCCCTGCTCGCGCGCGACCTTGGTGCTCCGTTGATCGCTGGAGCCGTCGGCGTCGCGCCTCCACAATATCCGCAGCGCTCCATGCGCGTTTACAACTCGGCGGTGCTCTTTCCGCCTGGCGGAGGCTTGGCCCGCTACGACAAAATCCACCTGGTGCCCTTTGGCGAGTTCACGCCGTATGCCACGCTGTTCCAGTTCGCCAGCGGCCTGACGGAGGCGGTGGGCACCTTCAATCGTGGCGACAGCCGTGCGCCTCTGCAGGCGGCGGGCCATCGCTTCGGCACGTTTCTCTGCTACGAATCCATCTTTAGCGATGAGGTGCGGCAGTTTACGCTGGCCGGTGCCGACGTCCTGGTGAACCTGTCCGACGATGGATGGTACGGCGACAGCAGTGCGCCCTTTCAGCACCTAAACATGGCCCGGATGCGCGCCATTGAGAACCGCCGCTGGCTCCTGCGCGATACCAACACCGGTGTCACTGCGGTCATTGCACCGGATGGCCGCGTAATGGAAACCATGCCACGGCATCGGCGCGGAGCGGCCGTCATGCACTTTAACTTCAGCAACGAGCTAACCTTTTACACCCGGCACGGTGACCTGTTTGCCTACGGGTGCGCTCTGCTGACGGGCTGCCTGGTGGTGGCAGCCGCACGGCCCGGGGCGCGTCCACAGTAAACTACTGGTATGTTGAACGATCTCGAGTACTCCTACTCCCCGGTTCGCGCCCGCGTGCACGATCTGCGGGAGTATCTTTGACGCGCCGCGCCTCCAGCGGGAACTTGCCCAGGTAGAAGAACAGATTGCCAATCCCGCCGTGTGGGCTGACGCCGCACGCTCTCAGCCGCTGATGCGCGAACGCAAGCGGCTGGAAACGCTGCTGGCGAATGACCGTGAACTGGCGCGGCGCGTGGATGACGCCGAAGCCTATTTCGAGCTTGCCCGCGAGGGTGAGGACGTCGAGAGCGAGCTGGAAAAGGCCATCACCGCGGTCGAGAACTTCTCCGAGCAGCTGGACGCGCGGACGATGCTCTCAGGCGAGAGCGACGGCCTGAACGCCATCATCACCGTGCACCCTGGCGCGGGCGGTACGGAAAGCCAGGACTGGGCAGAAATGCTTATGCGCATGTACCTGCGCTGGGCAGAACGCGAAGGCTTCAAAACCGAGATCAACGAGATCCAGGACGGCGACGAGGCAGGTATCAAGTCGGCGACGTTTACGATTGCCGGCGACTTTGCATTCGGCCTGATGAGCGGCGAAACCGGCGTGCATCGGCTGGTTCGCATCTCGCCGTTCGATTCGGCAAAGCGGCGGCACACGTCGTTCTCGTCTGTGTTTGTATCGCCTGAGATTGACGACAGCATCGTCATCGACATCAAGCCGGACGATCTGCGCATCGACACCTATCGCTCCGGCGGCAAGGGTGGCCAGCATGTCAACACCACTGATTCCGCTGTGCGCATCACACACCTGCCCACCGGCATTGTTGCGGGCTGCCAGAACGAGCGTTCGCAGCACAAAAACAAAGAACGTGCCATGAAGATGCTGCGGTCGCGGCTCTACGAATTTGAACTCGATAAGAAGAAGGCAGCCAACAAAAAGCTGGAGGACTCTAAGCTCGACATCAACTTCGGCTCGCAGATCCGCTCCTATGTGCTGCAGCCGTACCGCATGGCAAAGGATCTGCGCACGCGCGTGGAAGTGGGTGACGTGGACCGCGTACTGGACGGGGATTTGCAGCCGTTCATCCGTGGATACCTGAAGATGCGTCGCGAAGGCAACGTGCCTGCCCCCATCGCGCCGGAGGACTGACGGGCTACCTTTCGCAGCCAAAGACCCGTGGCCTCGGCATGGAGCGCGAGAACCGGTTGCAGCATCCAAGGCAGCATGGCAGAGACCGGACTGGACGGGGAGCTTCGCTCGCAACTCGGCGCGCTGATCGGCGGTGGATCAGCGCACGTCACGTTGCAAGCTGCAGCGAACGACATGCCGTTTCACCTGCAGGGTGTGGTGCCGCCGGGGTTGCCGTATTCCGCATGGCAGGTGCTGGAGCATGTGCGCCGGGCACAGCGGGACATCCTCTATTGCAGCGACAATACGGACGGTATCTACCAACCCATGCAGTGGCCTGCGGACTACTGGCCCGCAAGCCCGGTGCCGCCGACTGCAGACGCATGGCAGGACTGCATGGAAGCCATTCTGCAGGACAGTGAGAGCTTTCGCACGCTGCTTCGGAAGTGTGACCTGACTGAGCCGTTTCCGTGGGGCGAAGGGCAAACGCTGCTGCGTGAGGCGCTGCTGATTGGTAATCATGAAAGCTACCACGCCGGAGAACTCGTGATGTTACGC
>CALMOM010000019.1:11692-19849 GCA_937873305.1 uncultured Terriglobus sp.
CGACCCCACAAAGGCGAGCTACTACGTTTCGCAGTACCTGCAGAGCGCAGGCAAGCAGATTGTGCCGGTCAATCCCTCTGTCGAATCCGTGTTGGGTGAGCGGTCCTATGCGTCACTCCACGAACTGCCGATCATGCCAGACGTCGTCAACGTGTTTCGGCTGCCCAAGGCGATCCCGGGCATCGTTGAGGAGATGATTGCGCTGGGACTCAAAAGCCTATGGGTGCAGCAGGGCATTCGCAACGACGAAGCTGCGAAAACAGCAGAGGCTCACGGCATTGCCGTGGTGATGGATCGTTGCATCATGGTTGAAGATCGCAGGCGCTCTCATCCTGGCCGCAGTTAGAACGCTCATCACGGCTTACCATGGAACAGATGCTACGTAAGACGACATTCAGAGTGCTCCTGCTCCTACTGCTGGCGCAGGCCGCGGCCTGCGCGCAGGGTGCCCCCGCTCGTGAGGCGGGCGGACCTGGGCCGATCAAGGCTCCCCACCTGACGCTCGAAATGGTGAGTGCGGGACCTGCGATTGCTAAGGGCGGGCAGCAGACGGTTGGATTCGTGTTCTCCATGGAGGAGGGTTGGCACGTGTACTGGCGCAATGCCGGATATGCGGGTTTTCCGCCGCGGGTGAGGTGGAGCCTGGCGGATAGCATCTCCGCAGGTCCACTGCAGTTTCCCGCACCGGACCGGTTGCCACTGGAATCGACCGTGGACTACGGGTATGAAGATTCGACGGCCTACCCTGTCACCATTAGCGCAGGCACGGCGGCTAAGCCCGATGCCGCGGGCAACGTGCTACTGAAAGCCAGCCTGAATTGGCTGGTGTGCAAGGAGACCTGCATTCCCGGCAAAGCCGACCTGCAACTGCCCCTGCAGCTCGCACCTGCGGGAACCAGCGTGGATCACGCGGGCGAGCAGGTGGGCGCATTGGGAGCCGCCCTGAGCCATATGCCGAAGGCTGTGCCCGCGGGGTACAGCTTCGCCGCGCAGAGTCACGGCGACGACCTCATCCTAACGGCCCGGCTTGGCACCAGTCCCAAAGATGCTGAATTCTATCCGTCAGAAGGGGACCAAATCGCCGACAGCAACGAGCAGCCTGTCGATCTGCTGCCGGATGGCGCGCGCATCCACCTGCAGCGTGCACCCGGGGCAAAGGGGCCCCTGAAGCAACTGGTTGGCCTGCTGAAGCTGAGCCCGGAGCAGAGCTACAACATTACCGTGCCCGTCGAAGCTGTGGCTGCACTGCCGGGGCGTGCATCGCAGGGCGGCTCAGCATCTACCGTCACGGCAACCGGTGCCATTGCCCTTGCCTTCGTGGGTGGCATGCTGCTGAACCTAATGCCGTGCGTCTTTCCCGTGCTTTTCCTCAAGGCGCTGTCGCTGCTGCAAACCTCGTCCGAGGAGCGGTCGCGGGTGCGGAAGCACGGGCTGGCATATACCCTGGGCATTCTAGTCTCGTTCTGGACGGTGGTTGCGGTGCTGCTCGCACTGCGTGCGGGTGGCCGCCAGCTTGGCTGGGGATTCCAGCTGCAGTCGCCAGGCTTTGTGGCCGTGCTGGCACTCTTTCTATTCTTTTTTGCGCTCTCGTTGGCTGGGGTCTTCGATTTCGGCCTGTCGCTGACCAGTGCGGGTGGTGGCCTAGCGCAGAAGGGCGGCTACGCGGGCAGCTTCTTCACCGGCGTACTCGCCACGGTGGTCGCCACGCCCTGCGTTGGCCCGTTCATGGGCGCAGCCATCGGTTTCGCTTTGGCGCAGCCCGCGGTGACCACGCTGCTAGTCTTCACCTCGCTGGCCCTTGGCCTTGCAGCCCCATACCTCGTGCTGAGTCTGCAGCCCAGCTGGGTCAAGCTGCTGCCGCGGCCCGGCGCGTGGATGGAGGTGCTGAAGCAGGTGACGGCGTTGCCGCTATTTGCCACCGTCATCTGGCTGGTTTACGTGTATGGCCGACTGTTCAGCACAGGTGCTCAGACCGGCACCGATGGCGCGGCGCGCATGGCCTGGCTGTTGGCGTCGCTGTTGCTGATCGCCATTGCGGCGTGGGTGCTGGGCCGCTGGCCGGTCCGCCTCGGCAGTTCGGTTACGGCGTTCTTACTCGCAGCGCTTGCGGTAGCGTTGCCGGTGTTGGCTGCCGGCAGTGACACCGGCGCAGTCGCGTGGCAGCCATTCTCCGCAGAGGCAGTCAAGCAGGCACGCAGCAGCGGCAAGGCTGTCTTCGTCGACTACACCGCAGCCTGGTGTCTCAGTTGCCAGGTGAACGAGCGCGTGGTGTTGAAGTCCGGTGACGTGAAGCGGGAACTGCAAAGCGGCAAAGTGGTCCCCATGCGTGCAGACTGGACGCAGTACGACGACCGCATCACGGCTGCGCTGCAGGCGGTTGGTCGCAGCGGCGTCCCGACATACGTCATCTACCCGGCCAATGCATCAGCCGCGCCGGATGTGCTGCCAGAGGTGCTCAGCAAGGGCGTCGTCCTGGATGCGCTGAAGCGCGACCTGCAGAACTAGACAACGCCTTTAGGTCTGCGGGATCGCGCGGTTGCGTAATCGTTCCAGTTCCTGAAGGCGCTGGCCCAGCTGGCGTTCGCGTCCCTCTTCTGTCGGCCGATAGTAACGGCGATCCTCCAGCCCGTCGGGCAGGCACTGCATGGCCGCAGCACGCCCTGGCAGGTCGTGAGCGTACTGGTAACCCTTACCGTAGTCCAGGTCCCTCATAAGCGTCGTGGGGGCGTTGCGCAGGTGTAGCGGCACCGGCAGGGCTCCACTCGCGGCGATGTCCTTGCCCGCCTCACCGTAGGCGAGATACACAGCATTCGACTTGGGTGCGAGCGCCAAGTAGACCACTGCCTGTGCCAGTGCCAGTTCACCCTCGGGCGAGCCGAGAAAGTGCATGGCCTGCTGCGCGGACAGCGTCAGGTTCAAGGCCTCGGGTGCGGCCAGGCCGATGTCTTCGACCGCCATGCGCACAACGCGGCGGGCCACGTAGTTGGCATCCTCGCCCGCCTGTAGCATGCGCCGCAGCCAGTACACTGCAGCGTCCGGATCGGAGTTGCGGACACTTTTATGCAGGGCAGAGATCAGGTCGAAGTGCTGCTCGCCATGCTTGTCGTATAGCAGGGTCCGTTGCTGCAGCACCTCCGCAACCACGTCACGCGTGAGCGTCGTCTCCCGCTTGCCGGTAAGCACGCGCGCTGCCGCGTCAAGAGCATTCAGGGCGTAGCGTGCGTCGCCATTGCTGTAGGAGGCCAGGGTGGTCAGAGCATCCTCGTCCGCGTGGAGGCCGAGCTTGCCCAGGCCCCGTTCCGGATCGTTCAGGGCAGCCTGCAGCAGCGATACGGTTTCGCCTTCGGTGAGCGCCTGCAGCACGTACACGCGGCAGCGTGACAGCAGCGCCGCATTGACCTCGAAGGAAGGGTTCTCCGTGGTCGCGCCAATCAGGCGGATGGCGCCGCGCTCCACGTACGGCAGAAACGCGTCCTGCTGCGCCTTGTTGAAGCGATGGATCTCGTCCACAAACAGCACGGTGCGCATGCCATGCGTCGCGCCGCGCTCCGCGTCCGCCATCACCTGCTTGATTTCTTTCAGGCCGCTGGTCACCGCCGAAAACTCGACGAAATTTGCGGACGTGGACCCGGCGACAATCTTGGCAAGGGTCGTTTTGCCGGTACCGGGCGGTCCCCAGAAGATCATGGAGCCGGGCTCGCCCGTCTCAATGGCGATGCGCAGCGGCTTGCCCGGGCCAAGCAGGTGCTGTTGGCCCGCAAACTCTAGGAGGCTGCGCGGCCGCATGCGCTCCGGCAAGGGCGCGTCCGGTAGAGGCGTGCTGTCCGATGGCAGCGAGTCGAATAGGCTCATCGGCGTGCTCGCAGCCGCTGCTGTGCCGCCTCGTACAGCAACAGGGAACCGGCGATCGCGGCATTCAGGCTCTCGGTTGGACCAGATGTGGCAAGCGTCACGGACGCATCGCACTGCTGCAGCACCCGTTGCGAGATGCCTGCGGCCTCATTGCCCACGATCAAGACCGTCGTGTTCACGAAGGTGACTTCGTGCGCAAACTGGCCGCCGTGCGCCACCGCCGCGTACAGCCCAGCGTCTACTGCGCGCAGTCGGTGGCAGAGGTCGTCGTCCCACAGCGGCAGCGGCAGCCGAAAGCTGGCACCCGCAGCCGCCCGCAAACATTTGCCATTCCATACGCTCACGGTATCGTTGGTCACGGCGACGGCTGCCGCTCCAAAGGCCTCGGCAGACCGGATCAGCGTGCCCAAGTTTCCCGGATCCCGCACGCCATCGGTAACGAGCACTAAATCGCCGTGGCGTGGCAGGTAGTGCTGGACAGGTACGTCGAGTACCGCGGCCACGCCCTGGGCGTGTTCGGTCATTGCCGCACTGTTGAAGGCAGCTTCCGACAAAATGAGTATTTCGGTCTCGAGACTGGTAGGAAGCGACGCTTCGATTGCAGCCCGGTCCTCTCGCAAGGCCAGGGTGCGAAGGGGCAGACCGCTGTGCACTGCCTCTCGCAGCAGGTGCAGGCCCTCGATGCCGACCAAGCCTGCTGCCTGGCCTGCCAGCGCCGAACGCAGAGCCCGGACGCGGGGGTTGGCCTTGCTGGAGAGGTACTGGGGCACGTCCGCATTCTACCGTTCGCATGTTGCGCCGCTCTACCGCCCAGGGCACGGTGTGCTACGTTCGACTCTGGGCATTTGCCGTGGAGCGTGCATGACTGCAGAGATGTTGCGCATACATCCGGATGAGCCGGAGCCGGACCTGGTGCGACATGTAGCACGGTGTCTTGAAAGCGGCATGGTCGTGGCGCTGCCGACCGATACGTTTTATGGCCTTGCCGTGGACCCGGTGAATCTGCGCGCCGTGGAACAGATCTACGAACTCAAGACACGTGCCAAGCACAAACCGCTCTCGCTGCTGATCGCCGATCTTGCGCAGGCATATGAGTTGGTGCGCGAGATCAGTTCCGTCTTCGATTGCCTGGCGGAAACATTCTGGCCCGGCCCGTTGACCATCATCGTGAAGGCGGGGTCGCGGCTGCCCCTCCGCGTGACGGCGCAGACCGGTAACGTGGCCCTGCGAGTCCCAGAGGCAACGATTGCGCGCGCCGTGGTCAAGCAGCTTGGCCTGCCCATCACCGCGACCTCGGCCAACGTGGCGGGCGCGCCAGAGTGCACCCATGCGCGCTGCGTCCGCGAGCAGTTAGGAGACCAGCTGCCGCTGATCGTCGATGGGGGTCCCACGGCGCGATCGCAGCCCACGACCATCGTGGACCTCAGCGGTGGTGCTGACTCCTGGACCATCGTGCGCGAAGGTGCTATTCCCACGTACGACATCGCGATGGCTCTGCAAAGGTAGGTCTAGACCGTGGCAAGGCGACCACCGCAGCGACGCAGAGACGGCCATCCGCTGGCCACGCTGTGCTTCGTTGGATTGCTGGTCGTCGTGACGTGGTTTGCCAGCTTGTATGTGCGCATCGCTCGCTATGCCCGTGTAGACCAGGCCGCACCAGCTGACGCCATTGCTGTTTTTGGTGCCGCGCAATATCTGGGCCATCCGTCGCCGGTGTACCACGCGAGGCTAGACCATGCGGTGTCGCTTTACAACAAGGGACTAGCAGGGAGCATCATCACCCTGGGCGGCGCGGCAGATAGCCGCACGGGCCAGAGCGAGGGCAGCGTGGGCCGCGACTACCTGCTGGCGCAGGGTGTGCCCAACGACCACATCATTGCGGAAACAGAGTCTGTCGATACACAGGAACAGGTCGATGCGCTGGCGGATCTGTCTGCCGAATACCACCTTCACAGCATCATTGCTGTCAGCGACGGTACCCACCTCTTCCGCATCCAGGCCCTGTGCCGTCACCGAGGTCTCCAGGTGTTCACCTCGCCTCGGGCACCGTTCGGCACTTTGTCGACCTGGGGGCAGACCACACGCATCGCGCACGAAATGCTAAGTTACACCCTTCTGAAGTTCCACCTGCAGGCAGACTGGGCTGGGCAGTGGATCGATCGGTGGGAAGACGGCTGAGAGGTTTCGGGCCTTGCGCCCCGGTCCGGTACAATCAGGCCTGAACTTGGCGCACGCGCCACCTCCGCAGAACACCTGCGGACGTTTGCAGGAGCAGCTTTTGTTTTTCGTTTCACGACGGGTATCGGCACGTACGTTGCACCTTGCGGCCCTGTGTTTTGGGCCGATCGCTCTGTCTATCACGGGCTGCGGTAATAACTATCCTCCTGTTGTCAGCGCCATCAACCCGGTTGGGCCATCGTCGCAGCCCACGGTGTACGCCACCGCACTGTCAGACCCTGGCAACGGGCAAAGTGGCCTGATCACGGTCGTGGACGTCTTTGGAGAAACCATCATCGCGCAGGCCGCCGTTGCCGCCGCACCCAGCTACCTGGCTGTCGATCCAAGCGGCCAGACGTACGTACTGCACAGCAACAGCTCCCTGATCGATTCGTTCACCGCCGCCCCTGGGCTTATGACGAGCACGGTTCGGCAATCGTCACTTTCTGCAGGTGCCAACCCGAACCAGGTCAATCCGTCGTCCGGTGCCAACGCGGTGTTTATGACCGAGCCGTCGCTCAATCGCGTCGCCGTGTTCACAGGCGGAGCACCTCCGACGATCCGCCAGGAGTTGCCGGTCGCCGCGAACCCGGTCTACACCGTCGGCCTGTCCACCTCGCCGCGCGTGTACACTCTGAGCCAGGGTTCCACGCCCGGTGTTTCCCTCGGGACTGTCACGGCGATTGAGAACGGTGCTTCCAACCCCATTTCAGCAACACTCCCGGTCGGCATCAGCCCCATCTATGGCGTCATCACTGCCGATAGCCGCCGCGCGTTCGTGGTGAACACCAAAGGCAACGGCGGCACAACTGGCACGGTCAGCGTCCTTAACGTGCAAAACAACCTGCTGGATACCACGCTGAACGTAGGCCTCAATCCGGTTTGGGCAGACATTGCTCCGGCTATAAACGAGTTAGCCGTGTTGAACGCAGGGGATGGTACAAATCCTGGTTCGCTGAGTGTGATCAACATCGCGCTATGCTCCCAGGTGGCTATCGTCGGCAATGCTGAGTGCAATGCCACCAACCCAACCGACTCCGTCAATTTCGGCAAGACGCTAGCTTCGGTGCCGGTCGGTGTCGCGCCCGTGCAGGTGGCTGTGCTGACCGACTTGAGCAAGGCTTACGTGGCCAACACCGACGGCACGGTGACCGTGGTGGACATGAACACCATGGGTGCGGTGAAGACGATCCGAGTCGGCGGCAAGCTGAACTGGATTGGTGCCGTAGCCGGCACGCCTACGGGCAAAGTGCTGGTGACGGCAGCGGATACTCAAACCCTAACGATCATCCGCACAGATTCAGACATCGTTACTGCGACGATCCCACTGCAGGGCAAGGGCATTTCGATCCGCATCGCGCAGTAGTGCCAGCGCCTGGTACGTGCCTGTCATCCGGCGTTCACCGTCTCGTGGCGGTTACGCCTGCATGCCCCGTCGCAGCACCAGGAGGGCACTGCGAATGCGGGTCTTTACTGTGCCCAATGGGTCGCCGGTGCGTTCCGCAATCTCCGTGTGTGTCAGGCCCTCAAAGTATGCCAGCTCCAACACGTGACGCTGTGGTGCCGGCAGCGATTGCATCAGGCCTTGAACCCGCTGAACGAGCAGTGTGTGCTCCGATGCCTGTGCCAAGTTGAAGGACGACGCAAGAACGACGTCTTCAAGGTCATTCAAGGGCTTGCGCCTGCGCAGGACGTCGATGGCCCGGTTGCGCGCCACCACCGCCAGCCATGAGCCCAGCGAACCTCGCGTAGCTAGGAATGCCTCAGGCTTGCGCCAGATTTGCATGAAGATGTCCTGAAGCACATCTTCCGCAGTCCCTGCGTCACGCAGCACGCGCAACGCCACGGAGTACACCACCTTGGAGTAGCGGCTGAACACCATCGCCATGGCGTTCTGGTCGCCCTTGGCGATGTGGTCCAGTAGCACAGCATCGTCTGTGCCTGAAAGGTCTGCCTGTCCGCCCGGCGGGGGCGGCACAGCAGCTCCCGCGTCGCGAGAGGACTCACCGAAAGTGGACGCGCTTTCGAACAGGGCCATGAAGTTAAGCGGCACCAGGGGCTAGACTCCGCGCGCGGCGATGTTCCAAT
>CALMOM010000019.1:19859-20556 GCA_937873305.1 uncultured Terriglobus sp.
CTACTCCGTCTGTGTGTCGTACCGTAGTTGCAGGCGGCATTTGACACAGGAATGGGAACAGCAGCAACTATGCGACTCGACAAGCTACTCGTGGAACGTGGCATGGCGGGTTCGCGTGAACGTGCAACCAGTTTAATCCTTGCTGGCAGGGTACTGGTGGATGAGCAAAAGGTGACCAAGGCAGGCACTGCCGTGCAGGAGAGCGCTCATCTCCGGCTGCTGGGGCACGATCTGCAGTATGTAAGCCGGGGCGGGCTCAAACTGCAGGGTGCGATTGATCGTTGGCAGTTGAATCTCACCGGTCGCATCGGTGTGGATATCGGGGCCTCTACGGGTGGCTTTACGGACTGCATGTTGCAGCGCGGCGCGGCGGCCGTGGTGGCTGTGGACACGGGCTATGGACAGATGGCGGTGCCCCTGCGCGACGATCCCCGCCTCGTCCTGCTGGAACGGACCAACGCGCGTCTGCTGGCGCCACAGCAGCTGTCGCAGCGCGCGGAAAAGCTGACGGAGGGCACGGCGGAACGGATCACATTCTTTGCGATGGATGTGTCGTTTATCTCCGCCACGCTGGTGTTGCCAGCCGTGTTGCCATCGATGGCGACAGCGTGGGAGCCATGGCACGGTGAGGGCGTGGTGCTGGTGAAGCCGGAGTTTGGGGCAGGTAAGGAGTGGGGGGGCAAGGGCGGCATCGTGG
>CALMOM010000020.1 GCA_937873305.1 uncultured Terriglobus sp.
GCGCCGTTTGCTGTTGATGGATCGGTCCTGTGAAGTCGGCTTCTGGGAAGTGACTCATAAGTCTCCTGTAGTGGCACACTACAGATGCCATGAACATCACCCGCCGCCGCGGTGCAATCGCCTTCTTTGTCACGCTGGGCATCTGCCTGGTGGGGCTGGCGGTCGCGCTCAATGTGGGCTGGATTATTGTCAACGTGAACGAGCGACGGCTGGCGCTACTGGTGCTGGGCATTACGCTGTTCGGCGTGCTCATTGCCGGCGTGGTGCTAAACACAATTTTTCTGGTGCGGGAGATCCGTCGCAACGAACGGCAAGACAGCTTTTTAAACGCCGTTACGCACGAGTTGAAGACACCCATTGCATCCATCCGGCTCTACCTGGACACCCTGGAACGCAGGCCCCTGGACGAAGTGCAACGGCAAGAGTTCTACGGCCGCATGCGCGAAGACAACGACCGCCTGCTGGCGACGGTCGAGCAGATTCTGCGCGCGGGCGAGGCCGGTGCAAAGGGCGTGCAGCGCAGCCCCAAGGCACGCATGCCCGTCGACCTGCGCGCCCTGCTGACGGCCTCCCTTGTGGAGACCGTTCGACGCCACCATCTCGTCGCGGACGCTGTGGAACTGCGCGACGGCACGGACGGAGCGGCCCTCCTGGTGAGCGGCGACGCCGACAGCCTGCGCACTGCCCTGCTAAACCTCCTGGATAACTCCGTCAAGTATTCGCCCGGCGGAGTGCACATTGTTGCGGAACTTACGGCGGTTCGCGCCAGCTCGGTCATGCTGCGCATTACCGACACCGGTGTGGGTATACCGCCGGGGCAGCTGCGCCGGGTTTTCCACCGGTTCTATCGGGTGGGCAATGGCGCGGTGGCCAAGGTCAAGGGCACGGGCCTTGGCCTCTTCATTGTGCGCAGCATTGTTCGCGAACACGGCGGCGGCATCTCCGCGCAAAGCCATGGTGAGGGCCGCGGCACCACCATGACGTTGCACTTCCCTTTAATGCCTGCGCTCAGTCGGTCAGAGCAGAGAGGGTCGCACGCATGAGTGACCTGCCGCTGATCGCGCTCGTGGAGGATGAGGACCACCTGGCCGACGCGCTCCTATTCAACCTGCGCGCCGAAGGCTATCGCGTGCACCACGAAGCCGACGGCAACAGCGCGCTCAACTGGCTGCTGCACACGCCGGAGAGGCCCGCGGCGGTACTGCTGGACGTGATGCTGCCTGGGCTGGACGGCTTTGCCATTGCGCGAAACCTGCGCGCTGCGGGCAACTACACGCCGGTGCTGATGTTGACGGCGCGCGACCGCCCGGAAGACGTGCTAAACGGCTTCGAATCGGGTGCGGACGATTACTTGAACAAGCCCTTCGATCTGTCCATCCTGCTGGCACGATTGCATGGTTTGCTGCGCCGCACCCGTTGGCAGCAGCAGGCCGCGGTGCCGGAGGAACCCGCTCCGGCCATCGACGTGCCTGACGAACGAGATGTGCCGGAAAGATTTGACCTCGACGGCAAAGTCATTCGGTTTGATCTCCTGGAGATCCAGGCACCCGATCGGATAACCCGCCTGACGGTGATGGAGGCCGACCTTCTGCGCTACCTGCTGGCGCGGCAAGGCCGTATCGTCCCGCGTAAGGAGATCCTGGAAGAGGTCTGGCGTGTGCGGGAAGATACGGACACGCGTGCCATCGACAACTTCATCGTTCGGTTGCGGCGCTACCTGGAAGACGATCCGGCAAAGCCCCGGCACCTGCTCACCGTGCGCGGTGTGGGCTACCGCTTTGTGACGGAGCCGGCGTCAACGGCATAAAGCGACCGAGAACGGCACGACCGCTACACTGACAAAGATGGCTTTGGGGCACCTGTGCGGATTCTGACGCGGTACATTCTTCGCGAGGTGCTGTCGCACGCGGTGCTGGGTGGCGTTCTGTTCACCTTTGTGCTGTTTATGAAGGACCTCGGCCGCATCCTGGAACTGCTGGTGCGCGGCTCTGCTTCGCCAGAGGCTGTGTTGCAGGTCTTTCTCTACACCCTGCCGAATACCTTTCTGCTCACCATTCCCATGACCGTGCTGGTCGGCATCCTGCTGGGCCTCAGCAGGCTTTCCGCCGACAGCGAGGTCACGGCCATGCGCGCGGCGGGCTTTGGCGTGCTGCAGTTTGTGCGAGTGGTGTCGATTGCGGCCACCGGCGCACTTCTGCTCGGCGTCTTCAACTCGCTGTACGTTGCGCCGCATTCGGCAGCTGCGCTGCTGCGGCTTGAGGCCTCGCTGAAAACGCAGCAGGCCAGCTTTGAGGTGCAGCCGCGCGTCTTTTATGAAGACTTTAAGAACTACGTGCTCTACGTGCAGGACACCCGGCCCGCGCAGGGTGCCAGCTTGTGGCGACACGTGTTTCTTGCTGACCTGTCAGAGCCAGCGACACCCAGCATCACCACGGCAGAACAGGCGGTGGTGCTACCCAGCAGCCCCAACACCCTTCGCCTGCACTTTCGCGACGGCTCCAAGCACGAAATTTCCCCTAAAAATCCGAATCAGTACGACATCTCCACCTTCTCGGAGAGCGACACGCCCATCCAGACCGGCGCACAAGAAGACCTGAAGCTGGGCCATGCGGATACAACGCTGGTTGCCATGCCCGCAGGAGAGCTGTGGCGGCGCAGGCATGAGGCACAGGGCCGCGCCTTTCTCATCGAGCTGCACAAGCGGTTCTCCTACCCGGTGGCTTGCCTTGTCTTCATGCTGGTAGGCGTGCCGCTGGGTTTGTCCTCGCGACGCGGCGGCAAGAGCACGGGCTTTGTCCTTACCGTCGCGCTGGTGTTTGTCTACTACTTCTTCTCGTCGGTGGGTATCGCGCTGGCCAAACAGGGCAGGCTCTCGCCCGGCCTGGGTGTCTGGATCGCCAACCTTGTCTTCACCTTGCTGGGCTTTCTGCTGTTGCGGCAGGCCCTGCGCGGTGGTGTGTCGCCGCAGAACACAGCATGGCTGCGCTATGCGTCGGCTGCCGGTGCTGCCGTGGAGCGTGTGTTGCCGGCGCGGTTCCGCAGCACCCGCGGTGAACTTGCTCAATCAGCGATCCCTGCGCAACGAAAGACCGCCCGCCCGGAGCGTAACAGCCGCTTTCCGCTCATCTTCGACGACTATGTCCTGCGGCAGTTTCTCGCGACGTTCGGCATGGTGCTGCTGTCGTTCATCTCCCTATCCCTGGTGTTCAGCTTTTTCGAATTAATCGGTGACATCTTCCGTAATCGAACGCCGCTCATCACGGTGGGCGATTACCTGCTGAATCTGATCCCGTACATGCTCTATAACCTGACACCGCTGTGCGCCCTGCTGGCGGTGCTGGTCACAGTGGGCGCGCTGACCCGCTCCAGCGAGCTGACCGCCATGAAGGCCAGCGGTGTCAGCATCTACCGGCTGGTGGCACCCCTGCTGGCACTAGCCGGCATCCTTGCCGTAGCGCTGTTTGCCTTTGACGAGCTCTACCTGCCCTACGCCAATCGTCAGCAGGAGGCGTTGCGCTCCGTGATTAAAGGCAAGCCTGCACGTACCTTTCTGCGGCCTGATCGCCAGTGGATCAGTGGCGCGCAGGACTCAGTGGGCGAACCGGCGCACATCTTTTACTACCAGTTTTTTGATTCGGACAAAGACGTATTCGCGAACCTGACCGTGTTTGAGTTCCAGCCCGGCAGCTTTCACCTGCGTCGCCGCATCTTCGCCGGCTCGGCGCACTGGGATGCCCAGGTACAGCGCTGGATCTTTGAGAACGGCTGGGTGCGCACCTTTGAAGGCGAAACCATCAGCCACTATGCGCCGTACACCCTGAGCAGCTTCCCAGAGATCCACGAGCCGCCCAGCTACTTTAAAAAAGAAAGCCGCCAATCGCAGGAGATGAGCTTTGGCGAACTGCGCGAGTACATCCAGGATCTACAGCAGAGCGGCTTTGACACGATGCGATTGCGGGTACAGCTGAATCGCAAGCTGGCCTATCCCCTGGTCACGCTGGTCATGGCCATTCTGGCCGTGCCATTTGCTCTGAGCGTGGGCAGGCGCGGTTCGCTGGCAGGTGTTACCGTGGCCATCGGCATGACCATGGCGTACTACGTCATTGCCGGCGCATTTGAGGCCATGGGAAACGTGAACGCACTACCACCCATGCTGGCTGCCTGGTCGCCGGATCTTTTGTTCGGCATGGCAGGCGGGTACCTGCTGCTGCGTACACCCACCTGACGTGTTCATTTCGGCTTCTGTGCGGTGTGTCCTACCGGACTGAAGCCATCCCATAGCTCACGCATCCCATTAGGAAGACACTTCATGCGATCCATAGCCGCCGTTCTCGTTCTGTCCAGCATCGCCGTCGCGTGTGCGCAAAGCACTACGCAGTCCACTGCTACGCACCGCCCCACCGCCCGTGTGCCGAGGTTACCCGTGCCGACCGCCCCAAAAGCCACCGAGGGCGTTGCCGCCGTGGGTTCCATGCCCGCCGCCACCGGCCCTGCGACCCCGCTGTACACGCTGCGCTTTATCGACCTAAAGCTGGGCACCGGCGAGCTTGCCCGCACGTCCGCTCCGGGTGCCCTCGTGTTCTATACCGTGCACTACACAGGCTGGCTTACCAATGGCACCAAGTTCGACTCATCGGTCGATCGCAACGAACCGTTCGTCTTTCCGGTGGGTGCCAAGCGCGTCATCACGGCGTGGGACACCGGCTTTGCAGGCATGCGCGTGGGCGGCAAGCGACGCCTGATTGTGCCGTACCAGCTTGCCTATGGCGCTGTGGGCCATCCGCCTGACATCCCAGCCAAGGCGGATATGATCTTCGACGTGGAGCTGCTGGGCCAGGGCGATACGCCGCAGCCCGTGGTGCCTACGACCACCACGCCGCAGGTGCAGCCCGCGCCCAGTTCGCCTACGCCGCCGACACGGCCTGAGGAGCACCAGGAGTAGCCATGCTGGAGAAACTTGCACCGCTCAAGCCGTATCTCCTGCGCTATCGCAAGCAGCTGCTGCAGGGTGGCTTTGCGGTACTGCTGTACAACACGTCCAAGGTCGCGGTGCCGCTGCTGATCGGCCGCGCCGTGGATGACGTGGCGCACCATGGCACAGAGCACGTCATCGTGCGCAATTCCCTGCTGCTGTTCGCCATCGCGCTGGTTGCGGCGGTGTGCCTGTACGCCACGCGTTGGATCATCATCGGTGCCTCGCGCGAAATCGAATTCGACCTGCGCAACGATCTGTTCAGCAGCCTCGAGCAGCAGTCGATGGCCTTTTTCCACGAGCATCGCACCGGCGACATCATGGCGCGTGCCACCAACGACCTGAACGCGGTGCGCCAGCTGCTTGGGCCGGCCATCATGTACTCGGCCAACACGGTCGTGTTTACCGCGGCGGCGCTACCCTTCATGTACCGCATCTCTCCGCGGCTCACGCTCTTCGCCTTCCTGCCGCTGCCCATCGCGTCGGTCGTCGTGCAGTTGATGGGCCGACGCATTCACAGCCGCTTCGAACGCATCCAGGCCATGTTCTCTGAGATCTCGGCCAGGGCGCAGGAGAACTTTTCCGGCGCGCGCCTGATCCGCGCCTTTGCGCAAGAGGAAGCAGAGATTAGATCCTTTGAAGAGGCGAACCAAGAGTACATCCACCGCTCACTCTTCCTCGTCCGCATCATGGCCATGCTGTGGCCTACGCTGGAGTTTGTGCTGGGCGCTTCTCTGGTTTTGACCCTGCTGGTCGGCGGGCGCGAGGTCGCTGCGGGTCGCATTACCGCCGGACAGTTCTCCGCGTACCTCGTCTTCATGGTGCAGCTCACGTTTCCCATGCTGGCGCTTGGCTACGTCATCAACCTCATTCAGCGCGGGACCGCATCGGTCGTCCGCATCGACGAGCTGCTCAAGTGGGTGCCCTCCATTCAGGATGAAGCGGGCAACCGCATCGCCATCAACGCCACGCCGCGCGGTGAAGTCGAATTCCGCAATCTCACCTTCGGCTATGACAAGGGCCCGGATATCCTGCGCGACGTAAACCTGACAATCCCCGCCGGTACCAGCCTGGCTATCGTCGGCCCGACCGGCTCGGGCAAATCGACGCTGGTCAACCTGATTCCCCGCCTGCTGGATGCGCCTGCCGGACAAGTGCTGATCGACGGCCTGCCCATCCGCGAATGGCCGCTGGCCTACCTGCGCCGCAGTATCGGTTTTGTGCCACAGGAAACATTCCTGTTCTCAAGTTCCATCCGCGACAACATCGCCTTTGGCGTGGAACATGCCACAGACGACCAGGTTGAGCAGGCCGCCACCGTAGCGCACATCGCCAATGAAATCCGCGAATTCCCTGCCGGCTTCAACACGCTCGTCGGCGAGCGCGGCATCACCCTTTCGGGCGGCCAAAAGCAGCGGACCTCCATTGCCCGCGCGCTGCTGCGCGATCCACGCATCCTCATCCTAGATGACGCACTCGCCAGCGTGGACACCTACACCGAAGAACAGATCCTGCGGGGCCTGCGCGAGGTAATGCAGGACCGCACCACCATCCTCATCGCCCACCGCGTTTCCACCGCCCGCAGCGCCGACCGCATCGCCGTGCTGGTCAACGGTGAAATCAGTGAAACCGGCACGCACGCCGAGCTGCTGCAAACAGGCGGCTACTATGCCGAACTGGTCGAGAAGCAGCAACTGGAAGAGGAAATCGTAGCCGAGTGAAACTGTCTCCTAAGACCCGCCGGGTGCGTGCATCCAACGTGGTGCTGCTGCCGGGGGAACTGTGACCACTGCATACCTGAACCGTATCGCGACTGCTGTGCCGGACCACGATGTTCACCCGGCGTTTGTGGCCTTCGCAGATTCTCTGCTGGACGACGCGCCTGACCGGCGTGCGCAGCCGCTGTTTCGCCGCATGGCAACGCGCTCGGCCATCGATCACCGCTACTCCGTGCTGGCGCCCAATGAAGCCTCCACAGAGTTCTGGGTCAACGCGCATGAGTTCTACAAGCGCGGTGCCTTTCCTCACACGGCAGACCGCATGGGCATCTTTGAGACGTTTGCGCCGGTGCTGGTGCGGCGTGCGCTGGACCGGCTTGCACTCTCGCCGGAGCAGCGCGCCTCCATCTCGCACGTCGTGGTGACCACCTGCACCGGTCTGTATGCACCCGGCCTTGACTTCGACATTGTCGACCACCTGCAGCTGAACCCGCACGTGGAGCGCACCGTCATTGGCTTTATGGGTTGTTATGCCGCTATCAACGGCCTCAAGATGGCGCGCCATATCGTCCGGTCGCAGCCGGATGCGTGCGTGTTAATGGTGAACCTGGAGTTGTGCACCCTGCACCTACAGGAAACCTTTGAGTTGGAGCAGGTGCTCAGCTTTCTGGTGTTCGCGGATGGTTGTGCTGCCAGCCTCATCTCCGCGGAAGAAACAGGCTTTGCGCTGGACAGCTTCCGCGCGCTGACCGTGCCGGACACGCGCAACCTGATCACCTGGAAGGTGCGTGGCTTAGGCTTTGACATGCTGCTGAGCGGCCAGGTGCCGGGGTCCATCGCACAGGCGTTGGAAACGTCTGCTGCTGATGTTCTCAGCGACGTGCACAAGGACGAGATCGCGCTGTGGGGTGTGCATCCCGGCGGCAAGTCTGTGCTGGACGCGGTCGAGCGCGGGCTGGGCCTCAAGGCCACGGCGCTGGACGCGTCGCGAGAGGTGCTGCGCGACTACGGCAACATGAGCTCCGCGACGGTCATGTTCGTCCTCGAAAAACTGCTGGCCGTAGCTCAGCCCGGTGACAAGGGCTGCGCCATGAGCTTCGGCCCCGGACTCACCGCAGAGACCATGCTCTTCCATGCCGTCTGACCTGGCCCACATCGACTGGACGCGCAGGACCGAGCCGGACGACCTGCCGGAGTGGATGGACGAGCCGTGCAGCCCTGGCGACCTGCAAGCCTGCCTTGCAGACCTGGAGCGAGTCAACGCGCTTACCTTTGGCTACCGCCCCACGCTTGGCTTTCTGGATGACCTGGTTGCGTCCTCAAGCCTGCCCCGGCCGCTACGTATCCTCGATGTCGGCTTTGGTGGCGGTGGCCTGCTGGTCCGCATCGAGCGCTGGGCACGGCGTCGCGGCCTGCCCGTCGAGCTAACCGGCATGGACCTGAATCCAACGGCGGCCACACTGGCTAAGGAGCGGTACGGCGACATACCCATCCACTGGCTGACCGGCGATGCCCTCGCCTACACGGACGCCGTGGACGTGGTGCTCTGCTCGTTGCTGACACACCATCTAGCGACAGCCGAGATTGTCCGTTTTGTGCACTGGATGGAGAGTACGGCAACCCTGGGCTGGTTTGTGAACGACTTACAGCGCAGTTCGCGCTCTGCCACTGGGTTCCGTTTCCTTGCCAGCGTGCTGCGCTGGCACCGCTTTGTGCGGCACGATGGCCCTGTCTCCTTTGCACGCAGCTTTACGACAAAAGACTGGCAGCGCATGCTGGCACAGGCAGGCCTTCCTCCCGGCGTAGCCGCTGTTGTGCCGCACTTCCCGTCGAGGCTGTGTGTCCGCAGGGTCAAGTAAAGCAGACGTGCTGGTGCTCGGCGGCGGCCTTGCCGGTGCTGCCGCCGCCATCCAGCTTGCGCGCGCCGGTGTCGCAGTCATGCTGCTGGAGCGAGAACAGGCCGCCCGGCACAAAGTCTGTGGCGAGTTCCTGAGCGGTGAAGCACTCGCGTACCTTCAACAGCTTGGCGCGGACCTGGCAGGGCTGCAAGCAGTTCCCCTGACCGGCGTTCGCATCGCAGGGCGAGCGGGTCTCATAGAGCGCGCGCTGCCCTTTGCAGCCATGTCGCTGACGCGCCGCTGCCTGGACGAGCATCTGCTCGCACTCGCAGAACAGGCCGGTGCCGTGGTGCGCCGCGGTTATACGGTGGAGAAGCTGGAGCGCACAGGTGAGGGATGGCGCGCCAGCCTAGCGGGGGGTCAGCAGTTGCTAGGCCGAGACGTTTTTCTGGCGACCGGCAAGCACGATCTCCGTGAGTATCCGCGAAGTGCTGGGCGGCAACCGGGCCTCGTCGCATTCAAGATGTACTGGCGCCTGCACGCGGCGGAGCAGCACGCACTTGGCCGCGCCGTAGAACTGATCACGTACCGCGGTGGCTATGCGGGCCTGCAGCCGGTGGAGGGTGGCCGCGCGAACCTATGCTGCCTAGTGCAGGGCGGCGTGCTGCGCCAGCTGGGCAAAAATTGGCCCGGTTTTCTCGAGCACATGCTGCGGGAGTCGCCGCACCTGCGCAAGCGCCTGACAGCCGCCGAACCGCTGCTGGACAAACCCCTTACCATCGCATCGATCCCCTACGGCTTCGTGCGACAGCGGTCGGAGGGCATCTGGTATCTCGGCGACCAGGCAGCAGTCATTCCTTCCTTTACGGGTGACGGTATGTCCCTGGCACTGCACACCGGGATGCTGGCCTCGCTGCACTACCTGCAAGGGTCGTCCGCAGACACCTACCAGCAGGTCGTGGCCGCCCAAGTGCGGCGGCAGGTAGCGGTCGCAACCGCAGTCTCCAAGGTCCTGGTGCGGATGCCTCGCGCTTCCATGTTCGTACCTGCCATCTGGCCCAGCGCCATCGACGCCACCGCACGGCAGACCCGGATAAGCCCCGGCTGTCTTCTGACCCCAAACAGTTGATCACGGTGCCACACCTCGGCTACTGCACCACCAACCTCCTGCGTGGAGCGAACGACCCCGCATACTAATTTGGTGATGGTCTCTCGATATGGTCAATAAATACTACCGTCGTTTGGACCTTGGACCGCACCAGCTTCAAACCAAGAGGTGACAGATCCCAGCGTTGATCAGGTGACTTCAAATCCTCTACCTCTTGTGAAGTCGGAAGAGTGGGTAGTCGATCGCGGATGGAGAAGTCGTAGGCCTGCTTCAGGCCTGTCCTATCTTCAACAACAGCAGAGGCCAGCGAAGCCACAAAAGCTGCGAGCGCTGACAAAGGTTAGTTCTGAAACTGTATTACACCGCCAGGAAGAATGGTTGTCGTCCCACTTTGGGTAGTATGCCTGCTCGGTGAGATTTGCGCGCCCGTCTTTTTGGTGTTGGTGTGAAGTTTGGATGCCTCCAACACGAGGCAGAATTCAGCCATCTTTTCGGGGGCTGTATGAGCCCTGAGCTTGTATCGCTCCACCATCACCTGTTGCAAAGCTTGTTTAAAAGTTGGGCTCTGAAAACCAGACGCTGTCTGGAGCCGCCAAGTTGCGATTTGCTCCGGAGCGACCTTCGCGCGTATGTCAAAGAATACGTTCCGAACCCAATCGGGAGCGTCTCGTAGTCGGCTAGCGGTTAACTGATCCTCCGCCGGGTCATAGAGAAGGCTAATTAACCTCCAGGTGGAGCCACCCCGGATTTCGAATCCGTCCGGCAGGAGCTCCTCAGCGAACTGCTCATCTTTAGAGCTTGGCCTGATTGAAACGATTTCGAATAGCACAGAGTTCTGCTCTGCGGAATTTGACGTGCTGGTGAGTTCTGGTTGATCGGATGACCATACGCTGCTTAAGCATTACAGCATCACGTAGGCAAGCGCACGCGAGCGGAGAGAGCTAATAAGACTGGGAGCCCACACATGATGCTCCTGTGAGTTTTAAGCAAAGCAGATTACCTTCTAACTCGCGATATTGATATCTAAGAACCTATATAGACGCAAGATTCTGAGTAGAAGCTGTAAACTTAGTCCGCCTTAGACTATGGAAGTCGAAGCTACTGGGAAAGTCATGGGCTCGTTGTCCAACAAGCTATTTAAGGTCGACTAGCGAGCAGTGGTTGCACTTGCTCGCTAATTTTCTTGTCTTTGTGGAGTCGAAGATTTTGCAAGAAGGTACTCTTCGCAGGAGTTACTGCGGCGCAGGTGACGCAACTAATAAGTTGACAAAGTAGACTACTTAAATGCAATATATCTAATCTCAGCCGCACTGGGAAGTACGTGTAAGGGCAGCCTGCGACTAAGCCTGCGCTCATAGTCACGCTCGGGCGGCAAATGGCCAACAATACACGGGGGAACAATGCGATCTTCTGATTGGTAAGTTAAATCGTATTTCGACATTCTGTCACTCGGCATATCGTCGTACTCGCTGCAGCAGCAAACCGTCACGTCAGCCCTAACCCACCATCCACCGCAAGCACCTGTCCAGTGACAAACGCCGGAGCTGTCGCAAAGTACAGCACAGCGCTCACCACATCCTCCGGCGAGCCGTCGCGCCCCATGGGAGTCTTTGCTGCCAGCCGCTCACCTTCGCCCGGGAAGACGATCATGCCCGGCGCAACGCAGTTCACGCTGACCTCCGAGGCCCACGCCTTTGCCATGGTCTGCGAAAGCATGTGCAGCGCGGCCTTGCTGGCGCAGTAAGGCCCATGCGTAGCCCAAGGCCTCAGCCCGCCCAGCGAACCGATGTTGATGATCCGCCCGCGCGACGCACGCAGGTGCGGCAGTGCGGCCTGTGCCACTAGGAAGGGCCCGCGCGTATTGGTCAGGTACATCGCATCCCACTGCTCGGGCGTGAGCGCCTCCAATGCTGTTGCCTCAAACACCCCGGCATTGTTGATAAGAATGTCCAAGCCGCCCAGCGCCTCTACTGCTCCCGCGACCGCACTTGTAACCTGCCCAGGTTGAGTTACATCGCACGCAAAGGCGAACGCCTGTCCACCCTGTTCTTTCAACTCATGAAGGACCGCGTCAGCTTCCCCATCCAGCGCGCGTGTGGTGACGGCGACATCTGCACCTTCCGCCGCAAGCGCCAGCGCAAAGGCACGGCCCAGCCGCCGAACGCCGCCGGTGACCAGCACACGCTTACCCTGCAGTCGCTGCACGTTACGGGTGCGAGGGTGAAGAGCCAGCCGTGCCGTCTACCGTGGTTCCCAGCGGCGCGCTGCTATTGGTGGGCGGCTTTGGCGGTGCCTGCGGCGGCAGTGGCACATTATGATCCGCGGGTACCGTTGCATCGCCCTTGGCTGCGGTGTTCTTGGGCAGCCCGGGCAGTTTCAGCACCGGCTCCGTGGCGGCAAGCGGCTTGGCCGGCGCGACCGGAGCCGCGTGCATCACCGGCTCCTGCACGCCCACCTTGCGAGTGGAGTTCATGCCGGTGTTGTCCTGGTACGTCGAAATCTGCTGCTGCGGGCGCATCATGCGCACCGTCACCTGCCTGGAAGCCTCGACGAGCTTGATGGTCCCGGAGTAGGTCGCAAACCCATTGCTGATGACCTGGATGGCCACATCCGACCCTGTCGGGATCACATCGATGAACGCCTTGCCGTCAGTGCCCGACTTCACCTCAAGATTGCCCTCATCCAGCCCGTCCTTGCTGGGATGGAAGATGACTGCGGCATTCTCGATGATTTTGCCGTTCGCATCCTTCACCACCAGCACCTCCAGGTGACTGGTTTCGGGAGGGGCCTTGTACTTGCGGCCATGCCAGTCACCCTGCGACAGGGCGGCAGACGGCACCAGCAGGAGCAACGCGGCAGATGTAAGCGAACGGAGCGGCAACATGCATTGCATTCTACCGGGCTTACCGCGGAAGTGTCCTGCATGCAGGCACTCTCCTTTACCTCGAGCTTTCCAGAACCTGAGCACGATTCACTCATATTTCACAACTGGCACTTGACGTGGCAGAGTGCCAGCACGTACATTGGCAATCGGAGCTGGAGAGTGCTAAGCCCTCCGCACACCACATCACAGATTGAGGAAGACCCAATGGCATCGACATTTACACCGCTGCACGACCGCATCCTGGTCCGTCGCACTGAAGAGGGCGAAACGCTGCGCGGCGGCATCATCATCCCCGACTCGGCCAAGGAAAAGCCCCAGCAGGGCACCGTCATCAGCGTCGGCAAGGGTAAGAGCAACGACGAAGGCAAGGTTTTCCCGCTAGACGTTGCAGCTGGCGACACCGTGCTGTTCGGCAAGTACTCCGGCACCGAGATCAAGCTCGACGGCGAAGACCTGCTCATCATGCGTGAAGAGGAAGTCCTCGGCATCCTCAAGTCCTAGGCTCGTTAGCTCGCCATCCTGAGCGAAGCGAAGGATCCCGAGACACTATCGAGTGGCACAACTCCACCAGGTTTTAAGCACCAACCGCGCACAGCGCGACACAAGGAAAACACAATGGCAAAGCTCATTCTGCACGGTGAAGATTCCCGTCAGGCGATCCTCCGGGGCGTCAACGTCCTGGCCGACGCCGTCAAGGTGACGCTCGGTCCCAAGGGCCGCAACGTCGTCATCGAAAAGAAGTTCGGTTCGCCCACCATCACCAAGGACGGCGTTACCGTCGCCAAGGAGATCGAGTTGAAGGATCCGCTCGAGAACATGGGCGCACAGATGGTGCGTGAAGTCGCATCCAAGACCAGCGACGTGGCCGGCGACGGCACTACGACCGCGACCGTTCTGGCCCAGGCCATCTTCCGCGAGGGCGTCAAGACAGTTGCCGCCGGTGCGAACCCCATGGCGCTCAAGCGCGGCATCGACAAGGCTGTCGTCGCCATCATCGGCACCCGCGACAACGACGGCACGGTTCAGGGCGGCGCGCTCTCCAAGCTGTCCAAGCCCGTCTCCGGCGACATGATTGCCCAGGTCGGCACCATCTCCGCCAACTCTGATTCGCAGATTGGCAGCATCATCGCCATGGCGATGGAGAAGGTCGGCAAGGACGGCGTCATCACCGTTGAAGAAGCGAAGAGCATGGAGACCCAGCTCGACGTCGTCGAAGGCATGCAGTTCGACCGCGGTTACCTGTCGCCCTACTTCGTGACCGATGCAGAGCGCATGGAAGCAGCCTTTGAGGATCCATACATCCTCATCTATGAGAAGAAGGTTTCGTCCATGAAGGACATCCTTCCCCTGCTGGAGCAGATTGCACGCACCGGCAAGGCGCTCATCATCATCGCGGAAGATGTCGATGGCGAGGCACTCGCAACCCTGGTGGTCAACAAGCTGCGTGGCACGCTGAACGTCGCTGCCGTCAAGGCTCCTGGCTTTGGCGATCGCCGCAAGGCCATGCTGGGCGACATCGCCATCCTGACCGGTGGCAAGGCCATCACGGAAGACCTCGGCATCAAGCTCGAGTCGGTCAAGATCGAAGACCTGGGCACCGCCAAGCGCGTGACCATCGACAAGGACAACACCACCATCATCGACGGCGCCGGCAAGGATGCCGACATCGATGGCCGCGTGCGCGAGATCCGTTCGCAGGTTGAGAAGACCTCGTCGGACTACGACCGCGAGAAGCTGCAGGAGCGTCTTGCCAAGCTGGTTGGCGGCGTGGCCGTCATCAAGGTCGGTGCTGCTACCGAAACCGAGATGAAGGAAAAGAAGGCACGCGTTGAAGACGCGATGCACGCAACCCGTGCAGCCGTGGAAGAAGGCATCGTCCCCGGCGGCGGCGTAGCGTTGATTCGCTGCATCGCAGACGTGGACGCGCTGGTCAAGACGCTTGAGGGTGACGAGAAGATCGGCGCCAACATCATTCGTCGCGCCATCGAAGAGCCCCTTCGCATGATCGCCTTCAACGCCGGTGAAGAGGGTGCGGTTGTGATCGGCAAGATCACCGATAACAGCGACCTGACCTTCGGCTACAACGCCGGTTCTGACAAGTACGAAGACCTGGTTGCCGCCGGTGTCATCGACCCGACCAAGGTAACGCGCACTGCCCTGCAGAACGCAGCCTCCATCGCCGGCCTGATGCTGACCACGGAAGCCATGATCTCCGAAATCCCGGAGAAGGCAGCACCCGCAGGCGGCGGTCACAGCCACGGCGGCGGCGGCATGGATGGTATGTACTAAACCATTGCATGGAGCGGAAGCGCTTCGCGCAACAGCAACAAGAAAGCCCCGGAGCAATCCGGGGCTTTCTGTTGTAGGTGATTACTCTATAAGATTTAGGTCCTGTCCTATGAACTCCGCTGCACTGCTCCAGGCGGTGTGGATTTCCTTTGTGGCCGGATGCCGGTACCAAGCATCAGTCCACGTTAAGCTCATATTCCACTCCCAACCTACTGATGTTCCGGCAACCATCTTTCGCGTGGTCGGAAAGATCTGAGTGGCCGAAGAAGATCGACCGTTAGCGTCGAACGATCTAAGCATCACTCCAACTCCACTCCTAATTAGGACAGAGCAGTCGGGGTCTGAAAAGATCAGAACATCCGCAAAAATGACCTCATACCTACCCCTAGGTATGCTCTTAATGGTGTTAAGTAGCGCAAGCCCTGCAGTCACTACAGCTTCTATTGTTTCGTTAGACTCCTGCCCTGGGTCACTCACTATTGAAAAGAATTGTGTGAGTGAGTTGATCAAGGATCGTGGCGCTTGTGGGAAAGTTCTTAGGAAGCCTACCGCAAGCATTGGCGTGTCGAACTTGAACTTCGTTCCACCGGCTGCGAACAGAAGCTTCATTTCACGCTGGATGTTTTTGCTTACCAAATTCAGCGCGTCGCGCGCACTTAATTCGGTGGCCTTCGTCTGCTCATCTACACCTACCTGTGTCGGACTTGGCAACGGCTGGACCGGGGGAGCCGTGTCAACGGATGCTTCGCTTGTCACGGTCAAATTGACTAGTTGGACATCGCTAGATGCCTGTTTAGTCTCCTCTTGGAGTTCACGCAGTTCAAACTTGACACCAAAGATGTCACCACCTTTGACTCGAGGCATGGCTCGCGGAATCAATTCAAGCAATGCCCGGATTTCTTTCCGGTACAAAATCAGCAGAGTGACGAGAACTGCAGGCCAAGCAAGGGATGCAAGCACGCGGAGCAAATCGATAAACACGGTCATCCTGTTTAGCTCCTTCAAGAGGTTAGTAGAGAATCTCACATTACTGTCTGCCGAGTGCCCCACATCTGCGGAGCAGATGTGGGTTTCGAGGCTTGTGCTGAACCTCACGATCTCAAGGGCTAGATGTGGAGCACCCAATGCCTGCTGTGCTTTTCCCACCGCCCCTGCACCGGCACTGCCGTCATCCTGACCGAGCGAAGCGACCGAAGGATCCCTGCGCAGCTGCGTTGAAGACCTCTGCTCAAACCATTTCGCGCGCGCGAAGACCTCTAGGCTGCACCGCGAAAAGAAACAACACTGACCGCAACACCCCTGCGCTTGCTGTGTTCTTGTACGCGTAACTGATTTGGCCGACTGCAGCGGTCGATAGACACACCGGACACGCCAAGGGAGCCACAGT
>CALMOM010000021.1 GCA_937873305.1 uncultured Terriglobus sp.
TCTTGCTTTGCTGTCGCGGTTGCTTCTGCCATTTTCAGCAATCTAGATGGTTAAATTGCTAGCGTGCTGAGGACAAACAAGCCGACCAGCAAGCCAGTGCACTCTGCACCCTGGTCTGGCATGTCTTAAAAATCTGCTGAAAGCGAAGCGGACTAAGCACCCCAGACTGTACGCAAGAGGACTCATGACTGATGAACTGTTCGATCCGATTCGCTGGAGCTGCTGCCATCGAACTCACCGTATTGCTCATCCGGAGTACGGCTCCAGTGCGACGCTATGTCGCACTCATTCTCCTCATTCAAGTAGCAGCTACGCAGAAGTAAGAAGGTCAATGTCGAGTTAGCTACTTGACGGCGGGCCTATATGAATGTCTTCAGGTGGCCGGGTGATCCTGTGAACGTAAGGTCAATTGACCTAGTGAAGCACAGCCGAAGCTGTAACGTTTACTCCCTGGAAACATAGATTGCTGTACACCAAGTCTATCGATGATCAGATTTGAGGTTCTTAGCAATGAATAGTCGCCCTGCTCTGTTTTTCGCCATGAGTGCAAGTCTTTCGCTTTCTGCACAGACTGTAACGGCGACTGTCAACGGTACCGTACACGATGCGAGTGGTGCGGTTGTCACCGGCGCGGCCGTGGTGCTCACCAACGTCGGTACCAACATCGCGCAGAAGGCAACAACCAACAGCGCAGGCGAGTACAACGTCCTCAACCTGCCTGCCGCCACATACCGACTAGAGGTCACGGCACCGGGCTTTTCACAGTATGTGCAGGACGGCATTCAGCTGGATGTGGATCAGAAGGCCCGGGTGGACGTCGCCCTGCAAGTAGGTGCCGCAAATAGCGTCGTAGAAGTCGCCGCAGATGCCAACACGATCGACGCTGCCGATGTAACGCTCTCCGACGTGGTGACCGGCTCCGAGATCCGCAATCTGCCGCTAAATTCACGCAATCCCTACGCGCTGATCCAACTCACGCCGGGCTTTGCCGGATCGGTGGGTAACAACTACAACTCGGTGAGCTACTCCGTGAACGGCAGCCGCCAGGGCTACACCGACGTGCTGGTCGACGGCATCCCGGGCGGCTTTCCCACGGTCAACGGCAACTCCGGCGTTGGCGTCTTTCCCTCCGTGGATGCCATTAACCAGTTCCGGGTGCTGGGGCAGAACTATCCCGCGGAGTTCGGTAGGAGCCTGGGCGGCATTCTGAACACGGCCTTTAAGAGCGGCACCAACGGTTTTCATGGCACGCTCTATGAGTTCGCGCGCAACTCCAATCTGGACGCCAACGATTACTTCTCCAAACTCAACAACCGGTCGCTACCCGCCTTTCAGCGCAACCAGTTTGGCGGCGTGCTGAACGGCCCGGTACTGCACAACAAGCTGTTCTTTCTCGTATCGGCGGAGCTGCTGCGCTCATCCCAGGCCATTACCACGACCACTACGGTGCCCACTTTGCTGCAGCGGCAGGGCGACTTCTCGCAGACGCGCACGGCTACTGGCGCGCTTGTGACCATCTACAACCCGTTCAGCACGCGGCCCAACCCCAACGGCAGCGGCTACGTCCGCGATGCCTTTGCGGGTAATGTTATTCCGGGTCCCCTGCGCAGCAAGGTGGCGCAGAGCCTTCTGAACTACTACCCGATGCCCAACACCCCCGGCGACGCCTTTACCCAGAACAACAACTACTTCGCCAGCACCACGGAAAATAACCGCATCGATAGCTGGGACGTGCGGGTGGACTACACGTTGCCGCGCGGACAAACGCTGTTTGGCCGCTACTCCGACCGCTTCTACGATGACACGCCGCTGCCCTTCTTTCCGGCTGCGCAGGTTACTGCCGAAAATCGCATTGAGCAGCGCGATTGGATGCGCAACTTCATCGTCGGGTACACGGTCGCGCCAAAGCCGTCGCTGCTTTATGACGTGCGCCTGGGCTTCTCGCGCGCGCTCTATGACTATCTCAACGCCGGTCTGGGCTTCCATGTGGATCAGCTGGGCCTGCCCTCTAGCCTAGTCAACGGCGGCGGCTTGCCGGTTTTTCCCGTGGTCAGTGCCAGCGGCTACGTCCAACTGGGCAACGGCGACAACCGGCACAATGCTTTCATGACCTATAGCCTGCTGGAAAGCCTGACCTGGGTCAAAGGCAACCATACCGTCAAGGCTGGCCTGGACGCGCGGGTCATCCGCGTCAACGACCGCGAAACGCGCGACACCTCTGGCAACTTCGCCTTTACCCAGGGCTTTACGCAGGGGCCCAACCCCAATACGGCCAGCGTTACTGCGGGCAATGGCTTTGCCTCACTCCTGCTGGGCACCGGCAGCAGCGGCGACCTGATCCAGAACTTCAAGGACGCTGCGACACAGAGCTTTTACTACGGTGCCTACCTTCAGGATGACTGGCGGGTCTCGCCCCAGCTGACGCTGAGCGCCGGGCTGCGCTACGACCTGGACACACCCCGGACAGAACGCTACAACCGGACTAACTACTTCGACCCCAACGCGGTCTCACCGCTGGCGGCACCATCCGGCATCGCCGGGCTGCACGGCGGCCTGGTCTTTGTCGGGGTCAACGGCGCGAACCGCCACCAGTTTAATTACGACGGCAACAACGTCGCGCCGCGCTTCGGCCTGGCCTATACTGTCGATCCCAAGACCGTGATGCACGCGGGCTTCGGCATCGTCTACGGCCCCTCGCCGCAGGCGGCTGCCGGCACCATTGGGCCGTACGGCTTCCGTGTGCAGAACACGTGGGTTACGTCGCTGGACGGCATCACGCCGTATAACACGCTGGATAATCCGTTCCCCGCAGGCTTCCAGCCGGTGCCAGGCGCGACGCAGGGGTTAACCACAGGCGCGGGCGGCGTCATCGAGGGCTTTCTGCGCACCACCGTCACGCCTTATGTGGAGCAGTACCTCCTGAACATCGATCGCGAGTTACCCGGCCGGGCGCATCTGCAGGTGGGCTACGTGGGCAACCACGCGCTCAAGCTGCAACAGAGCCGCGAGGGTGGCATTGACTTCGACCAGTTGCCCACCTCGGACCTGAGCCTGGGCTCGCACCTGAACGACCTGGTGGCAAACCCGTTCTACGGCAGCGGCGTTGGCGGCGTCTTAGCCGCGCGCACCGTGGGCCGCGCGCAACTGCTGCGTCCATACCCGCAGTTCACCAGCGTCCTGCCGCTGTTTCTGCCGGGTGGCCAGACCAAGTACGACGCCCTACAGGCTAAGCTCGAGAAGCGCACCAGCTTTGGCCTAGAGGTGAACGCGTCCTACGTCTTCTCCAAGACATTCGACACCAACACCACGCACCAGGACAGCTACAACCCGCAGTTGGACTACGCTGTGGCCTCGCAGCACACGCCGCACCGTTTCGTTGCGGGGTATACATACCAGGTGCCGGTAGGCATCGGCCGCCAATTCGGTTCGGCCATGCCGCGCGCGCTTGATACTGTGGTGGGCGGCTGGCAGTTCAACGGCATCACCACCATTCAAAGCGGCAATCCCTTGCAGGTGACAGCCAGCAACACTGCCGGTATCAGTACTCAGATTGAGTACGCCAACTACAACGGCCGCAATCCCAGCCTCAGCGGCGACATCCATGGGCGGCTCGCGCGCTACTTCGACACCACGGCCTTCTCCCAGCCCGCGCCATTCACGCTGGGCAACGGTCCAGCTTACAACTCCCGCTTGTTGAGCCCGCGGCTAGATACGACGGACTTCTCGCTATTTAAGGAGCTGCACCCTTTCCGCGAGACGGCCATTCAGCTGCGTGCCGAGGCCTTCAACGCGTTCAACCACGTTCAGTTCGGCGGCCCCAACACCAACGTCAGCTCTACCAGCTTTGGCCGCATCACCACGCAGGCCAATACGCCGCGCCAACTGCAGTTCGCAGCAAAGCTGCTGTTCTAACGGGCGTACTGGAGGCGACGCACGCAGCGTCGGCGCTTGGGTAAATCTTCAACAAGGGGGCTCGCAGAGATGTGACGGCCCCCTTGTTGTACGCCATCTATCGCCGCATGGATGACAGCAACCTAGCTGCTAAGAATTGATCTCAGGAGACTAGTGCAGGCTTTCGGCCCTACACCGGTTCCCTGCCCACGAGCTACTGTGAGCTGATCTAGATCAACGGCATCCCAGCATCGTTGAATCCAAGGCTTGGTGGGCACTGCACGCCGCTGGTTTCATTAAGGTGCGATCGCAGACTTATGCAGTTACGCTCCACTTAGGGCGAGAGCACGTAGGCGACTTCTAACGAATGCAACTCTGACTAATTGATACGAGACACATCTGCAAGCTTTTACAATTGGCTGCCCTCTTCGACTAGAACGACGAGCCGGCTATCCATTCAGACTGTAATTTCGTGAGCTGCCGTATGCTGGCTCAGCACTGGATCACTGAATGAAGCAATGCCGTTTTCGACGTGACCAGCAAATCGCCACGTTTGATAGACTCTTATCGCGGTTACCGTTTGCCGAAGATAGCTTGACGATCAAGATCAAACCAGTTGTGATGCTCAGTGGCATCGTGCCAGATGGTCTGGGGCAACCCAGGCGCTAGTTGAAAGCTGCTATCCGTCTTGCTATATCGATCTTGTTTTATGAAATATGCAGTCTCCGCGCCAGTGTTCCGCAGAACGATTGTAGTCTTTGCGACGCCCACACTCTCTTGCTTTAGGCTGACAGGGAACTTTCTTACGGTAAAGTGACGCATCGTTACTTCGAGAGAGCTCTCAACAGAACCCGCAAACTCTGAGAGGAACCCGTTCGGACCGTGCACGATCAAGTGAAATCGCCCCTGCTCCGAAGGTACCAGGAGTCTGTCAACGTGTCCCCAGCAGAGACCGTGTAGCGGAGCGGCTCCTGCAAGGGAGTGTCTCTGCGATGCACCGAGAAGGCCGCACCAGCTTTCCAGGATCGAGGAACTGGAGCGTCACTCTCCATTGAATGGCATCCACAATCGCGCACACTCCTGCGAGTCTGGCTAAGATCTATCAGATCAACAACGGTGGACTGATTATCAGAGTGCGTCCAGATAACAAGCTGTTGCCGATTGGACATGCCGCAAACTCGCTGCCAGTCGTGCTGAGTCAGGTATCCGTGATACACCCGACCTACGAAAAGCCTAAAGCATACTGATGCGCCCGTCCTAAAGGGCTTCAGCCAGTCGCGGGTACAAGCCAACATGTGCACTCTCGTAGAGACCCAGCAGGCGGCCACGCATCAGCTGATAGGCCGCGATGGCCTCCTGAAGTTGGAAGGGCGCAATCTTTACACCAATCTGCGAAATCAATGCAAGTTCAATGATCACGCCTGCTTTGCGAAGCCGTATACCATCCCGCCTGATCATCTCACCAACAACACGCCCTTCCACTTGGTTCCACTGAGCGGCATAGATTGCGAGATCGAGCATAGCTGCCGAATTCGCTGTCAGCGCTTCGAAACCTTCGAGCTTTCCGATGCGCTCCCACATCTCG
>CALMOM010000022.1:0-2697 GCA_937873305.1 uncultured Terriglobus sp.
GGCTCTTTCCCTGCGATCCGTTCACCGCAATGTTTACCGAGGAGCCGCAGGAAGCGGCAGTTTAGAAGGCAACCATCATGGCAAAAGTATGTCCCATCACAGGCAAGCGGCCGGTTTCAGGAAACCGCGTATCCCATGCCAACAACAAGACCCGGCGTCGCTGGGAGCCCAACCTTCAACTCAAGCGCATATGGGTTCCCAGCGAGAACCGTTTCGTGCGTATGCGTGTCAGCGCGCGCGGCCTTCGGACCATCAACAAGCTCGGCTTTGAGGAAGCAATGCGCAAGGCAGCAAAGAGGACAGCATGAGAACGATCATCAAGCTTGTATCGACCGCCGGCACCGGGCACTTCTACACGACTACCAAGAACCCGAAGCTCGCCAGCGGGAAGATCGAGCTCCGCAAATACGATCCCAAGGTGCGTAAGCACGTGATCTACCGCGAAGCCAAGGCATAGCCTGCCCATGAGTGCCGCGCCACAGCTTCACACGCCGCCAGCCGCTAGGCACACTTGGCCTCCGCGACTTCCGGGCCGCTACCTGCCGCGTGCGCTGCAAAGCAGAGGTGCGAGCCTGCTGAATCTGCAGTGCTGGCTGTGGGGACAGGACATCAAACAGGACGGCGGCAATCTCCTGCTTGCGGCCGGCATGGTGAGGCAAAGACCACCTGCCGGTATGAACGGCTGTTCCCAATACACCGTGATGCTCGGCCGCGGGAAGCTGCTGAGGGTCTGGGGGTTTGGGATTTACTGCGGCACCGACACGGGCTGTTATCTTGGCCGTTTCGATTTCGTTCCACGCTTCGCGACGGGGGAAGACCAGTGGAACCCTCGGACGCTGGCGACGGGTAGACGGACCGCATGCATTGGGGCGCTTCTGCCCGCACTCCGTTGGATCAGCGCTTACGAAACGAACGTAATCACGACACTGGGCGCCGACTACCGGAGAAACGTGGCCATCGGCGGACCTGCGCCCGTCGACGCCGCGATGTCCCTTGGAGACCTCTGGTATGACCTGCTGGCCGACATAGGCAGGGCCACCCCGGCGGCGCCGACCGGTCCGCGCGACAGAATCAGAGACAGTCTCCACATTCACCCGACAAGAAGATCTTATGCTCGGTGACCTTGAAACCTTTCGGCAGCTGCCTCCAAGCTCTATGAGCAACACAGTTGCATGCAAATGGCCTGGGACTGTTTGATCAGTGTACTGAGCAACGCCTTCAGCGCTCCCATCATCTCTCTTTGCCAAACCTAGCCCTGCGGGCTGGGCTGGTATAAGTCGGACCTACAGCCTGAAGCCAAACTCTACATCTCACAGAGAGATGCTCTAGTAGTACTGCTGCGTTTTCGGCACTGCCACACCGGACATACGTACCAGCGTACTGTTGCCGTAGTTCACCACCCACACGTTGCCAATGCCGTTGACAGCGATCCCTTGCGGATTTGTTGAGACAGCTGGGCTAAAAGCCCGGGGTCGTCGCTGCAGAAGGCGAAAGCAACGCGCCCGACGCGCTCAGTTCGCCCACGCCATAGGACGACACAGTCTTTGTAAAACCACAGCTTGCCCGCTCCATCCAGCGGGCGAGAACCGGTGACGCGCATAGGCAGACCTCTTGGGTGGTACCGTGGAAACAAGATGTGAATCGCTCCCGGTATAGGACCCGGACTGGGGCCTGCGTAAGTTGTTCGACGACATTGCTAACTCGGGTGAAGAGGGATTTCTGACCACGTATGCTACATAGAACGCACTTCTAAATCCGTTTCCTCTGGAGTTTCTTTCCCGACATGACAATGTCTCGCCTCTTTCTACGTTGCAGTGCTTCTACTGCCGTTGCCGCGCTTCTGGTTTTGCCGGCCTCCGCCTTTGCTCAGAAGAAAGGTTCCACTGCCCCGCAGACGGAAGAATCGGCTGAAAAAAGGGGCCAGCGCCCCGGCAGCTACTACGCTTCGCAACCCGGCGGAGAGACCGTCGACATCACTATGTATGAGCGCATCCGCGCTGAAGGTCTGAACCACGGTAAGGTGATGCAGTTTGCCGGCGGGCTGATGGACAACATCGGCCCACGCCTTACCGGCTCGCCCAACATGCGCAAGGCCAACGAGTACACGCGCGACATCATGACCGCGTACGGCCTTTCCAACGCGCATCTCGAAGACTGGGGCGAGTTCGGCATGGGCTGGCAGCAGGTCAAAACCTGGGCGCGCATGGTTGCGCCGGATACCGCGCCGCGCTGGAGCCAGGCCGCGCCGTGGGCGCCTGCGACCAACGGCCCTGTCATGGGCGACGTCGTTTACCTGCCGCTTGCCGATGCGAGCGAGCTCGAGGCAGTAAAAGGCAAGCTGGCCGGCAAGATCGTGCTGCTCGGCGCCATGCGCCCCACGCCCGACATTACCGAGTCGTGGTTTGATCGCTACACCGAAGAAGAACTTCGCGCCATGGAAGGCCCGGAGGCGCCGCGCGCCGGGCCAGCACCGGCGCCAGTGCGTGTCGGGCCGCGAGAAACAGCAGGCTCGCGCCGACCGTGGACCCGGCCAGGGCGAGCGCCGTGCCCGCCGCCGGCCCGAACAGGAAGCCCCCGGTGAGGGTCAGCCAGACGCTTCCGGGAATGGAAACGGCCACGGAAGCGGCGTAGATCGCGACGTAGCCCAAGGCCACCAGCACCGGCTGTGCCGCCGCCGTCATGCGCCATCCGGCGAGG
>CALMOM010000022.1:2707-3777 GCA_937873305.1 uncultured Terriglobus sp.
CGCGCCAGCGCGCTGAAGTTGATGAAGGAAGAAGGCGTTGCTGCGATCATCACGCCCAGCCGCGACGGCGGCAACGGCGGCGGTACCGGCATCATCTTCGACGACAACGGCGCGAACCTGACGCCTGCCGCGCAGAAGCCCGAAAACAAGCTGACCATTCCCAACGCGGTGATGATGATCGAGCACTACAACCGGCTCGCGCGGCTTGCCGGCAACCGTGTGCCCGTGCAGGTGGAAGTGGACATCCAGACCAGATTTACCGGCGACCACGAGCACGGCTTCAACACCATTGCCGAAATCCCGGGCACCGACCCCAGGTTGAAGGAGCAAGTCGTTATGGTCGGCGGCCATCTCGATAGCTGGATTTCCGGCACCGGCGCGACCGACAACGGCGCAGGCAGCATTATGGCGATGGAAGCCTTGCGCATCCTGAAGGCATTGAACGTAAAGCCAAAGCGCACCATCCGCATCGGGCTTTGGAGCGGCGAAGAGCAGGGTATCTTTGGCTCTGCCGGGTACGTCAGGCAGCACTTCGGGCAGTTCGCTCCGGCCCCCGGCGCAGACCCCGCCACACCCGCCTACATGCAGCGTGAGCACGGCCCGCTCACGGTCACCAGGGAGTGGGAAAAGCTCGACGCTTACTACAACCTCGACAATGGCACCGGCAGGGTGCGCGGCGTGTACACGCAGGGCAACTATGCCCTCGCGCCCATCTTTGCGCAGTGGATTGAGCCGCTCTACGACATGGGCGTCACCACGGTCACCAATCGCAACACGGGCGGCACCGATCACCTGAGCTTCGACGCCGTGGGGCTCCCTGGGTTCCAGTTCATCCAGGACCCCATGGACTACGAAACCCGCGTGCATCACTCGGACATGGACACCAACGACCGCCTGCATCCGGCCGATCTGGAGCAGGGGGCGATCGTCGAAGCGATATTTCTGTGGAATACAAGCGAGCGTGAAGCGATGATGCCCCGCAAGCCCTTCCCGCATCCGGAAGATGAAGGACGCCTCAACGCTCCGATCCCGGGCCTCTACCCCAACGCCGTGCCGGCTCCGGATAACGG